>JAJYTA010000009.1 GCA_021793295.1 Actinomycetes bacterium
TGTGCGTGCGTTCATTGATGAAGGGCGGGTGGAGCCCATGACCGCTTCGGAGGTCTGGCGTTACCTGCGTGGAGTTGCGTGATGCCTGCTCGTCGACGATTTGGCAGTGTGCGGCGGCGAGACTCGGGCCGGTGGCAAGCGCGGTATCGCGGCCCAGACGGGCAATTGCGGTCGGCTCCCCACACCTTTGAGCGTAAGTCGGATGCTGAACGGTTCCTGAGCCTGGTCGAGGCACAGATCATGCGGGGGGAGTGGCTGGATCCAGAGCGCCAAAAGGTGCGACTCGTCGACTACGCCGAACGCTGGATCGCCGAACGTCCGGGGCTTCGGCCTCGCACTGTCGAGCTGTACGAGATGCTGTTGCGCAAGCACATCGCGCCGTATATCGGCGGCGCTCCGCTCGGAAAGATCACCACGCCACTCGTTCGGGAATGGCGCGCGCAATTGCTGCGCGACGGTCGATCGCAGTCGACGACGGCCAAGGCGTATCGGCTGCTTCGAGCGGTGTTGATGACGGCTGTCAAAGAAGACCACATCCTTGCGCGTAACCCTTGCCGCGTGAAGGGAGCAGATCAGGAGACGCCTGAGGAACGTCCCGTGCTCACGCCAGGGCAGGTCTTCCGGCTAGCTGATGCGGTCAGGCCTCGCTACCGGGCACTCGTGCTGTTCGCCGCATTCACCGGCCTTCGTTATGGCGAGCTCGCAGCACTCCGGCGTTCTGACATCGACTTGAACAGCGCTGTGGTGACCGTTGTGCGCGCCTACGTGGAGCAGAAGGGCAAAGGGCCGGTGATCGGTCCGCCAAAGTCACGTGCCGGTCGTCGACGAGTCGGGTTTCCACGTCGGCTCGTGCCCATACTCGTCGACCACATGGCCGAGCATGTGGGCCCGGGCCACGATGCGTTGGTCTTCGCCGGACCCAAAGGTGCGGTCATTCGGCGTAGCAACTTTCGGCGCCAAGTCGGTTGGAAGTCCGCAGTAGAACAGATCGGTGTTCCCGCGTTGCACTTCCACGATCTGCGTCACACAGGGAACATGCTCGCCGCTCGAGCGAATGTCAGTACCCGCGATCTGATGGACCGGATGGGTCACGACTCTATGCGTGCCGCCTTGATGTACCAGCATGGATCGGACAGTGCGACGCGCACCATCGCTGATGCTCTCGATGTGCACATGGACGGACTGAATGGCGCCGAGAACGATGCCGCCGTGGCCCAAACGTGGCCCAGGGGCGGACCTGCCGCTAGCGATGCCGAGATCGAACAGGTCGAATCCGGCCCGTGACCTGGATCGGTCGTCGTGGAGCGGGTGACGGGAATCGAACCCGCATGACCAGCTTGGAAGGCTGGGGCTCTGCCATTGAGCTACACCCGCATGGGCGGCGAACCGCCCGCGGTACAGAGTACCCTGTCGCCTGGCCTAGACTTGTCCGGGCACGCGGGGCGTAGCGTAGTGGCTAGCGCGCCTGCTTTGGGAGCAGGAGATCGCAGGTTCGAGTCCTGTCGCCCCGACCAGCCAGCGTTCGCGGTGGTGGTCCGGTTCGCCGGCCCCCGCTGTGACCGTGCCAGACAGACCACCATTACAGGAGACACGTCAGCGTGAAGAGCGTCGTCGAGACCCTCAATCCGACGCGGGTCCGGCTTGCGGTCGAGGTTCCGTTCGCCGAGCTTGAGTCGAACATCAAGTCCGCTTACCAGCGGATCGCCGCACAGGTGACGGTGCCCGGCTTCCGTAAGGGCAAGGTGCCTCCTGTGGTCATCGATCAGCGGATCGGCCGGCCCGTCGTGCTCGAGGAGGCCGTCAACGAGGCACTTCCCAAGCTCTACGGTGACGCGATCCGCGAGAACGACCTGCAGCCGTTGGGCCAGCCTGAGGTCGACATCTCGGAGTTCAACGACGGCGAGGAGCTGAAGTTCACCGCCGAGGTCGCCGTACGGCCCAAGATCACCCTGCCGGAATGGGAGGGCCTGGAGGTCCAGGTCGACGACGCCGTGGTCGAGGACTCCGACGTCGAGGAGCGCCTCGAAGCGCTGCGCGCCCGGTTCGGCACGCTCGTCGGCGTCGAGCGGCCGGCGGCGGACGGCGACTTCGTCCAGATCGATCTCAACGCCACCGCTGACGGCGAGCCCATCGAAGGCGGGCAGGCCACCGGCGTGTCGTATCAGATCGGCAAGGGCGGCATGATCGATGGCCTCGACGAGGCCGTCACCGGCTTGTCGGCGGGTGAGTCGACGACGTTCCGCACCAAGCTGGTCGGCACCCACGAAGGTGAAGAGGTCGACTGCGAGGTCACCGTCACTGCGGTGAAGGAACAGCAGCTGCCTGAGCTCGACGACGAGTTCGCCCAGCTCGCCAGCGAGTTCGACACGCTCGAAGAGTTGAAGGCGGACGTACAGGAGCAGGCCCTGCGCGCCGCGCGGATCGAGCAGGCGATGTCGGCTCGTGACAAGGTGCTCGACCTGCTGCTGGAGAAGGTCGGCGACGTGCCGTTGCCGGACGAGCTGGTGCAGGAACAGGTCGAGGAGCACTTCTCGGACGGTCACGGCGACGACGACCACCGCGCCGAGTACGAGGAACAGTTCCGCAAGAACCTCAAGTCGCAGTTCGTGCTCGACGAGCTCGTCAAGGCCGAGAACATCGAGGTCGCGCAGGACGAGCTGAGCTCCTACATCATCCAGCAGGCGATGCAGCAGCGGATGGACCCCAACCAGCTCGCTCAGCGCATCGTCGACCAGGGCAACCTCCCGTCGGTCATGGCCGACGTCGCGCGCGGCAAGGCCCTCGCGCAGGTGGTCGAGAAGGCCAACGTCGTCGACGCCTCGGGGAAGCGGGTCGAGCTGGACCGGCTGCGTGAGGACGGCACGATCGCCGAGCCCGGCGAGGACGATGGCGCGCAGCAGGTCGGGGACTCGTTCGAGTTCGCCGAGATCGAGGACGACTCCGCGGCTGGTGACCAGGCCGCTGATGCGGACGCCGTCGAGGGTGCGGAGGCCGCTGACGACGCGGCCGAAGTCGCTGACGATGCGGCAGAGGCTGCTGACGGCGATCAAGACGACGCTGACGACTCGGGCGAGTCGAAGGCCTGACCGGAACACCGGTTTTCGTGACGGTCGGACGAGGCTTCGGTGCCTCGTTCGACCGTCGCCGTTCGAGGTCGGGTCAGGCGGCCGCGGTCGGCCATCGCGTCCCTGTATGGCGCTACACCACGAGGTTTTCTGCTGCGCCAACAGGCGTGCACGGGTGGTGCGGCAGGGAATTGCCAAGTGAACATGATCATTCAGGAGCACGCCGTGAGCGAACAGGGGCGCGCAGCGGATGGGCGCGGACCTGTGCTTGGTTAGTGTCAGTGAAGCAACCGAACCCAGGTCGTGACGACCATCTGTACTGCCCCTAGGAGATCACGGTGAGCACACGCCCCGAGACGTCCGGCCCGGTCGAATTTCCGCAGGCCCAGACACCCACTCCCGGCTCGTCCATGGGCCTGGACGACCACATCTACAACCGGCTGCTCCGCGAACGGATCATCTTCCTGGGCTCGGAGGTCCGCGACGAGAACGCCAATGCCATCTGTGCGCAGTTGCTGCTGCTCGCAGCCGAGGACCCCGAGCGTGACATCGAGCTGTACATCAACTCGCCCGGCGGCTCGGTGTCGGCGGGCATGGCGATCTACGACACGATGCAGTTCGTCCGGCCCGACGTCATGACGGTGGCGATGGGCTTCGCGGCCTCCATGGGCCAGTTCCTCCTCACCGCCGGAACCCCGGGCAAGCGCTACGCCCTGCCGCACTCGCGCATCCTCATGCACCAGCCCTCCGGCGGGATGGGTGGCTCGGCCAGCGACATCCGGATCCAGGCCGAGCAGATGCTGCGCACCAAGCAGGAGATGGCCGAGATCACCGCCCACCACACCGGGCAGCCGGTCGAGACCATCGTGCGCGACTCCGACCGCGACCGCTACTTCACGCCGCACGAGGCGCTGGAGTACGGATTCATCGACCACGTGATCGAGAGCGCCACGCAGCTGCCGCGCAACGGTAACGGCGCCAGCTCGTGATCACGGCTCGTCCGTTCGACTCCGGCCCCCTCGCAGCGCACATCTAGGAGACTTCGATGAACTACTACATCCCGCAATGGGAGGAGCGCACCTCCTACGGCTACCGGCGTATCGATCCGTACGGCAAGCTGTTCGAGGAACGCATCATCTTCCTCGGGACCCCGATCAGCGACGATGTCGCCAACGCCGTCATGGCCCAGCTGATCTGCCTGGAGTCCATGGAGCCCGACCGCGACATCGAGATCTACATCAACTCGCCCGGTGGTTCGTTCACCGCGATGACGACCATCTACGACACCATGCAGTTCATCAAGCCCGATGTGCGCACGGTGTGCATGGGCCAGGCGGCCTCGGCGGCTGCGGTGCTGCTGGCGGCCGGCGCGCCGGGCAAGCGGCTGGCCGTCCCGAACGCGCGGATCCTCATCCACCAGCCCTACACCGAGGGCACCTACGGCCAGGCCAGCGACATCGAGATCCAGGCGAACGAGATCCTCCGGATGCGCTCGCTGCTGGAGAAGATGCTCTCCGAGCACTCCGGCCGCGACGTCGAGCAGGTCCGTCAGGACATCGAGCGGGACAAGATCCTCACGACCCAGGAAGCCATCGACTACGGCTTGGTCGACAACTTCACGTCCTCGCGCAAGGCCAGCCTCGTCGGCTGACCGGCCGGACCCGGATCGTGGCGCGTCGCCGTCCGTGCGACGCGCCACGCCCGATCTGGCGAGGGGGTGCCCGATTGTCGGGCCGACGTTGTACCGTCAAAGGACGCGGGGCTCGAGAGGTCCGCGATACGCACGACGTCGATTCGCGCGTGGGTCGTTGAAACAGCGGCCCGTCTCGCGGATCCTCGGTCGTTACGGCCGGGAATGCAGTTCAGGACGGAAGGACGTACCGCGTGGCACGCATCGGCGACGCTGATCACTTGCTCAAGTGCTCGTTCTGCGGCAAGAGCCAGAAGCAGGTGAAGAAGCTCATCGCAGGGCCTGGGGTGTACATCTGCGACGAGTGCATCGATCTGTGTAACGAGATCATCGAAGAAGAGCTCAGCGAAACGCCCGGTGGCGAGCTTGCTGAGCTTCCCAAGCCGCGCGAGATCTACGAGTTCCTCGAGTCCTACGTCATCGGGCAGGACGTGGCGAAGAAGGCCCTGTCGGTGGCGGTGTACAACCACTACAAGCGGGTGCAGGCTCGCCAGGCCGGCAGCTCGCGCAACCAGGGCGACACCGTCGAGCTGTCGAAGTCGAACATCCTGCTCATCGGGCCTACCGGCTGCGGTAAGACCTATCTGGCGCAAACCCTGGCCAAGATGTTGAACGTGCCGTTCGCCATCGCTGATGCCACCGCGCTGACCGAAGCCGGCTACGTCGGCGAGGACGTCGAGAACATCCTGCTGAAGCTGATCCAGGCCGCGGACTACGACGTGAAGAAGGCCGAGACCGGCATCATCTACATCGACGAGGTCGACAAGATCGCGCGGAAGTCCGAGAACCCGTCCATCACCCGCGACGTCTCCGGCGAAGGCGTACAGCAGGCGCTGCTGAAGATCCTCGAGGGAACGACGGCCAGTGTGCCGCCGCAGGGCGGGCGGAAGCACCCGCACCAGGAGTTCATCCAGATCGACACCACGAACGTGCTGTTCATCGTCGGTGGCGCGTTCGCCGGACTGGACGAGATCATCGAGCAGCGCGTCGGCAAGCGAGGCCTCGGATTCGGCGCGGACATCCGCAGCAAGGCCGAGCGTGAGGCCGCCGACACGTTCGGTGACGTGATGCCGGAGGACCTGCTGAAGTTCGGCCTGATTCCGGAATTCATCGGCCGGTTGCCGGTCATCACCACGGTGTCGCCACTGGACCGCGAGGCCCTGATCCGCATTCTCTCCGAGCCGCGCAACGCCCTGGTGAAACAGTACGTCCGGTTGTTCGACCTCGACCACGTGGAGCTGGAGTTCGCCGACGACGCCATCGAGGCAGTCGCTGACCTGGCGTTGATGCGGGGGACCGGTGCGCGCGGCTTGCGCGCGATCCTCGAAGAGGTGCTGCTGCACGTCATGTACGAGGTTCCCAGCCGCGAGGACGTGGAGCGTGTGATCGTCACCCGTGAGGTGGTCGAGCAGAACGTGCTGCCCACGCTGATCCCCCGGGAAGGCCCCCGCAAGCGCGAACGGCGCGAGAAGACCGCCTGAATCCCGGTAGGCTCGCCGCCGCTGCCGACCGTCGCCCGGCGTCGCGGCGACTACCTGTCGATCATGTCGTCGGGGCCCCGTAAGGTCAGCCCATGCGTGATCAGCGCCCGAGCGACATGTCGCCGGTACAGATCGGCTTCACGCCGCAGAAGCCCGTGCCCTGGCTCAACCCCGGTCTGCTCGCGGGCACCGCGGTACGGGTGGCGTTGGCGCACCTGTTCGGCGGTTACCTCGACAAGCGCGAGCTGCAGGCGGTGCTGCCGAGCGCCGTGGACGACCATTCCGGCGCCGAGGAGCTCTGGATCGACTACGTCGCCGACCTCGGGGACGGCTTCGACGCCACGTACAGCATCGCCCACCTGCTCGCCCGGGAAAGCCTGACCGTCGACGGGACCGACCTGCCGCGCGCCGACGCCGTCGTCCTCGGTGGCGACCAGGTGTACCCCACGGCGTCGGTCACCGACTACGAGAACCGGTTCAAGGGCCCGTACCGCGCGGCCTTCCCACCGCAGCCGGGCCAACCGAGCCATGCGGCGCCGACGATGTACGCCGTGCCGGGTAACCACGACTGGTACGACGGGCTCACCGCGTTTCTGCGCCTGTTCGCTCAGAACGACCCGATCGGCGGCTGGCAGACCAGCCAGCGTCGCAGCTACTTCGCCGTCGCCCTGCCGCACCGGTGGTGGCTGCTGGCCATCGACGTCCAGCTCGCCTCCTACATCGACGAACCACAGCTCGAGTACTTCCGGCAGGTGGCCAGCCAGCTGGGGCCGGACGATCGCATCGTGCTGTGCTCGGCCAAGCCCGGCTGGGTTCAGACCATCGACGACCCCCAGGCGTACGACAACCTCGACTACTTCGTTCGTACCGTGATCGAGCCGACCGGCGCGCGAGTGCCGCTGCTGCTGGCGGGCGACCTGCACCACTACACCCGCTACGCCGGCGACGACACCGACGGCCGGCCCCGCCACTTGGTGACCTGCGGCGGCGGCGGAGCATACCTGGTGGGTACGGCGCACCTTCCGGAGGCCGTCTCGGTGCCGCCCGAGACGACGACCGACCGCGAGGCCAGCAAGCCGCGCCAGTACCGCCTCGAGTCCGCTTACCCCGACCGGAAGCGGTCACGTCGGCTCGGTCGGGGCATCCTCACGAAACTGCCGCGGCGCAACCCGGGCTTCGTTGCGTTGCTCGGTGTGATGCAGACGCTGTGGATGCTGGCGTTGCTCACCGCGGACGGCGGCTGGCTCAACGGCGCCGTCGGCGTCACCGGGGCCGGCGTGGTCGCAGGGACGCTGTTGTTCGCCACCGCGCTCGGTACCCGTGGCCGGCGGCAGTGGATCTGCGGTGCGTTGCACGCGGTGCCGCATCTGGCGCTCGGCCTCGTCGGGGCGGCCGCGTGGTCGGCGCTGCCACTGGCCGACGCGCCGAGCCCCTGGGACACCGTGCTGGCCTTCGTCGTTTACCTGCCCGTGGCCGGGCTCGTCGACACCTGGATCGTCGGCGTGTACATGCTGCTGGCGCGTTACGTCCGGGTCAACGTCAACGAGCTGTACGCCGGTATGGGTATCACCGACTACAAGTCCTTCGTGCGCATGCACATCGGTACCGACGGCTCGTTGACACTGCATCCGATCGCGGTCGAGCGGGTGTGCCGCCGCTGGCACGCCGATCCCGACGCACCAGCCGCGGCGTCGTGGATCGCGCCGGTTGAACCGCTGCGTCCCAGCCGGGTCGAGCCGCCTGTCACGCTGTCCTGAGCCTCGCCCATAGGCTAAAGATGGAGGGCCGCCGGAAATCCGTCCGGCCGGCACACCGCAGCCGAGGGGAGCGTCCGATGCGATTCATCCGGGGGCAGGCGCCGGACCAGGACCTCACGTACAGCGACGTCTTCCTGGTCCCGAACCGTTCCGCTGTCGGTTCCCGCCTCGACGTGGACCTCACCACGTCCGACGGCAGCGGCACCACCATTCCCATCGTCGCGGCGAACATGACGGCGGTGTCGGGGCGGCGGATGGCCGAGACCATCGCCCGCTGCGGTGGCCTGGCGATCATTCCGCAAGACATTCCGGTGGATGTCGTCGCCGACGTCATCGCCTGGGTCAAGCGCCGCCACATCATCTACGACACCCCGCTGACCATGGATCCCTCCGGCACCGTCGGCGAAGCGTTCAACCTGTTGCCCAAGCGTGGCCACGGCGCTGTCATCGTGGTCGACGACGGCCGAGCCGTCGGGGTGGTCACCGAGGCGGACTGCCAGGATGTCGATCGCTTCACCCAGTTGCGCAGCGTGATGTCCACCGAGTTGCTCACCCTGCCTGACGGCGTCGACGCCGAGGCGGCGTTCAATCAGCTGCACGACGGCCGCCACCGGCTGGCGCCGGTGGTCGACGAGAACGATCGCATCGTCGGCATTCTCACCCGGGAGCGTGCCCTGCGGGCCACGCTGTATCGCCCCGCGGTCGACGCCGACGGCAGGCTGCGGGTGGGCGCGGCCGTCGGCATCAACGGCGACGTCGAAGGCAAGGCCAAGGCGCTGCTCGCCGCAGGCGCGGACGTCCTGGTCATCGACACCGCGCACGGCCATCAGGAGCGCACCATCGAGGTGCTGCGCAAGGTGCGTGGCCTCGACCCGCAGGTGCCCGTGGTCGCCGGCAACGTCGTCACAGCCCAGGGCGTCACCGACCTCGCCGAGGCCGGCGCCGACATCATCAAGGTCGGGGTCGGCCCGGGCGCGATGTGCACCACCCGCATGATGACCGGTGTCGGGCGCCCGCAGTTCTCGTCGGTGCTCGAATGCGCCGACCGAGCGCGCGAGCTCGGCGTGCACGTCTGGGCCGACGGTGGCGTCCGGCATCCCCGCGACGTCGCGCTGGCCCTGGCCGCAGGTGCCGACAACGTCATGATCGGGTCCTGGTTCGCCGGCACGTACGAGTCGCCGGGCGACGTGCTGCGTGACGGTGACGGACAGATGTACAAGGAAAGCTTCGGCATGGCGTCGGCACGCGCGGTGAAGCTGCGCTCGGCCGGCGACTCCGCGTTCGAGCGGGCCCGCAAGGGGATCTTCGAAGAGGGCGTGTCGAGCTCGCGGATGTACTTGGATCCGAGCCGGCCCAGCGTCGAGGATCTCATCGACAACATCGTCGCCGGTGTGCGCAGCGCTTCCACCTACGTCGGGGCGGCGACGATCAGCGAGTTCCGGCAGAAGGCCGTGGTGGGAGTGCAGAGCGCGTCCGGGTACACCGAGGGCATGCCCGTCGACGTGAGCTGGTGACGAGGAGAGGGAGTCAGATGACCCAGGCAGTCCGCTACGACCGGTACGGCGGTCCCGAGGTCCTGCGGATCGTCGATCTGCCCACGCCGGAGCCGGCGCCCGGCCAGGTCCGGGTCGCGGTGCACGCCGCCGGGGTGAACCCCCTCGACTGGAAGTTGCGCAGCGGCCTGTACTCCGGGGGCAAGCCGTTGGGCAAGCCGGCCGGGGTAGGGTTCGACTTCGCCGGGACGATCGACGCCGTCGGCTCGGACGTCACCGGCTGGGCTCCTGGGCAGGCGGTGTTCGGGCAGACTCGCCCGGGCGCCGCGGCCACGCACGTGCTGGCCGATCCGGCCGCGCTCGTCGCCAAACCGGACTGGCTGTCGTTCGAGCAGGCCGCCGCGTTGCCGGCGCCGACCGAAGCCGCGCATCGCACCGTGCACATGCTCGACATCAAGGCCGGGCAGCGGCTGCTCATCCATGCTGTGGCCGGCGGGGTCGGGCTGGTGGCCGCTCAGCTCGCCCGGGCGCGTGGCGCCACGGTGATCGGCACGGCCAGCGCGGAGCGCCACGACCTCCTCCGCGACTTCGGCGTCACCGCGGTGACCTACGGCGACGGCTGGGCCGACCGGGTCCGGGCGGTCGCCCCCGACGGTGTGGACGCGGTCCTCGACGCCTCCGGCCGGGGCGTGCTCAAGGAGTCCGTCGAGCTGGCCGGCTCACCTGACCGCGTGGTGACCCTCGCCGACAACTCCGCCGCCGACCACGGCGTGCGGCTGACCACCAGCGGCCAGGCCACCATCCCCGAGGTGTTCGCCGAGGTGCTGCCGTTGATGGAGCGCGGCGATCTGACCCTTCCGGTGACGGCGACCTACCCGCTGGAGCAGGTCGCCGAGGCACACCGCATCAGCGAAGAGGGTCACCTGTTCGGCAAGATCGTCATCGTCGTGGCGTAGGCCGGCACGTCGCCGATGACGCCTGCTCCGTACATCACATCGGCCACGGTCACACGTTGCCGTCTCGACGTCGGTAGACTTCGCCCGCGTGACCGAGACCATGCGACCCGACTCCACACTGCCGACCACCTTCGACCCGGTGGAGGTCGAACAGCCGACCTACGAGCGGTGGGTCGAGCGTGGTTACTTCGAGGCTGACGACCACAGCGACAAGCCGCCGTTCTGCATCGTCATCCCGCCGCCGAACGTCACCGGCTCGCTGCATCTGGGGCACGCCTTCGAGCACACGCTGATCGACGCTCTGGTCCGGCGCCGGCGGATGCAGGGCTACGAGGCGCTGTGGATGCCGGGCATGGACCACGCCGGCATCGCGACCCAGAACGTCGTGGAGCGTGAGCTGGCCAAGGCCGGCCAGTCCCGCCATGACCTCGGGCGCGAAGCCTTCGTGCAGAAGGTCTGGGAGTGGAAGGCCGAATCCGGCGGCAAGATCCTGGCGCAGATGCGCCGACTCGGCGACGGCGTGGCGTGGAGCCGCGAACGATTCACCATGGACGACGGGTTGTCCCGCGCCGTGCAGACGATCTTCAAGCGGCTCTACGACGACGAACTCATCTACCGCGCCGAGCGGATCATCAACTGGTGTGTGCGCTGCCACACGGCGCTGTCGGACATCGAGGTCGAGCACAGCGACGACGACGGCGAACTGATCTCCATCCGCTACGGCGACGAGGACAGCGGCATCGTCGTCGCGACCACGCGGGCCGAGACGATGCTCGGCGACACCGCGGTCGCCGTGCACCCCGACGACCCGCGCTACCAGCACCTGATCGGCACCGAGGTCGAGCTGCCGCTGACCGGGCGGCGCATCCCCGTCATCGCCGACGCGCACGTCGACCCCGAGTTCGGCACCGGCATGGTCAAGGTCACCCCGGCTCACGACCCGAACGACTTCGAGATCGGCCGGCGCCACGATCTGCCGCAGCTGACGATCATGGACGAGCACGGCGTCATCACCGCGCACGGACCGTTCGAGGGGCTGGACCGGTTCGAGGCCCGTCCGGCCATCGTCGCCGCGCTGCGCGAGCAGGGTCGCATCGTGGCCGAGAAGCGTCCCTACGTGCACGCCGTGGGGCACTGCTCGCGGTGCAAGACGGTGGTGGAGCCGCGGCTGTCGCTGCAATGGTGGGTCAAGGTCGCCCCGCTGGCCCAGGCCGCCGGGGACGCCGTGCGCGACGGCCGGGTGCGCATCCACCCGTCGTCGATGGAAGCACGCTGGTTCGGCTGGGTGGACGACATGCACGACTGGTGCATCTCTCGCCAGCTGTGGTGGGGCCACCGCATCCCGGTCTGGTACGGCCCCGATGGCGAGGTCGTCTGCGTCGGGCCGGACGAGCAGCCGCCGTCGGGCGAGGGCTGGCACCAGGACGAGGACGTGCTGGACACGTGGTTCTCGTCGGCGCTGTGGCCGTTCTCCACGCTGGGCTGGCCCGAGCGCACCCCGGCGCTGGCCAAGTTCTATCCGAACCAGGTCCTGGTGACCGGCTACGACATCCTGTTCTTCTGGGTCGCCCGGATGATGATGTTCGGCATTTACGCCAACGCCGAGAACGGTCCCGACGACGCCGTGCCGTTCCGGACCATCGCCTTGCACGGCATGGTCCGCGACGAGCGGGGCAAGAAGATGTCGAAGTCGTTCGGCAACGCCGTCGACCCGATGGACTGGATGGACGCCTACGGCTCGGACGCGTTGCGCTTCACGCTCGCGCGGGGCGCCAACCCCGGTACCGACGTGCCGATCGGCGAGGACTGGGTCCAGGCGTCGCGCAACTTCTGCAACAAGCTGTGGAACGCCACGCGCTTCGCGCTGATCAGCGGTGCGCGCCTCGGCGACGTTCCGCCGGCCGACGAGCTCACCGCGCCGGACCGGTGGATCCTGTCGCGGTTGGCCGCCACCGTCGCCCAGATCGATGCCTTCTATGAGGACTTCCAGTTCGCCAAGCTCACTGACGCGCTCTACCACTTCGCCTGGGACGAGTTCTGCGACTGGTACGTCGAGCTGGCCAAGACACAGTTGAGCGCCGGCGGGGAACGGGCCGAGCGGACCCGGCTGGTGCTCGGGCACGTCCTGGACACGCTGCTGCGGCTGCTGCATCCGGTGACGCCGTTCGTCACCGAGGCGCTGTGGACGACGCTGACCGGGCACGAGTCGGTCGTCATCGCCGAATGGCCGCAGGCCGAGAACGCCCGGGCCGACGCCGCCGCCGAGGCGACGGTGGCCGAGCTGCAGCGCATCGTCACCGAGGTCCGCCGTTTCCGTGGCGACCAAGGGGTCAAGCCCGGCCAGCGGGTCCCCGCGCGCATCATCGAAGAGACCGGCAGCGTCGTCGCCGACCACGAGGACGCGTTCCGCTCGCTGACCCGCCTCGACCGGCCGGGCGAGGCGTTCTCGCCGACGGCCCGCGTGGTGGTGGGCGCCGTCACCGTCGAGCTCGACCTGTCCGACGCCGTCGACGTCGAGGCCGAACGCCGCCGCCTGACCAAGGACCTCGCCAACGAGCGCAAGGCGCTGGAGCAGGCGAACCGCAAACTCAGCAACGAGCAGTTCCTCGCCAAGGCTCCGGAGGCCGAGGTGGCCAAGGTCCGCCGCCGCCGCAGTGATGCCGAGGCCGACATCGCCCGACTGGAAGCCCAGCTCGCACAACTGCCGACGACGTGACAGTTGCGGCGATGCCGGTGGGCGAGGCGACCGGGTGGTGGGGGAGAATTGCCCCGGAGGCCGTGGTGGAGTCGTCGAGATGGGTGAGCTGTGAGCAGTGACGTCGTGCGCCGGATCGAAGCCGAACTGCTCGCTCGGCGGCCGGAGTCGCACGTCGAGCCGTCTCTCGAGCGCATCCGCGACCTCGTCGACATGCTGGGTAACCCGCAGCGGGCGTTTCCGGTCGTGCACGTGGCGGGAACGAACGGCAAGACGTCGACGGCCCGGATGATCGACGAGCTCTTGCGTGAGCTCAACCTGCGCACGGGCCGGTTCACCAGTCCGCACCTGCAATCGGTCACCGAACGTATCGTCCTCGACGGTGAGCCGGTCGCCGCCGAGCGCTTCGCGGCGACCTACGCCGAAGTGGCGCCGTTCCTCGACCTGGTCGACTCCAAACACGACGTCGCGCTGGGCTACTTCGAGGTCCTGACGGCGCTGGCATACGCGATCTTCGCCGACGCCCCCGTGGACGCCGCCGTCGTCGAGGTCGGCATGGGCGGGTCGTGGGACGCCACGAACGTCGCGGACGGCAAGGTCGCCGTCGTCATGCCCATCTCGGTCGACCACGCCGACTATCTGGGCGACACCGTCGAGGTGATCAGCGAGGAGAAGGCGGGCATCATCAAGCCCGGCTCGTACGCGGTGCTCGCTGCGCAGGATGCGGCCGCCGCCGAGGTTCTGCTGGCCCGCTCGGTCGAGGTCGGCGCCACGGTGGCGCGCCAGGGCGTGGAGTTCGGGGTGCGGCGGCGCGAGATGGCCGTGGGCGGACAGATGCTGGACATCCAGGGTCTCGCCGGCTTGTACGACGACGTCTTCCTGCCGCTGCACGGTGAGTTCCAGGCGCACAACGCCGCCGCGGCTGTGGCGGCGGTCGAGGCGTTCGTGGGCGGGGGCCGCGACGAGCTCGACGCGGAAGGGGTGCGCGCGGCGTTCTCCCGGGTCACGTCGCCAGGCCGGGTCGAGGCGCTGCGCCGGGGCCCGGTGGTGCTGGCCGACGCGGCACACAACCCGGCCGGCGCTGCCGCCCTGGCCGCGACGCTGTCGGAGGAGTTCTCGGCCACGTCGTTGGTGGCGGTCGTGGCGGTGCTGGGCGACAAGGACGCTGCCGGCATCCTCGCTGCGCTGGAGCCGGTGGTGGCCGCGGTCGTCGTCACCGAGAACTCCTCGCCGCGTTGTCTTCCGGTCGCCGACCTGGAGGCCGTGGCCGTCGACGTGTTCGGCGAACAGCGCGTCAGCGTCGCCACCCCGCTACCCGAGGCCATCGACACCGGCCTGGCCCTGGCTGAGCGCGAAGGCGCCATCGGCGGTCACGGCGTCGTCGTGACCGGCTCGGTGGTGACGGCGGGCGACGCTCGGCAGGCGTTCCTGGGGGACAGCGGATGAGCCGGATCGCTGCGACGATCCTGACCTTCGAGTCGATCGTCATCCTGCTGGCGGTGCCGGTCGCGGTGAACGTCTCCGACGTGCGAACGTCGACGGCGTGGCTGGCCGCGGGCGCACTGGTACTGATGTGCGTCGTGGCCGCCGGTAGCCTGCGTCACGGCCGAGTGGGTTACGTCCTCGGCTCCGTCGCGCAGGTGGCCGTCGTGCTCGCCGGGTTCGTGGTGCCGGTGATGTTCGTGCTGGGCGGGTTGTTCGCCCTCATCTGGTTCATCCTGATGCGCATCGGCCCCGAGGTCGAGCGCGCCAAGGCCGCCCGCGAGGGCGAGTGACGAAGCAGGATCTGCCAGCGCTTCGGCGCCGGCAGATCCTGCGTCGACTCACAGCCCAGGGAACCAGAGCTCGAGCTCGCGCTTGGCGGAGTCGGCCGAGTCCGAGGCGTGCACCAGGTTCTCCGACGTCGACAGTGCATAGTCGCCGCGGATGGTGCCGGGAGCGGCCTTACGCCCGTCGGTGGCGCCGTTGAGCCCGCGTACGACGTCGATGGCCTGGTCTCCTTCGAGGACGAGCGCGACCAGCGGCCCGCCGGTGACGAACTCGCGCAAGGCCGGGTAGAACGGCTTTTCGACGTGCTCGGCGTAGTGAGCGTCGGCCAGCGAAGCATCGATGGTGCGCTGATCCATCGCGACGATGGACAGTCCCTTGTTCTCGTAACGGGCCAGAATCGTTCCGACCAGGCCGCGGCGGACGGCGTCGGGCTTGATCAAGACGAGCGTGCGCTCGGACACGGGGATTCTCCTGTGCGAAAAGTGATACGGACGTTGTGCAGACATTAACGCGTTCTGCCCGCCGGGCAGGCGCCGGCAGTGACCTGGCCGGCCATGCTCATGGTCAAGATTCGCGATACAGTGCCCCACGGACAAGTACGCGGTGCGGGGCCGCGGCGCGCGGCGCGAGCGGCGAGCGGATCGCCCGCCGACGACATGGACCGATTCTGGAGCGGTAGAGCGACCTCATGGCGGGGACAGTGCAAAGCGGCGATGCGACCAGTGAACGACAGCGAGCACGCGAACAGCGCGGCATCCGCAGCACTCAACGAGTCAAGAGCGAAGCCAACCGGCTGCCCGCTCCGCCGCGCCAGCGCCGCCCGGCGCTGGCCGCGCTGGCGGTCCTGCTGATCGTCGGCGGCGCGGCGGTGGCCGCGCTGCTGGCGCTGCGGGTGGACGAACGGGTCGAGGTGGTCCAGGCCGGTGCCACCATCCAAGCCGGCCAGCAGATCACCGCGGAGCACCTCACCACCACTCGTGTCGCCGCCGAAAGCGACCTGCTGGTGCCGGAGTCTCAGGCCGACCGCCTCATCGGCACCTACGCGTCGTCCCAGATCACCGAGGGCCAGCTCATCGACGTCACCATGCTCAACGAGTCCGGCCCGATCGAAAGCGACGGCGTCGCGGTGGGTGCCTCGTTGGCCACCGGGTTCGCGCCGGCCGAGGGTCTGCGTGCCGGCGACATCGTCGACTTGGTCTCCATCGTCACCGGGCAGGGCGAGACCATCGTCGAAGACGCTCGCGTCGCGTCCGCGTCGACCACCGGCGGCAACGACGGTACGCAGGCGGGTGTGTCGGCGACATTCATCGTCGACCGCGAAGATGCCGCGCAGGTGGCCGGCGTTGCCGCCACCAACCAGTTGGTCGTCGTGCTGGTCGAGCGCGGTGTGCCGTTCGAGGACAACGCCGACGACGCCGACAACGCCGACGATGGCGGCGGCGACGACGCCGGGTCCGACGAGGAATCCGCTGAGGAACAGGGGTGAGCCGGTGCTGATCGCCTTTGTCTCGGCCAAGGGCTCGCCCGGCGTCACCACCACGGTGAACGCGCTGGGCGGAATCTGGCCTTCGGACGTCGTCGTGGCCGATTTCGACCCGGCCGGAGGCGACTTCGCCTTGCGTCACCGCGGGGTGGACGGCGAGCCGTTGGACAACGACCGCGGCCTGCTGTCGCTCGCGGCCGCTGCCCGGCGCGGTACCGGCGAGGCCGATCTCGGCGAGCACGTCCAGGTCGCCTCGGGAGGGCTCCAGGTCATCCCTGGTGTCACCCGGCCGGAGCAGTTCACCGGTATCGGCGCTGCGTGGCCGGCCGTTGCCACCATGCTGGCCAACAGCCCCTTCGACGTGCTCGTCGACTGCGGGCGGGTGGTGCCCGGCACCCCGCTCCTGCCGGTGCTCACCGCCGCCGACGCCGTCATCTTCGTCGTCCGGCCCGGCATCGAGTATTACGCGCACCTGCGTGAACGGCTGCGCTGGCTGGCCGAGCCGCTGCACATCGGCGAGCTCGGCAGCATCCCGCTCGGCATCGCGTTGATCGCCGGTAGCTCCGACACCTCTGCTCCTCGTGATCTCGACCGGTTGCTGCAGTACGACGGGCACCAGGTCAGCGTCCTCGGCCGGATCGCCGAGGACCCCAAGGCCGCCGGCGCCCTGGCGGGGCGATGGAGCCGTCGCATCGACCGGTCGTTGTTGATCCGGTCGGCGCGCGAGCTGGCCGAGTCCGCACGCGCGCTGGCCATGGCACGAACGCGGACTTCGGCAAGGAGCTGATGGCACGTGGATCAGAACCTCATCCGACGCCTGCGCGAGGAGGTCGCCGACACCCTGGCGCGCCAGCGGCGCGACGACGCCGCCAACGGCGTGCCGCCCATGACCGGCGAGGACGAGCGCCAGTTCGCCCGAGCCGTCATCGGGCGGGTGCTCGACTCCTACGCCCGCGAGGAGATCAGCGCCGGGCGAACCCCGCCGACGGCCGAAGAGGAAGAGGAGATCTCTTCGGGTATCCACGCCGCTCTGTTCGGTGTGGGTCGGCTGCAGCCGCTGCTCGACGACCTCGAGGTCGAGAACATCGACATCAACGGCTACGACAACGTGTTCATCCAGTACGCCGACGGGCGTGAGGTGAACGGCGCCCCGGTGGCCGAAAGCGACGACGAGCTGGTCGAACTCGTGCAGATCCTCGGCGCCTACTCCGGGCTGACCAGCCGTCCCTTCGACTCCGCCAACCCGCAGCTCGACATGCGCCTGCCCGACGGCAGCCGGCTCTCCGCGGTCATGGGCGTGTGCGCACGCCCGGCGGTGTCGATCCGGCGCGCCCGGCTGTCGCGGGTTCACCTCGACGAGCTGGTCTCCTACGGCTCAGTGACCGAGGAACTGGCGGCCTTCCTGTCCGCAGCCGTGGCCGCGCGGAAGAACATCATGATCGCCGGTGCCACGAACGCGGGCAAGACGACGCTGCTGCGCGCGCTGGCCAACGAGATCCCGCCGTCCGAGCGGCTCATCACCGTCGAGCGGGCCCTCGAGCTCGGGCTGGGGGAGTTCCCCGACCTGCACCCCAACGTCGTCGCGTTCGAGGAGCGGCTGCCCAACTCCGAGGGCCAAGGCGCCATCACCATGGCCGAGCTGGTCCGCCGCAGCTTGCGGATGAACCCCAGCCGGGTGATCGTCGGCGAGGTGCTCGGTGACGAGATCGTCACGATGCTCAACGCCATGAGCCAGGGCAACGACGGTTCACTGTCGACCATTCACGCCAACAGCTCCATCGAGGTGTTCAACCGCATCTCGACCTACGCCATCCAATCGGTCGAACGACTGCCGGTGGACGCGACCATGATGTTGATCGCCGGTGCCATCGACTTCGTCGTGTTCGTCGAGAAACGCAACGAGTTCAACGAGGGCGGCAAGCTGCGCCGGTTCGTGTCGAGCATCCGGGAGATCAACGGTGTGGACGGCCGGGTGCTGTCCAGCGAGGTCTTCGCCGCGGGCCCGGACGGAGTCGCCGTGCCGGCGGCTCCGATCTCGTGCCTGGACGATCTCGTCGCCGTCGGGTACAACCCGCATTCCCAGGTGATCGCGTGAGCCCGTCCATCCTGCTCATCACGCTGATCGGTGCCGGTATCGGCGCCGCGATCATGTTGTTGATCGTGGCGCTGCGGGGGACCGAACCCAAGCCGCCGCAGCCGGGGACCTCGGCGCGGTCGATGGTGGAGAAGCTCGGCCGGCAGACCGTTCTGGGCATCGGCGCGGGCGTCGCGACGCTGGCCGTGACGCGGTGGCCGGTGGCCGCCATCGGCGGCGGCTTGTTGGTGACGTTCTGGCCGGCGCTGTTCGGCGGGGCGAAGTCCGAACGTGACGCCATCGCGCGCCTGGACGGGCTGGCGTCGTGGACGGAGTCGCTGCGCGACACCATCGCCGGCGCGGTGGGCCTCGAGCAGGCGATCCCGGCCACGGTCTACGCCGCTTCGCCGTCGATCCAGCCGCAGCTGCGCCTGCTCGCCGACCGCCTGCGCATCCGGGTGCCGATGCCCGAGGCGCTGCAGAGCTTCGCTGACGACCTCGACGACGCCAGCGCCGACCTGGTCGTGTCAGCGCTGATCCTCAACGCGCGGCTGCGCGGGCCGGGTCTGCGCCAGGTGTTGAGTTCGCTGGCCGACTCCGCACGCGCCGAGCTCGACATGCGCCAGCGCGTGCTGGCCGGGCGAGCGAGCACGCGGCGCTCGGTGCAGATCGTGGTGATCTTCAGCCTCGGGTTCATGCTCTTCCTCGCCGTGGTCAATCGGGACTACGTCGAGCCCTACTCCCAGCCGCTGGGTCAGATCGTGCTGGGAGTCATCATGGGCATCTTCGCGCTGGGCTTCATCTGGATGCGCCGGCTGGCGGCCTTCGAGACCCCGGCGCGGTTCCTGGTCACCGCAGAAGCCGAGGGTAGCGGGGTGCGGTCATGACCCTGATCATGCTCGGCGGTGCCGTGGTCGGCCTCGGGCTGTTGCTGCTCGGGGTGCTGATCTCGGCTCCGCGGGTCAACCCGGCCGCGGCGTTGGCCAAACTGGACGCCGAACGCACCCGGGCGAAACACGAACGCCTGGTCGCGGTGTCGATCGACCCGCGCCAGGTGCGCGAGTCGCCGACGCTGCGCCGGTTCGGCGGGCAACTGCGCGAGACGCTGGAGAACGCGGGCATCAACCTAGGCTCGCTGCGCCGCGACCTGTCGCTGATGGGCCGCTCGCTCGAAGGACACTTGGCCACGACCGTGCTCACGGGGCTGATCGGGTTCATGACCCCGGTGGTCGTGTCGACGATCCTCACGGTCGGCGGCATCTCATTCGGCATCCCTGCCTCGGCCGTGCTTGGTTTCGTCCTGGCCCTGGTGTTCGCCGTCATCCCGACGCTCACCTTGCGGTCCAACGCTGCCGACCGGCGCCGCGACTTCCGCCATGTCGTCGGCTCCTTTCTCGACCTCGTCGCCATGAACCTCGCCGGTGGCCGGGGCGTTCCCGAAGCGCTGCAGGCGGCCTCGTCACTCAGCGACGGGTGGGGGATGGTCCGCATCCGCGACACGCTGCTCACCGCCCGGCTGCACGGAGTGACGCCGTGGGCCGCACTGGGCGAGCTCGGGGACGAGGTCGGCGTGGAGGAGTTGCGCGACCTCGCCGCGGCGCTGGCCCTGGTCGCCGAGGACGGCGCGAAGGTGCGTGAGTCGCTGGCAGCCCGTGCGGCGTCGATCCGCCGGCGGGAGCTGGCCGAGATCGAGGGCAAGGCCGGGCAGAAGTCGCAGTCGATGCTCGTGGCGCAGTTGCTGCTGTGTGTCGGCTTCCTGATCTTCCTCGTCTACCCGGCCCTGGTCGACGTCATGACCCAGAGCGGCTGACGGAGGCTGACGAGGCGAACAAGGCATAATCCCGACGCAACCGATCCGGACCTGGAGACCGATGAGTATGAATCTCGATCTGAAACCCAACACCCCCCTGGGTTGGCTGATGCTGACCCTGACGGCCCACGTCGAACGGGCCCGGCGCGCCCCCGACCGTGGCGCCTCGGCCATCGAGTTCGTCATCATCACCGCCGTGCTGGTGGCCCTCGCCGCGGCCGTGGGGGTCGTGATCTATCGGCTCGTCAAGACCGAGGCCGACTCCATCGACATCCCGGACGCTCCCGGCGGCTGAGCCTCGAGGTCACCATGGTGCTGGAACGCCTCAGGCGGCTGCGATCACAACGCGGGGTCAGCTCGATCGAGCTCGTGCTGTACACCCCGCTCATGTTCTTGATCATTTTTGTGATCGTGCAGTTCACCCTGACGTGGCACGGCAACCAGATCGCCGCGGCGGCCGCGCGTGAGGCCGCTCGGGAGGCCCGCATCGGCGGGGGTACCCCAGCGGCTTTGTCCGCTGCCGAGGCCCGCGGCCACGAGTACGCCGAGGTCGTGGGCAACGGCCATCTGGTCGACATCGAAGTCGATGCCGTCCAGGTGGGTGAGAACGTCCGAGTGACGGTGAGCGGGCGGGCCACCGAGATCGTCAACAACCTCGCTCCGCGGGTCTCACAGACCGTGGAAGGCCCGATCGAACAGTTCATCCCGGACCTATGACACGTATCCAGCAGGTGGCGCGGACGCTGGGCCGGCAGCGCGGATCGATGGCCGTGGAGGTCGTGATCCTGGCGCCGGTCCTCGTCGCCGTCATGATGCTCGTCGTCGGCTTCGGCCGCTACGTCGACCGCTCCGCCGACGTCGATTCGATGGCCCGCGACGCGGTCCGGGCGGCATCGCTGCAGCGTGACTACGGATCGGCCAGTGCCGCCGCACAGGCGATCGTCGAGTCGTCGACGCCGCCGGGCGTGTCGTGTGGGCAGGCTTCGCTGGGCGGGACGTTCGCGGCCGGCGAGATCATCACGGTCGAGGTCAGCTGCAAGGTGTCGTTCGACGGTCTCGGCTTCATCGGGCTGCCGGGCTCGGCGACATTGACCGGGGAGAGCTCGGCGCCGCTGGACGTGCTGCGGAGAACATCGTGATCCGCCGCACGCGCAGCGAGCGCGGCGCCATCAGCGCGATGCTCGTCACGCTGATCGTCATGCTGTTCGTGCTCGCCGGTCTGGTCGTCGATGGCGGATTCGCCATCAACGCGCGGCAGAAGATCTACGACGACGCCGAACAAGCCGCCCGCGCGGCGGCGAATCAGATCGACATCGAAACCTTGCGAGCCACCGGCGAGATCGTCATCCTCGAAGGGCAGGCCCGGCAGAAGGCCCAGGAGTACATGAGTGCTCGAGGCTATCCGCCGAGCCAGGTTCAGGTCTCGGTCGACGACGTTGCGGGCGAGGTGACCGTGGCTGCTCGGGACACCGTCAACACGACACTGCTGCAGCTGATCTTCATCTCGGACTTCGACGTCGAAGGCCAGGCCACCTCGCGCCCGGCCGTCGGCATCACGGGGGAGATGCCATGATCGGGAGACGTTCGCACCCGAACGATGCGCACTGCCAGCGATTGACCAGGAGCGGAACGGACAAGCCAGCATGAGCGGTAACGAACGGGGCGCACGCAGTACCCGCCGGGCCGGGCGGCGCGCGAGTCAGGCGTCGCGCCAGGTACAACCGGTCAGCCCGGACGACGTCCAGCCGGTCGGGGCCGACGACCTGCGCCCGGCCGAGCCGTACGGTCCCGCACCGGAGGCCGGCGGCGTCATCGCGCCGACCGCGACGCTGCGCGAGACCGGGCCGGAACGGTTCCAACGCCGCGAGCAGGTCGAGCCCGAACGCAACCTGTTGCAGGCGTTCGCGGCAGGTTTGGCACTGGCGGCGCTGATCGTCGGCGTCCCGGTGGCGCTGGTCATTCTCGGCGGATCGCCGCCGGTGCCCACGTCCTGGCCGACCCGCGACGATCTCACCGCCACCATCGGCACCGAGCAGCTCGTCGGCGTGCTGCTGTGGATCGTCTGGCTGGCGTGGTTGCAGTTCACCGTCTGCGTGCTGATCGAGATGCGCAGCGCCGTTCGTGGCGTCGGGCTGCCGAGTCGTGTGCCGCTGTCCGGGCCGACCCAACGCTTCGCCCGCGCTCTGGTCGCCTCGCTCCTGGTGGCCACGGCCACGGTCGGGCAGGCCAGCGCTGCGGCACCGTCGACGGTCGACGACTCGCCGACGGTCTCCACGTCGGCGAGCGCAGAGTACGACGGCACGGTGGAAGCGACGGTGCAGGAGTCGCAGGCGCCGGAAGCCGAGGTGGAAGCCGACCAGGGCGAGGTCGAGTACCGGCTGGGTGACATGGTCCTCGGGCCCGAAGAGGGCAAGGAGCTGGTCGGGCACAGGGTGTATGTCGTCCAGCCGCCCGAAGGCCGCTATCACGACAACCTGTGGGACATCGCCGAGCGCACGCTCGGTGACGGCCGGCGCTATCAGGAGATCTTCGAGCTCAACCGGGGCCGGGTGCAGCCGGACGGACACGAGCTTTCGCTGGCTCGCCTGATCTATCCGAACTGGCTGCTGATCGTGCCCAACGACGCCACCGGCGTCGACGTCGTCACCGTCGAGAAGCCCGCTCCGGCGGAAACCCCGCCCACGTCCGAGACCCCGGTGCCGCCGGGTGAAGAGGGCACGGGCGGCGAGTCCGGCGAGGCCGGCCATGACGTCGGAGCCGACGCTTTCAGTCAGTTCGCCGCGGTGGGCGAGGCCGAAGCCGTCTCCACGAACCCGCATGCCGGGCTGATCGACGCCGGCCTACTGGCCGCCGGTGTGCTCGGAGCGATCGAGGTGCTGCGGCGTCGCCGACGTACCCCCGAGCCCGGAGACGACGAACTCGAGGCCGAGGTCGCCCTGCGCATCGGCGCCGACCCCGAC
The DNA here is from genome assembly GCA_021793295.1 of Actinomycetes bacterium. Lineage (GTDB taxonomy): Bacteria > Actinomycetota > Actinomycetes > Jiangellales > Jiangellaceae > Haloactinopolyspora. Next base: position 23,235 of record JAJYTA010000009.1, read on the forward strand.
CGCGCCCGCTGGCTCGACCACGCGCTGCGCAGTCTGGCGGCCGGCTGCCAGCAGGAGCGCAGCCCGCTGCCGCCGGTCTACGCCGCGGTCGTCGACAACACCTCGGTGGAGCTTCTGCTCGCGCCGGCGCGCACCGAGGCGCCGGCGCCCTGGTCGGTCACCGACGAAGGCCGCCGTTGGCGTCTCGAGCGGTCCGAGGTCAAGATCGGCGACGAACTGCGCGGCAACGTGCTGGCTCCGTACCCGGGCCTGGTGTCCCTGGGCCACAGCGGCGAGCGTGACGTGCTCATCGATCTCGAGGCCGCCGGCGGACCCATCAGCGTCGACGGAGACCCGGAAGCGACCATCGAGGTCGTCACCGCGCTCGCCGTCGAGCTGGCCACGAACCAGTGGTCCGACCACCTCCGGGTCACCGCCGACGGCTTGCCTGAGTCGCTGAGCGCATTCGACTCCGGGCGGCTGCGGCTCGTCGACGGCGTCGAGGATCTGTTGCCGGAACTGGTGGCGCGCCGCTCGGACCGTCTCGGCACCGATGTCCTGACCGGACGGGTACGGCCCGGGGGTGCCGGTAGTTGGATGCCGGAGTACCTGGTGCTGGGCACCCCGCCGTCCGGTGAGCTGGCCGAGCAGCTGGTGGCGTTGACCGACGCCGCGGGCCGCTCGCCGCTCGGCGTGATCTGCGCCGGCGACGTGCCCGGCGCGCGGTGGCGGATCTCCGTGGATGCATCCGGGACCCTCGAGCTGCCCGCGCTGGGCCTGAGCGTGCGTGCCAACCGCCTGCCGTGGCGCAGTGTCGAGGCCGTGGCCGGGCTCGTCGATCCGGATCGCGGCGGCGATCCGGGTGCCGGCACACTCAACGAGGCGTGGCTGACCGAGCAGCGCCCGGAGGTGCCCCAGGTCCGCTCGGTCTCCAGCGAGGCCGACCTCGCCATGGCGCCGGTGCGCGTATACATCCTGGGGCCCGTGGCCGTCCAGGCCGCCACCGAGATCGACGAGGAACGCCGGGCGCTGGCGACCGAGATCGTCGTGTACCTCGCGCTGCATCGTGAGGGGGTGCACCCGACGGTGCTCGCCTCGGCGATCTGGCCGCGTGGCGTCACGGCGGCGGTGCGCGAGGCGACCTTCGCCCGGGTCCGCGACTGGCTCGGTGTCGATCGGTCCGGGTCGCCCTACCTGCTCAGTACCGAAGACGGGCGGATGCGCCTCAGCGATGCTGTGGCGGTGGACTGGGAGGTCGTGTGTAGTCTGCTCAGCCAGGCGCGCCAGGTTCGCCAGCCCGCGGAAGAGGCAGATCTGCTACGCCGGGCCCTGCGGGTCGCGCGCGGTCCCGTGCTCAGCGAGCGCCCTGCGGGCCGCTACTCGTGGATCGCCCGCGCGCGCGTCGAGCGGATCGCGTCGGATCTGTTGGTCGACGCCGCCCACCGGTTGTCGACCATCACCCGTGAGGGCGGTGATCCGGCTACCGGCGCTGCGGCGGCACGAGCCGGGCTGCGGGTCCGGCCGGCCGAGCAATTGTTGTGGCGCGATCTGCTGCACGCCCAGCACAGCGTGGACGGGCGCGGGGGAGTCATCGCGGTCGAGAGCGAGATGAGCCAGACCTTAACCGAGATCGGCAATATCCAACTCGCACCCGAAACACTGGCATTGCTCGACGAGTTGTTGCCGAGTCCGGGCGGTCGCCACCGTGATCTTGCATGAGGCTGTTGACGCAACGTGGAGGAAGTGTTTACTACTCAGACGGATAGGGCAATCGCGCGGGCAATTAATTGACGAGTCCCCGATGTTGCCCATCTGGACATGGCAGGTAGGCTCTGCCGTGTCGTGCCGCGCCCGACCGGTGCGGCAAAGTCATCACGAGGGAGACAAACAATGGGTGTTGGTGCAGAACTAAGCACGCTTGCAGAGCTTCACAAGACGTTCACCAACAAGGCCGAGGACGCCGAGTCCATCAAGACCGAGGTTGACAACGGTCTGTCCAGCGCGGTCTGGACCGGTCGTTATTCCGAGGACTTCCGCAACGCGTGGGAAGACTACAAGAAGAACCTCGACACGCTGCGTGACGCTCTGAACGGAGCGGCTGATGACGTGCGGACGAACCACAACAACATCGCTGAAGCGACGGGTGAGCCCGACCGCATCTGAGCGCTGCAGGTCATTTGCTGGTGGCCCACATCCTGTCACGTCGGGTGTGGGCCACTTTGTTGTGTCAGGTCACCGATTCTGTGACATCACGCAGGGCCACTGAATGAGCCATGACACCGCCTGACGGTAAGATGCCGACCGGGAAGGTGTGATCACGCGCTAGGTCTGGGGCGAGTACGTGCGGCTGTTGTTGAGTGCCACCTCTTCAGTCGACGGCGAGGTCGTCGACCTCGCGATCGACTGCGAAGAGGACGCCACGGTCGCCGACATCGCCCGGCAACTGGCCGTGCACGTCGCCCCCACCGAGCCCCAGGTGGTCCGCACGGGTGGACGCCATCTCGGGGTGGTGGGCGGAGCTCAGCCGGTGCTGCAAGACGACATGGCACTGCCACCGACGCTCTTTCTCGGGCAGACCCCGCTCGATCCCTCCACCCCGGTGGCCGAGTCGGAGCTGCGCCACGGCGCGCTGGTCGGTGTCGGCGTCGCCTTGCCCGACGTGTTCGCCGAGCGCACCGGGGTGGCTCAGGTCCGCATCGTCTCCGGGCCGGGCTCGGGCCACGTCCACACCTTGTCCCCGGGCAGCCACGAGGTCGGATCCGCCGCGGGCTGCACGGTCCGGCTGCGCGGCGACGACGCTCCCGACGTCGCGCTACGCCTCGACGTCGCCCTCGACGGCACCGTCACCGCCGTTCCCGACCCCTCCCTCGTCGGCCTCACGCTGACCTCGATCGTGCGCGAGCGGCCGCTCGAAGGCCCCATCGTCATCCCGAAGCTCGAGGAGGACACCGGGCAGTCCCGGAAGCGCCGCAAGCGCAAGCGCCGGCACAAGAAGCAGATGGAGGAGCTGGCCCGGCTCAAGCACCCGCACCTGACCATTGACCCCGAGGCCGAGCGTCCGTTCGTCCACCTCGACCGGGTTGCGCTCGATGCCCCGGTCGTGTGGACGCCGGGCAGCGCGCTCGTCGTCGGCGACACCGTGCTCGACCTCGCCCTGCCCGACGAGCCCGACGCGTCGTTGTCGCCGAGCCCGGGCGGGGCGACGCTGGATTACAACCGGCCGCCGCGGCTGCTGCCGCCGCCTCGCCAAACCGACTTCCGGCTGCCCAACGAGCCGCAGAAGCCGGAGAAGACGCCGCTGCCGTGGGCTATCGCCATGGCGCCGATGATCATGGGCGGCGCGATGTTCTACTTCACGCGGTCGCCGTTCAGCCTGATGATCATGATCTTGTCGCCGATGATGATGATCGCGCGGTACAAGAGCTCCAAGACGCAGAGCCAGAACCGGTACGCCGAGCAGATGAAGAAGTACGTCGAGCGGATGCGCAACATCGAGAACCAGGCGTACCAGGCCCTGGTCTCCGAGCGCGCCGCTCGCCGGCGCGACATGCCCGACCCGGCCGCGGTGCTGCTGTTCGCTACCGGCCCGCGGGCCCGGCTCTGGGAGCGACGACGTACCGACCCGGACTGGATGCACGTGCGGGTGGGCACTGCCGACGTCCCCAGCGAGGTCTCGCTGACCGACCCGGCCCGCGAAGACCACGAGCGGGTGCTGCGTTGGACCGCGCCCAACGTCCCCGTGGGCGTACCACTGGAAAATGCTGGTGTCACCGGTATCGCCGGCGACGATCCTGTTCGGCGGCAGGTGGCCGGCTGGATGGTGGCACAGCTCGCGGCGCTGCACAGCCCGGCTGATCTCGAGATCATCGTGCTGTCCGACACTGACGGCGGCGAAGCGTGGAACTGGGTGCGCTGGCTGCCGCACACGCGCCGGAGCGAAGAGTCCGAGGTGATCGCCGGGGTCGGCGCCGACGACGAGACCACGGGCCGGCGAGTCGCCGAGCTCATGGCCATCTTGGAACGCCGCAAGGCCGTCGTGGCCGATCGCGGCGGCGGTATCAGCGCCGCGCGCGAGGTGAACTTTCCGCCGCTGCTGGTCGTCCTGGACGGTGCCCGGCGCATCAGGCTGATCCCCGGGTTGATCTCGCTGCTGCGTGAAGGTCCCCGGCTGGGCATGTTCTTCGTGTGCATCGACGCTGATGAGCGCTTGCTCCCCGAGGAATGCCGGGCCGTCGTGGCCATCGGGGCCGAGTCCACCACAGTCCGGCGTAGCGGCGAGCCCACCATCGAGGGGGTCTGCCCCGACCTCGTCTCGCCCGCCTGGTGCGAACGGATGGCCCGCGCGCTGGCGCCGGTCAAGGACGTCAGCTCCGAAGACCTCTCGTCGTCGCTTCCCACATCCAGCCGCCTGCTCGACGTCCTCAAGCTCGACCCGCCGACGGGGGAGGCCATCGAGGGCTGGTGGGCCAGGATCGGGCGCACGACGAAGTCGGTCATCGGCGAAGGCATGGACGGCCCGTTCTCCGTCGACATCCGCGCCGACGGCCCGCACGGCCTGGTGGCCGGTACCACCGGTTCGGGTAAGTCCGAGCTCCTGCAGACGATGATCGCCTCGCTGGCCGTGGCCAACCGACCGGACGAGATGACGTTCGTCCTGGTCGACTACAAGGGTGGCGCGGCCTTCAAGGACTGCAACAATCTGCCGCACACCGTGGGCATGGTGACCGACCTCGACGGTCACCTCACCACGCGAGCTCTCGAGAGCCTCGCCGCCGAGCTGCATCGCCGCGAACATCAGTTGGCCGACTCCGGCACCAAGGACATCGAGGACTACCTGGCGGCCAAGGGCCCCGACGACGAGCCGATGCCGCGGCTGATGATCGTCATCGACGAGTTCGCCGCGCTGGTGGCTGAGTTGCCCGACTTCGTCAAGGGTCTCGTCGACATCGCCCGGCGTGGCCGGTCGCTGGGTGTGCACCTCATCCTCGCGACGCAGCGCCCCGCCGGTGTCGTCAGCGCAGAGATCAAGTCCAACACCAACCTGCGCATCGCGCTGCGTGTCACTGACGGCAACGACAGTCAGGACGTCATCGAGGCCAAGGACGCCGCCGAGATCTCCAAGTCCACCCCGGGGCGCGCCTATGCCCGGCTGGGCCATTCGTCGCTGATCGCGTTCCAGTCCGCCCGGGTCGGGGGCCGGCCCAACGCTCCGGATGCCGTCGCCGCCGTCGACCTGCGCCGGCTGTCCTGGGAGAGTCTCGGTCAGGTGCCGCCCCGGCCCGACGACGATGACGACGACGAAGACGTCAGCATCCCCACCGACCTGGAGAGCGTGGTCGCCGCCATCAACGAGGCGGCCGAACGCACCGGCATCCATGCGCCGCCGCCACCGTGGCTGCCGCCGTTGGACGACGTCGTGACGCTCGACGAGGTGTTGGCCGACCCGGCCGCCACCGTGGAGTCCGACCGCGAGATCCGGCTCCCGTTCGGCATCGTCGACGTGCCCAAGGAGCAGCGGCGCACGGTGGCCGTCTACGACTTGTCCGGTGGGGGACACCTGTCGATCGTCGGTTCTCCGCGGAGCGGACGTTCCAGCGTGCTGCGCGCCTTCGCCGGCGTCGTGGGGCGCACGATGTCGCCCAGCGACATCCACCTCTACGGCGTCGACTGCGGCAACAATGCGCTGCTGTCCATGGTGGGGCTGCCGCACACGGGCGCCGTCGTCAGCCGGGACCAGCCGGATCGTCTGTCGCGCCTGTCCACGCGTATCCGTGCCGAGATCGGTCGGCGCCAGCAGATCCTGGCCGAGCAGGGCTACTCCGACCTCAGCGAGCAGCGAGCCGGTGCGGCACGTCCGGAGGACCGGCTGCCGTACATCCTCGTGCTGTTCGATCGCTGGGAGGGCTTCATCCAGTCGTTCGAGAACTTCGACAGCGGGCGGCTGGTCGATCAGTGGATGCAGATCCTGCAGGAGGGTCCCGGCGTCGGCGTCAAGGTGATCATGGCCTCGGATCGTACCGCCCTGGTCGGGCGGCTCTCGGCGCTGCTCGAAGACAAGATGATGCTGCGGATGACCGACAACGCCGATTTCAGCTCCATCGGCAAGACACCTAAGTCGGTTCCCGAGCACATGCCTCCGGGGCGGGCGTTCCGAGCCGAGGGGTTGCTCGAGACGCAGGTCGCATTGTTGACCGCCGACGCCGAGGGCACCGCTCAAGTCGCCGCGCTACAAGAGATCGGCCGGCAGGCGAGCGAACAGTACGCTCACGTGCCCCGGTCGCAGCGTCCTTTCCGCGTCGATCCGCTGCCCACTCGCATCTCCTACGCCGACGCGTTGGCGCTGGCCGAGCGCGAGTTGGTCCCCACCGAGGTTCCGGTGGCCGTCGGCGGCGACACGCTGACGTTGCGCACGCTCGACGCCATCGATCACGGTCCGGGGTTCCTGATCCTCGGCCCGCGTCGATCCGGACGCAGCACCACGTTGCTGACCATGGCCACGTCAGCGCTCGACCGTGGGTGGCGGATGCTGATCATCACCCCGCGGCGCAGTCCGCTGGCGTCGCTGGCTGGGCGCGACGGCGTCGAGGAGGTCATCGATCTCGAACGCGAGAAGGACGAGGTCACCGCGTTGTTCGAGAAGATGGTCCCCGAGAAGGGTGGGTCTCCCACCGCGGTGGTCATCGACGACATGGAGCTGATGGGGGTCGACGGCTGGCTCGTCGACCTGCTGACCAAACACGTCCCGAAGCTGCGCGACACCGGCAGCGCGGTCATTGCTGCGGCTACGACCGACGACCTGGGCAGCAGTTACCGCGGACCTGCGGCGGTGCTGAAGAAGTCGCGCTCGGGCATCCTTCTCTCCCCGGGCGCGCCGGCCGACGGCGACCACTTCGGTGTGAAATTGCCGAGGTCGATGACCGGTGGCATGCCTCCTGGCCGTGGCTTGTACGTGGCGGCGGGCCAGTGGCAGCTCGTCCAGGTCCCGGAGACCACGGTGTCGTGAGGAACGGGATCCCGAGATCACCGCGTCGTGGTGAACGGGATATGGTGTGCGGGCGCCAGTGCGCAGTGTCGACATGTGACGGCTGGAAGTCGAGCCCGCTCGGGCGATGAACGGGAGCGAATGAGGAGCTGGGTGGGCCATGGCGGAAGAGGTTGACAACCAGTACCGGCTGGCGATGGAGGACGAGATGCCCCGGCTGCGTGGGCATGCGAGCATCTGTTCGTTCGCGTACTACGAGGTCGAGAACGCGCTGGAGAACGGCGCGTGGACGAGCACGGCAGCCGACACGTTCTCCAACGAGCTCGCTGACCATCATCGGTTGGCCGGCAACGACGGTGAGGATGCCGGCGCCGCGCTGGAGACGCGATTCGACAACGAGCCCGAGAAGGTGCCCGAGGACGACGACCGCGCCAACTGGCCGTGACGGGGACACTCGGGAGGCACAGGTGAACAGAGACATGAACCGGGGAGCACGTCGTGGCCAAGAAGGCTGAGATCGTCATCGCGGAGATGCGCAATCTGGTCACTGGCGTCGAGAATGGCATCGAGAACCTCACCGAGGCCAAGTCGGCCCTGACCTCGGCACTGGACAGGTTCAACATCGATCACACCCTCGGGGCCAATGTGCAGAAGGCCATCGACTGGGGCGAGACCGAGTTGCCCGGGGTCCGGCGGCGGTTGTCGCTGGCCGAGGCGCTCGAGGGCAGCGAGCCCGAGTGGGAGCCTGGCACGGCGAAGATCGACGAGAGCCAGATCTCCGACGTTCCGCCGGGCGAAGCCGAGCGGAACGGTGAGGAAGCGGCGCTGGCGCTGTTGGACAGTCCCGGAGAGATCACGCCGGAACTGGCCGCCGAGATCGAAGAGAACATGAACGACCCGTACTTCGCTGCGGGTTTCGCCAAGAACGCCGATCCTGAGCAGCTTGCGGCGGCGCTGGACACGCTGGATGCGTTCGTCGAGGCCACCGAGATCCCGATGGAGCTGCGCAACCGGATGGTCGAGGCCGTCGGGGCCACCATCGGTACCGCCACGCGCAACGTCGGCGATCTCGCGATGCCCGACGACTACCAGCAGCAGTGGACGTCGGCCATCACCGCGGATTCGTACGACCAGGGTGGTGACGCGCCGCAAAACCAGGCGCAGTATCTGGCCTTGCTGATGCAGCAGGGCACGTACGATCGCCAGTTCCTCAATTACGTCGGCGCCACGATCTACGACTACGAGACCAGCGGCGATGGCCCGGTGTGGGGTCCCAAGAGCAATCACATGGACCCCGTGCTCGACACCAACGGCGAGAAAGTCATCGACGTGATGGCCGCCTATATGGGGGCGCTGGAGAACAACCCGCTGGCCGCCCAGGACTTCTTCAGCCGCGGCGGCACGGTCGAGGTCGACGTCGAGGGCGAGAAAGTCCAGATGAACGAGCGCCTCGCGTACATGATCCAGGACCGTACGTGGGACTCGTTCGCCGACCCGAGCAACGGCGGCCAGTTCGGCGCTGCACTCGAAGCGGCGACCACGTACTTCCGCAACGACGAAGAAACCGGCCGGATCTCAGCCGAGATCGCCTCTCAGACATTCGCGCTGATCGGCGACCGTACTGGTGACGATGCCAGCGGTGGATTCCTCGGTATCGGGGCGAGCGACGGCTGGCAGATGTGGCGTGGGATGCGCGAAAACGTCGCCAACATCATGGCGAGTTACGGACCCGACATGTTGCGCATTGCTCGTACTGAGCAATCCGACGGCATCGGCCCGCCGTGGACCGTCGGTCCGGAAACCGAGATCCTCGGTGATGGCGCGCCGTACGGCGCGGCCATGGACCCAGAGTTGGTCCAGCAAATTCTCGGCACGTACGGTAAGGACGGCCAAGATGAGTACCTCAACATCGTCCTCGCCGGGGTAGGCGCCGCGTCACAGTGGCGGATGGGGACTGCGCTGGAAGGCGCGCTCGACGACGGCACACCGCCGCCGGCGCCGGTCGCCATCTTGCAAGGTCAGAACGTTCCGCAGCTGACGACAGCCACCAACGAGATGGCCGCTGCTTTCGGCTGGGTGATCAACGGCGCCTACCACGGGGCGCTGGACGAAGAGGAGCTCGAAGAGAAGCAGGCCGAGCTGCGCTCTCAGGTCTTCGGTGCCATGACCTCGATCCCTGGGGTGGCGCCGGCCGGCAAGTGGTCGGAGTTCGCCTTCGACCAGATCACTTCGCAGATCGAGGACAAGATCGGCGAGACCGACCCCGACGCCAGCGGCCAATTCTCCGAGCTGTCAGCGAATGAGAAGGAACAGCTGGAGCAGATGATCCTCAATCAGATGCTCGCCAATGGCTACTTCGACGAGGAGTACATCGACGAAGCCAACGGGGGAGAAGGCGGCACCCGCTACGAGGGTCCGCCGGACGACGCGATCGTTCCGGGCAGTGATCCGCCGCAGTTCGACTTCGACAGCCCGGCGTACAACGAGTGGCTGCGGACGAAGTTCCCGATGGATGACTTCTTGAACAGCAACGTGTACCCGCCGTTCAACGAGCACCTCGAAGCCGGCTTGGACCTGGCGGGCGGATGATGCGGCGCGCAGTCGTAGGTGCCGCGCTGGTGCTGAGTGTGTCGATGTTGTCCGCATGCGGCGGAGACGACGAAGGAGAACCGACCGTGCACGATCCCACCCCCTTGTCGAGCGCCGCGCCGTCGGGCGACCGGTTGTGTGACTTCCTGCCGCGGGCCAGCGTCGAGCAGGTCGTCGGTACCGACAGTTTCGAGGTCGAAGGTGGCCAGGTGTCGCGCGACTCGGCCGGTGCGCTGTCCGGCGCCGGGTGCCGGGTAGCCGTCGATGGTGACGTCGTGGTGTCGGTGAAGGTCGACTTCATGTTGGGCTACGCCGGCAGCGGCTTCCGAGACGGACTCAAGGACGAGCGCTACAACCAGCTTCCCGAGGACGCCGGTCTCGGCTACTCGTGGATCGCCAAGTCCGGCGAAGACGGCCCGACCACAGCCGAAGCTCGGCTTTCGCGCGGCGACTACATCATCGAGACCGAGGTCGTCGGCATCGTCGACGGGCGTGACCCTGAGGCTGATGCGGTCGCGCTGGCGCAGCAGGCCGGTGAGACTCTGGAGATCCCCGACACGTGGACGTTGCCCGAAGCTCCTCCGTCGAGGTAGGGCAGCGCACGTACCCTGACATGGTCGCGTCGGAAAGGGTGACAACCACATGGCGTCGACTACTTGTGGCGTCGCTCGTGCCGGGTGTGGTCGTGGTATCAGCGATCAGGTGGTGAGCTTCGATCTGACAGAGTTCCAGCACGGGCTGTCCGATGATGATCACCACCAGCTCCCCGACGAGGCCGGGCTGGGATTCTCGTGGCCCGCAGAGTCGGACGCACGGCGTGTCGGGTATGCGTCGGCTCGGTGGCCGTCCTCGTGCACGACGCACAGGCGGCGACGGCCATGGCCCCCGTGAGCGCCGTCGCTCTGGACGGCGATCAACTCTATGCCGCGGGTGAGACCGCTGAGGCCGGGCCGGAGTCGGAACTGCTGATCGTCTCCCAGCCGGTTGCGAGCGACTGGCGCTGACCTCGATCAGTCGGTGACCACGGACTGCACTTCTGCCACCGAGATGTTGACCGTCGTGTCTGTGGTGATGGGATCCAGCGCCCCGCTGTCGGTCTCGGCGCCACCGATTCCGCCGCGCCACGAGGTCGTCCACGCCGACGAGACAGTGACCGGGAAGCCGCCGGGGTAGTGGGTGGAAGCGCGGTTGAATGCCACCGCGCAGGCCGGGTCCTGGCCAGGCTCCCATGCGGTGAGGGCCTCGTGCGGGGCGCACGTCGTCGATCCCACTGGGGAGGCGATCTGCAAGCCATCGGTCTCGGCGCGAACCTCGACCCATACGCCGGTCTCCGGAATCGTGGCTCGCAGCTCGTGGACACCGTCGTCACCACCGACGGCGGCCGGATCGGTGACCCAGAAGGCAGTGTCCAGGTTGACGAGGGTGGTGTTGTCGGTGCCGGCGAGCTTGGGGTTCTGCTCGACCTGCGGCTCGGGGATCTCGATCAGCGCCTGCGCGGCGAGGGCGAGTTCCTCAGGCTGGATGATCGTGGGTGGCTCGCCTCTGGACTCTTCGTACCAGCCGAACCACTTCGGGATGCACGCATCGGGGAACCATGTCTGGCACGCGCCGAGGTACTTCGTGTAATCGGCTGCGGTCGCGTCTTCGACGCATTCACCCATGTACCACTGACCGGGGGTCTTCTTGTCCTTCTCGATGGCCTCGTTGACCTCGTCCAGGGTGGGCATGAACAACGCGCTCAGCGGAATCAGCCCCACATAGACCATCCACACCCCGGCGAATTCCTTCTCGTCGCCGGGGAACGCCGACCACCAGCACTTGGCCGGCACCGAAACGGTGATCGTGTCAGTGCCGCCCGGGACGACGTCACCGTCGATGGTGATGGTCTGCTCGACCGTCCCCTCGACGGAGTTGTCGCCGTCGTCGGATTCACCGTCGCCATAGCCGGCCACCGCGACGCCGTGACTGGACACGGCGAGCATCAGCGTGGCGCAGATCGCCACCAGGCCTCGCTTGAGACTCTTCCGGGTCGTCACGAGAAGACTCCCTCACAGGGTGATACGTCATCGGCGTACTCGACGCGGCTCGATTTCCAGGCGCCCTCGACGACCTCGAAGGTCATGGTGCCGAGGTAGAGCTCGTCATCGAACTTCGGTGGTGAACCCTCGGACACGTCGGCCCAGCCTGAGCTGTCGACGCAGAACTTCACTGTCGCGGTCTCGGCATCGGCCTCGACCGAGAGCAGGTGTTGCGGCATGGGAGGCCCGAGGCTGACGCGTTGCAGCTCGACAGATTCTTCGGCGTAGTCGCGCATCGTGTCGAGGTGCTCGCCGGTCGAGTACCGCTCGATACCGGTCTGCTCGAACGGCACACCCCACAGGATCTGCTCCCAGGAAGCCTGGACGTGCTGAAACGCCGTGACCACTGCTGTCTCGTCATCGGTGGCGTCTGCGGGTAGCTCCACCGGCACCGTGTCACGCAGTTCGACGACGCGTTCTTCCGGCAGATACGGCTGGGTGAACGTCGACGTGGGTTCCGGGTTGGTCTCGTTGCTGTCGGGGGAGCCCGGCTCGCTGACCTCCGGCGTTTCACTGGGCGCTGCGGAGTCGGTGGCATCTGGTGCCGTCGTCGAGTCCCCGGTCAAGCCAGCCGGTTCGTCGGCTGAGTCCGAACACGCGGCCAGCGCGAGAATGGTCGACACGGCGGCCGCTGCGCCGATGGAGCGGAACATGATCCCCCCTGTGAGCATGAACAAGTGCGCGCGCAATTTATCGCAAAGTGCGCGCCGCGTCATGTCGGGGTGCGGGGGACCGGGAAAGCCAGGCGACTTCCACGCTGACTGGCAGCGAAGGCTCAGTCTGGCGTTGCCTGCGCGGGCCGAAGTCGCGCAGCGAGGGCAGCCGTTTGCGGGTCGTCACTGTTCCGCAGCGCTTCCCACCGCGCCTCGTACCCCTCGGGTGGCGCCAACTCGCCGGTTCCTCGTGACCCGGTGGCGACCGTTGCTGCCGTCAGCCGCACGAGTTCGTCGTGGTCACCGGACTCGCCCTCCCCGCCCGAGGTGGCCTGCAGCACGACGCGCACGACCTCTTGCGGATCGGTGTTGTGCACGAACTCCTTGGCGAAATAGGGATCGTGCCGTCCCGACCGTAGGTCGGCGATGATCTCGCCGGTGGCCGGCTTCTCGTGTGTCACGGCGAAGCGCTGGGCGGCTTCTTGGCCGGCTTGGTACGACTGCTTCGGCGGGTAGTCGGGAACGAGGTTCTCGTCTCCGACGTAGGGAATGCGCACCACCGGCACACGCGGGTCGTCCGGACGGGGCCGAGGGCTGTCGCCCTCGAGATCCTGGGCCAGGGCGAGTCGTCGGCGCAAGCCCGGCAGCTCGTCCTCGATCCATGCTGCGATCTGGTCGAACGTGTTGGTGTCCGAGGTGTCGACCTGCACGCCGCGAAGGATGGATCGCAGTTCGCCCTGCAGCTCGACGACCCGCTCACCGGCGCGTTCCATGGCAGCCACCAGGCGCGTCATGGCCTCGATGTCGATCGACACCTTGTTCTCGGGCGGGATGTGATCGTCGGTGCCGCCGTCGTGGTCGAGCTCGCCGTGATCGGGCTCGCCGATGTCGTGGTCGCCGGAGTCGTCGGGTTCGCCGCCGACGTGCAGCGGCTCGTCCGGCGCCTCGTCCGTGGAGTCGTCGGAACCGGTGTCGTCGCCGGAATCGGAGTCGTCGGGGGACTCGGAGTCGGAATCGTCAGAACCAGAATCGCCATCGGCGTCAGCGTCGGTGTCGGTGCCTCCGCCCGAGTCCGAACCACCCGAGTAGCCCGAATCGCCGGAGTAGCCCGACCCGCCGGAGTAATCCGAGCCACCCGAGTAGTCGACGTCGTAGTCGGCATCGGCGCTGTCGGGTGCGAGGGCGTCCTTGTCGAGTTCGCCCCCGGTTTTGCCCTCGATGGTTCCGACGCTCTTGCCGGGTTCGTTCTGAAAGCCACCGGCTGCCTTGGTCATAGCGGCCTCAAGATCGGGTCGGGCATTTCGCCTCCACGAGTGTCAATGGCCTCCTGGATGGCGTCGACACAGCGTTGCGCGGCAGATTCGGCCATCCCCGCGTGGGTGGTCAGCCCGGTGGAGAACTCGTCGGCTCTGCGGCTGACCCAGGCGCCGTCCTCCATCGCCTTGAGCGCGGGTTCCAGCAGAGCCGACATGTCCTCCATGACCAGCTGGGCGCGGTGCAGGGCCATCTCGAGCTCTTCGAGCGAGGGCTGCGGAAAGCAGTCGATGATGTCGTCATCGGGCGGTGTGATGACGACCCCGTCGGGGAGTCCGTGCTGGTCCGGCGGCACCTCGACCCGGTCGGGGAGGGTGTGATAGTCCGGCGACACGTCGACGCGGTCCGGCTGGGTTTCGAACTCCGGCCCGAAGGATTCGGAGCTGTCCGCCATCGGGGCTGCCTGCCTTCCATCATCACTGACGTACGGGCGACGTCGGTGTCGGGCGATTCAGCGTGCCCAGCCCGTCCGACAGGCACACCTTACCGTCCGTCAGCAAGCGCGCACTATCGACGGCGGTTGCCCTGAGTGCGGCCGCCGGTTGCCCTGACTGCGACCGGTTAGGCTTGTTGGTGAACCGAATCCAGCCTCGTCACAGGACCATCATGCCCGTCGAGTCGTTGTTTCCTCAGCTCGAGCCGTTGTTGTCGAAGGTCGCCAAGCCGATTCAGTACGTAGGCGGCGAGATGGGAGCGGTCACCAAGTCGTGGGAGGACGCCGACGTGCGGTGGGCCCTGATGTACCCCGACGCCTACGAGGTCGGGCTGCCCAACCAGGGCGTGCAGATCCTCTACGAGATCCTCAACGACCTGCCCCGGGTGCTGGCCGAGCGTACGTACGCCGTCTGGCCCGATCTCGAGAAGCTGATGCGCCAGCACGGCGTGAGCCAGTTCACCGTCGACGCGCACCGACCCGTCGGCGCCTTCGACCTGCTGGGCGTCTCCTTCGCCACCGAGCTCGGCTACACGAACCTGCTCACGGCTCTCGACCTGGCCGGTATCCCGATCCTGGCAGCCGACCGCGACGACACGCACCCCGTCGTCGTCGCCGGCGGGCATGCCGCGTTCAACCCGGAGCCGGTCGCTGATTTCGTCGATGCCGTCGTCCTCGGCGACGGCGAAGAGATCGTGCTGGCCATCACCGAGGTCGTGCGCGAGTGGAAGGCCGAAGGACGCCCGGGCGGGCGGGACGGGCTGCTCGAGCGGTTGGCCGCAGGCGGCGGCGTCTACGTCCCCCGGTTCTATGACGTGGACTATCTACCAGACGGGCGCATCGCCCAGGTGGTGCCCAACCGTCCAGGGGTTCCCGCGCGGGTGCGCAAGCACACCGTCATGGACCTCGACCAGTGGCCGTATCCGCGCAAGCCGTTGGTTCCGCTGGCCGAGACCGTGCACGAGCGCTACAGCGTGGAGATCTTCCGCGGGTGCACGCGCGGCTGCCGGTTCTGTCAGGCGGGCATGATCACCCGGCCGGTGCGTGAGCGCTCCATCACCACCATCGGCGACATGGTGCAGACCGGGTTGGAGAACTCCGGGTTCACCGAGGTGGGGTTGTTGTCGCTGTCCAGTGCCGATCACTCCGAGATCGGCGAGATCGCCAGCGGACTGGCTGACCGCTACGAGGGCACCAACACGTCGTTGTCACTGCCGTCCACGCGGGTCGATGCGTTCAACGTGACGCTGGCCAACGAGCTTTCGCGCAACGGTCGCCGTACCGGGCTGACCTTTGCGCCCGAGGGCGGCTCGGAGCGGCTGCGCAAGGTCATCAACAAGATGGTCAGCGAAGACGACCTGATCCGTACGGTGTCCACGGCCTTCGGGCACGGGTGGCGCCAGGTCAAGCTGTACTTCATGTGCGGGCTGCCCACCGAGACCGACGACGACGTGCTCGCCATCGCTGACCTCGCCAAGCGCGTCATCGACGCCGGCCGTGAGGTGTCCGGGCGCCGCGACATCCGGTGCACGGTGTCCATCGGCGGGTTCGTGCCGAAGCCGCACACGCCGTTCCAATGGGCCGGGCAGGCCGATCACCAGGTCGTCGACGACCGTCTGCGTAAGCTGCGCGATGCCATCCGGGCCGACCGGTCCTACGGCAAGGCCATCGGCCTGCGCTACCACGAGGGCAAGCCGAGCATGATCGAGGGGCTGCTGTCGCGTGGTGACCGCCGGGTCGGGCGGATCGTGCGTGCGGTCTGGGATGACGGCGGTCGGTTCGACGGCTGGGGTGAGTACTTCTCCTACGAGCGGTGGGTGAAGTGCGCCGAGGAGGCATTGCGCGACGAGCCGGTCGACCTGGCCTGGTTCACCACGCGGGAACGTGAACGCGACGAGGTCCTGCCCTGGGACCACCTCGACGCGGGCCTGGATCGCGACTGGCTGTGGGAGGACTGGCAGGACGCCCAGGACGAGATCGAGCTGGACGACTGCCGGTGGACGCCCTGCTTCGACTGCGGAGTGTGCCCGCAGATGGGCACGGAGATCCAGACGGGGCCGACCGGGCAGAAGCTGCTGCCGCTGACCGTCGTGTAGCGCGCACCACAAGGCAATGTGTCGCACCACGAGGCGTGTACGGGTGGTGCGGCAGGGAATTGCCACCTGAACATGATCATTTGTCCAGCAGGTCGGGGGGAAGGTCGTCGCGGTGGCGGGGGACGTCGTGGCTCTCGACGTACCACTCGATATCGTCACTGATCAGCGAGGCGACCATGTCGAGGTCAGGTTCGTCACCGGGTTGGCGCAGGTGAAACGGTGGCGGGTAGTAGCAGTCTCCGAGGAACAGCACGCCGTCGCCGGGAACCGTCACGACGATCGACTCCGGCGTGTGCCCACCTCCGACATGGCGAAGGTGCACGGTGGCGCCGCCTGCGATGACGGTGAGCTCCTCGGTGAAGGTGCGCTCCGGCAGCACGATGCGCAGCTCGTCGAAGTCGTCGACGGCGCGGCCTCTGGCCCGGTAGCTCGGGCCCAGTGAGGGATCGCGGGCGATCTCGGCGTGCAGGTACGCCTGACTCCACGGTTTGGCCGCCTCGGCGGCGAGCAGCTCGGTGCACAGCTCGTGAGCGACCGCCGGGACCTCCCAGGCGCCGGCGCCCCAGGTGTGGTCCCAATGGTGGTGGGTGTACACCAGCAGCTGCGGCGTGGGGATCCCGGCCTCGTGCACGGCCTGGCGGATCTGGCGAGCCAGGGCGGGACCGTGTCCGGCGTCGATCACGATCGACCCAGTCTCACCGGCGACAATGCCTACGCTGGCCTGCACATTCTCCGAGTCCGGATCGTGCGGCCACAACCATACGGACGCTGTCAGTTGCCGCAGAGCGGGCATGATCAGCCACCTCCGTCGCCTCGCGGCCCTACCGTACGCTGAGGCCGTGCGTATCAGCGTGGTGGACGCCTTCACCGATCATCCGTTCGCCGGCAACCCGGCAGGTGTGTGTCAGGTGCCTGCCTCGGTCGACACCGCATGGATGCAACGCCTCGCCGCGGAGATGAAGCACTCCGAGACGGCGTTCGTGCGCCCGGTCGATCAAGCCACGGCGGACTACGAGCTGCGGTGGTTCACCCCGGCCGCCGAGGTCGAACTGTGCGGGCACGCCACGTTGGCCACGGCCCACGTGCTGTTCGACGCGGGGACGCCGAGCCCGCTGCGCTTCACCACCCGCAGTGGCATTCTCACCGTCCGCCGCGGCACGGACGGCCTGATCAGCATGGACTTCCCGGCGTATCCGCCGACGGCGGCGCCGGCACCGCCCGGTCTGGCCGACGCCCTGGGCATCGAGCCGGTATGGACCGGAACCAGCAACTTCGACCTGCTCGTGGCGGTGAGCGACGAGGACGCCGTGCAGCACCTGACCCCGGACATCGAGGCTCTCGGGGCGCTGCCGGCGCGGGGTGTGATCGTCACGGCGCGGGCGTCCAACCGTGGCGACGCCGATTTCGTGTCCCGGTTCTTCGCGCCCCGCGTCGGTGTGCCCGAGGATCCGGTCACCGGTTCGGCGCACTGCGTGCTGGCGCCGTACTGGGCCGGTGTGCTGGGGCGAGACGACGCGACGCCGATGATCGGGCGTCAGCTGTCGCCTCGGGGCGGGACGGTGATCACGACCATGCGCGGTGACCGCGTGGAACTCGCCGGACGGGCCGTCACGGTGCTCGAGGGGACGGTTACACCGGCGACGGTGCCGGAATGATGTTGTGGTTGAGCCGGAAGACGTTGTCCGGATCGTAGGTCGCCTTCACCGCAGCCAGCCGCTGGTAGTGCTGGCCGAACCCGGCTGCGACGCGATCGTGCCCCTCGTCGCCGATGAAGTTGAGGTAGACGTCACCGGTCGCCCACGGGCGCATCGCCGCGCGCACGTTCCGGGTCCACTGGATGCCCCGCTCGTCGTCGCCGGCGTCGGTCCACAGCCCGAACGGGTGCACCACCCATGGCGCCGTGCGCCACGGGATCGGGTCGTCGACCTCGGCCCGTGCCGTGGCTCCGCCCATCGGGAACAGGACGTGCTGCGACGCTGACGAGGTGATCATGTCGTCGACGGCCGCGCAGAAGGCGTCGATGGCGTCGTCCGGCAGCGCGTCGAGATGTTCGGCCGACCAGTAGTTCCGTTGTCCGGGCGGATCGTCCAGTGCGCGCTGGATGTCGGCGTAGGGCATCGGCTCGACCATGGTGCCCTCGGGGCCGAGTCCGAACAGCGGCGCGGCGAGTTCGCGCAAGTCCGCAGCGCTACCGGCGTAGATCAGCACGACGGCGAAGCAGAGTCGCTCGACGAGGTGGCTGGGCACGAATTCGTCGGCGGTGCCGGTGAGGTAGATCGCCGCGCCGCCGAGGTCGTCCGGAGCGGTCTGCATCAGGTCACGGAACGCTCGGACGACGGCGGGTCCGTGCTCGGGACTCCAGAGCAACAGCGCCAACGTGGTCTCGGGCAGTTCGTGCAACGCCAGGGTGAGCGAGGTGACGACGCCGAAGTTTCCGCCGTCGCCGTGCAGCGCCCAGAACAACTCCGGATGCTCGTCGGCCGAGGTGTGAACCACCTCGCCCGCAGCGGTCACCAGCTCCGCGGCGACCAGGTTGTCGCAGGCCAGGCCGAACTTGCGATCCAGCCAGCCGGTGCCGCCGCCGAGCGTGAAACCGCCGACGCCGGTCGTGGACACTCGCCCGCCGGTGGTGGCCAGGTGGTAGGGCTGGCAGGCGGCGTCGAGGTCGGCCATCGTCGCGCCGCCGCCGACTTCGGCGGTGCGTGTCTGCGGATCGACCCGGACGTGGTTCAGGTGCCGCAGGTCGATGACCAGCCCGCCGTCAGTCGACGATGAGCCGGCCACGCTGTGACCACCACCTCGGACGGCCACCTCGAGCCCGGCGTTGCGGGCGTGGTTGAGCGCCGTCACGACGTCGGCGGTGTCCGTGCACTGGGCGATGAGGCTCGGATGCCGGTCGATCATGGCGTTGAACACGACGCGAGCGGCGTCGTAGCCGACTGTGTCCGGGGTGAGAAGGGTGCCGCCGAGACTCGTGCGAAGCCGGGCGATGGTGGAGTCGTCGCGAAGGTCTGTCATCGAGTGCCCCCTGTGTGACGCGTTCGTGACGCTACGCCCGGCACATGGTGTCCACAATGAGCCTTTTGTCCTTTTGTTCGGAATCGCTGGTGGTTCGCGTCGGGGAGAATGGGCGGGTGACCCCCTCGACACCCCCGCATGAACAGCTCCCCCCTGTGCAGAAGCTCCGGGTGCGCTTCGCCAAGCGGGGGCGGCTGCGTTTCACCAGCCACCGCGACTTCCAGCGTGCTTTCGAGCGTGCGCTGCGCCGCAGCGGCGTGCCGGTGGCGTACTCCCAGGGATTCACGCCGCATCCCAAGGTCTCCTACGCCGGAGCGGCGCCCACGGGAGCGATCAGCGAAGCTGAGTACCTGGAGCTTTCCATGACGCGCCGGTGCGTGCCGAGCGAGGTCGGTGCCGCGCTCGACGAGGTCCTGCCGCCTGGGCTCGACATCGTGGAGGTCGTCGAGGCGGGCTCGGGTGCGCTGGCCGACCGGCTGCAGGCGTCGGTGTGGCACATCGAGCTCCCGGACACCCACGTGGCGCAGGTCGGTGCCGCGCTGCGGACGTTCCTGTCGGTCGACTCCGTGCCGGTCGAGCGGCTGACGAAGAACGGCGTGCGAGTGCTCGACGCGCGTGCGGCAGTGCTGGCAGCCGAGGCGGTCGGGGACGAGCCGCCGGCGATCCGGCTGACGGTGCGCCATCAATCACCCACGGTCCGCCCGGAGGAAGTGATGAAGGGGCTCGAGGCGACGTCCGGATTCATCCCGTCCGCGCCCATTCAGGTGACCCGGCTCGAGCAGGGCATCTTCACTGCACCGGGGAGCGCTCTCACAGACCCGCTCGAGCCGGATCGTGCTGGTGGAGGCGGTGATCCCGCCGACGCCGGCCGCCCGGGCTCGACGTGATCTAACGCACATACGCGCCGGCCGGGTAGGCGCTGTCACGGGGTTCGGGGTCCCGTGTGCGATACTCGTAACAGGTTGTACGGCATCAAGTCGTGCGACTCGACGACGTTCTCGCCGACGTCCTGCGCCACGACCCCACGGGCCGCGCAGAGACGCTTGGCACGGTGGGCCGGTGTCGGCTCAGCCGCGAGGCGCCCTGGTGACGGGATGCGCCGCCGCGGCGGGTGAGACATCTGGTTGCCGACGTTCTGGTGCGGTGGGCGTCGCCGACGACAGGCTTTCCACCTGACGCGGCCACCGAAGGCTGCGTGAGGTGGCCGATGTGTAGCTCTGCCTCGGGCAGCAGCGCGCCGAAGGGCGCGGCGCCTCGGGGCGGAGCTGACGGGAGTACCCGCATGCAGGAAGAGAACACCACCCCGGGTGATGATGCCGGGGCGTCGGCGGGCGCAGTCACCGCCGATGATGCCGCCACATCGTCTCGGCGCCGGCGTGCCGCTAGCCGGGCTGCAGGCCCGCCGGAGGACGCGCTGACGCCCGGCGACACCGGTGGCGAGACCTCGGTCGCACCACCGGATGCGCTGGACACAGAGCCGGAGACCCCGACGAAGAGGGCCCCGGCCAAGAGGACTCCGGCGAAGAAGGCGGCGACCAAGAGGGCAACAGCCAAGAAGGCCACCACGACGAAGAAGACCGCGGGGAGCAAGCAGCCCGAAGCGGCAGCGCAGGGGGAAGCGCCGGCGCCGGACGACGTCGCAACGCCGAGCGAATCGACGCAGGCCGAATCGACGCAGGCCGAAGTGCCGAAGGCTGAGCCGCCGAAAGTCGAAGCGTCGCAGGACCAGGCGCCGGCGCGGTCCAAGAGCGTCGATGCCGCCGCCACGACCACGGCCAGCGAGCCCGACGGTGCCGTGGCCGCGCCCGTCCTGTTCCAGCCTCCGGCTTTCGATGCCACACCGCTGTTCGCCGCGCCTACGCCCGTCCCGGCCGGTCGGGCGCAGAACAAGCATGACTCCGCCGTCGGGGCGAGCAACCGGTCCGACGAGTTCGCTGACACCGATGCCTCGGACGACCACGACTCCGGCGACATCGACGACTCCGACGACACCGGTGACACTGACGCCGACGGTTCTCGTCGCCGTCGTCGCCGCCGTGGTGGCCGCGGCCGTCGCCGCAAGGCCGACGGCTCCGGCGATGTTTCGACCGATGACACGTCGAGCACGAACGACCAGCCGAGTCTCAGCTCGGACGAGTCGGCCGAGCCCGACCACGACATCGACGATTCCGGCGCCGCAGATGGTGACGGCGACGCCGAAGGTGAGGGCGAGGGCGGTAGCCGTCGTCGTCGCCGCCGTCGTCGCCGCCGCAGCGAGTCCGACACCGACGAGACCCGGGCTGACGACCCGCCCAACACCGTCGTCAAGGTCCGAAGCGCCCGAGAGGTCGACGACGAGGTGGCCTCGGTCAAGGGGTCGACCAGACTCGAGGCGAAGAAGCAGCGGCGACGTGAAGGCCGCGAGGCCGGCCGGCGCCGCCCACCCATCCTGTCCGAGGCGGAGTTCCTCGCCCGCCGCGAGGCGGTCGACCGCGTCATGGCCGTTCGCCAGTCCGGCGACCTCACCCAGATCGCCGTGCTCGAAGACGGCGTCCTGGTGGAGCACTACGTCAGCCGTGCATCGCAGCAGTCGCTGATCGGCAACGTCTACCTCGGCCGGGTGCAGAACGTGCTGCCGGCCATGGAGGCGGCGTTCATCGACATCGGCCGCGGCCGCAACGCGGTGCTCTACGCCGGCGAGGTCGACTGGGCCGGGCTGGGCACTGGCGATGGTCAGAAGCGGATCGAAGACGTCCTGAAGTCCGGGCAGTCCGTGCTCGTGCAGGTGACCAAGGACCCCATCGGGCACAAGGGCGCCCGGCTGACCAGCCAGGTCAGCCTGCCGGGCCGATACGTCGTCTACGTGCCCGGCGGCTCGATGAACGGCATCAGCCGCAAGCTGCCGGACAACGAGCGCAACCGCTTGAAGAAGATCCTCAAACAGGTCGTACCCGAAGACGCCGGCGTCATCGTGCGCACTGCCGCCGAAGGTGCTTCAGAAGAGGAACTGACCAACGACGTCGCGCGATTGCAGGCCGAGTGGGAGGCGATCCAGAAGAAGTCGTCCGGCAGTGCGCCGGCGCTGTTGCACGGTGAGCCGGACCTGGCGATCAAGGTGGTCCGCGACCTGTTCAACGAGGACTTCACCAAACTCGTGGTCTCCGGCGACCGCGTGTGGGACACCATCGAGGAGTACGTCACGCACGTGGCGTCGTCGCTGAGCGATCGGGTGGAGCGCTGGACCCGTCACGAGGACGTGTTCGCCGAGTTCCGCATCAACGAGCAGATCGCCAAGGCCATGGATCGCAAGGTGTGGCTGCCCAGCGGCGGATCACTGGTCATCGACCGGACCGAGGCGATGACCGTCGTCGACGTCAACACCGGAAAGTTCACCGGGTCCGGGGGCAACCTCGAAGAGACGGTCACCAAGAACAACCTCGAGGCGGCCGAAGAGATCGTCCGGCAGCTGCGGCTGCGCGACATCGGCGGCATCATCGTCATCGACTTCATCGACATGGTGCTCGAATCGAACCGCGACCTGGTGTTGCGTCGCCTGGTCGAGTGCCTCGGCCGCGACCGGACGAAACATCAGGTGGCCGAGGTGACGTCGCTGGGCCTGGTCCAGATGACCCGAAAACGCATCGGTACCGGTCTGCTCGAGGCGTTCAGCGAGCCGTGTCCGCACTGCAAGGGCCGCGGCGTTCTGGTGCACGACCACCCGGTCGAGTCCGGCTCGTCGGAGTCCGGCAACGGCCATGGCAACGGCAACGGCAACGGCTCGGGCAAGTCCAACCGCTCGGACAAGCGTGGCCGCAAGCGCAAGGCCGAGCAGACGGCGAAGCAGCAGAGCCCGGAGATCGTGGTGCCCAAGCTCGAAGCGTCGGCCAGCCCGGGCGAGGCGTCGCCGGCGGACCTGATGCCCGCGTCGAGTGACAACGGCACCTCCGTGCAGGCCGAAGCCGATGAGCAAGCCGAGCAATCTGAACAGCAGCCCGAGCAAGCCGAGCAGAAGCCCGGTCAACTCGAGCAGCAGCCCGAACCGGCCCAGCCGCCGGCCCGGCGCCGTCGCCGCGCTCAGCGCCCGGCCGGTAGCCCGGAAGCCGGTAGCCCGGAAGCCGAGAACCAGGGTGAAGGCCGCGAGTTTGACCAGGCGGTGGCTGAGTCCGTACCCTAGAGCGTCGGCGCGAACTGCGCCCCAACCCGCGTGCCTGCTCACCCGAGCGAGGCGTGCGCGCCCGAAAAGCCCAAGCGAGAGAGTGAGTCCGCGGTGTACGCGATCGTCCGCAGCGGCGGTAACCAGCAGAAGGTCTCCGTCGGAGATGTCATCGACGTCGATCGCCTTGATGGCGAAGTCGGTGCCACGGTCACGCTCCCGGCGGTGCTCGTGGTCGACGGCGAGACCGTCACGTCCGACCCGAAGGCACTGGCCGGTGTGTCGGTGAACGCGGAGATCGTCGGCGACCACAAGGGCCCGAAGATCACGATCCTCCGGTACAAGAACAAGACCGGGTATCGGCGGCGCCAGGGGCACCGCCAGCGCTACACCCAGGTCAAGGTCACCGGTATCGAGACGAAGTAGGCAGGAAGAAGTCATGGCTCACAAGAAGGGCGCCTCGTCCAGTAAGAACGGGCGCGATTCCAACGCACAGCGACTGGGCGTGAAGCGGTTCGGTGGCCAGGTCGTCAACGCCGGTGAGATCCTCGTCCGGCAGCGTGGCACCCACTTCCACCCGGGCGAGAACGTCGGCCGGGGCAAGGACGACACGCTGTTCGCGACGTCGCCCGGCGCCGTCGAGTTCGGCGTACGGCGGGGCCGCAAGGTCGTCAACATCGTCCCGGCGGGGGAGTGACCTCCCGCTCCACACGAGTCTTCCAACACGAGCGGGCCGGTCGCCTCGACTGGCCCGCTTTTCGTCGTCCAGCACATGTCGATCACATGAAGGGGTGAGGTGCAGCCATGGCGATTCCGTCGTTCGTCGACCGCGTTGTGCTGCATCTGGCGGCCGGATCCGGTGGGCATGGCTGCATGTCGATCCATCGGGAGAAGTTCAAGCCGCTGGGTGGCCCCGACGGCGGCAATGGCGGGCGCGGTGGCGACATCGCGCTCGTCGTCGATCCCAGCGTCACGACGCTGCTGGACTACCACCGCTCGCCGCACCGGAAGGCGCGCAACGGCACGCCGGGTGCGGGCAGCCACCGCAACGGCGCCGACGGCGAGGACGTCGTGCTGCCCGTGCCCGACGGCACCGTCGTGACGACCCGTGACGGCGAACTGATCGCCGACCTCGTGGGCGCCGGCACTCGGATCGTCGTCGCCCGCGGCGGCGCCGGCGGGCTGGGCAACGCCGCGCTGGCGACGAGGCGGCGCCGCGCTCCCGGGTTCGCCCTGCTGGGCGAGCCCGGCGAGACGCTGGACGTCGTCCTCGAGCTCAAGAGCGTGGCCGATGTCGGCCTGGTGGGCTTCCCCAGCGCCGGCAAGTCCAGTCTGATCGCGGCCATGTCGGCTGCCCGCCCCAAGATCGCGGACTACCCGTTCACCACCTTGGTGCCGAATCTCGGTGTGGTCGAGGCCGGCGACGTCCGGTTCACCGTCGCCGACGTTCCGGGCCTGATCGAGGGCGCGAGTGAGGGCCGTGGCCTGGGCCACGAGTTCTTGCGCCACATCGAGCGATGCCAGGCGTTGGTCCACGTCGTCGACGGCGCCACCATCGAGCCCGGCCGCGACCCGGTCAGCGACATCGAGGTCATCGAAGCCGAGCTCGAACGGCACGGTGGTCTGTCCGACCGGCCGCGGCTGGTCGCGCTGAACAAGATCGACGTGCCGGACGCGCGCGACCTGGCCGAGATGGTCCGCGCCGACGTCGAGGCGCTCGGCTGGCCGGTGTACCCGATCTCCGCCGTCACCGGCGAGGGCATGCGCGAGCTGGCGTTCGCGATGGCCGAAGCGGTCGAGACCGCGCGCGCGGCAGCGCCGCCGCCGGAGGCCACCCGCATCGTGTTGCGGCCCACCGCCGTCGACGACGCCGGGTTCACCGTCACCAAGGAAGGCGAGCGGTTCCGGGTCCGAGGCGCCAAGCCGGAGCGGTGGATTCATCAGACCGACTTCGCCAACGACGAGGCGGTCGGCTACCTCGCGGACCGCCTGGCGCGGTTGGGAGTCGAGACCGAGCTGGTCAAGGCCGGTGCGCAGCCAGGCGACGAGGTCGTCATCGGCGGCGAGGACGCCGTGGTGTTCGATTGGGAACCCAGTGTGCATGCCGGCTCGGAACTGCTCGGCCCGCGTGGCACCGATTCCCGCCTCGGATGAGGTGGGTGAGGTGAACGGTAGCGCTGGGCGCGAGGCGCTGGCCCAGGCACCCCGAGTGGTGGTCAAGGTCGGCTCGTCCTCGCTGACCACCACCCGTGGCGGCATCGACGACGCCAAGGTCGCGTCGCTGGTCGACACGCTGGCCAAGCTGCGCGCCGCCGGCCGCGCCGTCGTGCTCGTCTCGTCCGGCGCCATCGCCGCTGGGCTGGCGCCGCTGGGCATGCCGAGCCGTCCCCGCGACCTCGCCCGTCAACAGGCGGCGGCCAGCGTCGGGCAGGGCCTGCTGATGGCCAACTACACCAGTGAGTTCGCCGCCCACGGACTGCAGGTCGGCCAGGTGTTGCTGACCGTCGACGACGTGACGCGCCGCGCGCACTACCGCAACGCGTACCGGACGCTGCACAAGCTGCTCGACCTGGGCGTGGTCCCGATCGTCAACGAGAACGACACCGTCGCCACCCACGAGATCCGCTTCGGCGACAACGACCGCCTCGCCGCGTTGGTCGCGCAGCTGGTGCACGCGGACCTGTTGGTCCTGCTCTCCGACGTGGACGGGTTGTACGACAGCAATCCGCACCACCGCGAGGCCAAGCGGATCGCCGAGGTCCACGACGTCGGCGAGCTCGACGGCCTGGACCTCGGTTCGGCCGGGCGGTCCGGGCTGGGCAGCGGCGGAATGCAGACCAAGGTCGAGGCGGCGGCCATCGCGACGGGCTCCGGCATCGACGTGGTGCTGGCCTCGGCGCCGGAGGCCGCAGCCGTGCTGGCCGGTGACCAGGTCGGCACCTGGTTTCACCGCCGTGCGGCCCGTCGCTCCACACGGTTGCTGTGGCTGGAGCACGCCACCGACGGCCGAGGCAGCCTGACCCTGGACGCCGGGGCGGTGCGGGCGGTGGTCGAACGCGGCGCCTCGCTGTTGCCCGCCGGTATCACGGCGGTGGACGGGACATTCTCCGCCGGTGATCCGGTCGACCTGCTCGATACCGAGGGCACCCGGGTCGCGCGCGGACTGGTGAACTTCGACGCGGCCGAGCTGCCCGCCTTGCTCGGGCGCTCGACGAAGGAGCTGGCGCTCGAGTTGGGCCCGGCCTACGAGCGCGAGGTCGTGCACCGCGACGACATGGTGTTGCTGAAGCCGTCCCGGTGACCGGTCGCGCCGAAGGGGTGTGCCGGTGGCCCGGACTAGACTGCCGAACATGGAGGACGACGTGACCGTATCGGTGGCAGAGCTGGGTCGGCGCGCGCGTGTCGCGGCTGCCGACCTCGCCGTTCGCACGCGCGCGAACAAGGACGCGGCACTGCTGGCGATGGCCGAGGCGCTCGAGGCGAACGCCGGGTCGATCGTCACGGCCAACGCCGACGATGTCGCCCGGGCGCGCAGCGCCGGCACCAGCGAAGCGATCATCGACCGGCTTCGCCTCGACGAAGCACGTGTCGGCGCGATGGCTGACGGCCTGCGCCAGGTGGCGGGCCTGCCCGACCCGGTGGGTGAGGTGGTCCGCGGCTACGCGCTGCCCAACGGTCTACAGGTCAGTCAGCGGCGGGTGCCGTTCGGCGTCGTGGGCATCATCTACGAGGCTCGGCCCAACGTCACCGCCGACGCCGCAGGTCTGGCGCTCAAGAGCGGTAACGCCGTGCTGTTGCGCGGATCGTCCAGTGCCGCGGCGTCCAACGCCGCCATCGTCGACGTGCTGGCGCGGGCAGTCGCCGACGCGGGGCTGCCGGTCGACGCCGTCCAACTGGTCCGGGGCGGGGGACACGACGCGGTCAAGCAGCTCATGCGGGCTCGCGGGTTGGTCGACGTGCTGATCCCGCGCGGTGGGGCCGGCTTGATCCGCAGCGTGGTCGAGGAGTCCACCGTGCCCGTCATCGAGACGGGCGTGGGCAACTGCCACGTGTACGTCGACGCCGACGCCGACCTCGCCCGCGCACTCGAGATCGTCCTGAACGCCAAGGTCCAACGGCCCAGCGTGTGCAATGCCGCCGAGACCCTGCTCGTCCATGCCGACGTCGCTGACGCCTTCCTGCCCGGTGCGCTGGCCGCGCTGCGTGAGCACGGGGTGACGGTGCACGGTGACGAGCGTGTGCAGGGCTACCGCGACGACGTCGTGCCGGCCACCGATGACGACTGGGCGCAGGAGTACCTCTCGCTCGACCTCGCCGTGGCGGTCGTCGATTCGCTCGACGACGCCGTCAGCCACATCCGCCGGTGGGGCAGTGGTCACACTGAGGCCATCGTCACCGACTCGCTGGCGGCATCGCGCCGGTTCACCGCGACCACGGACTCCGCTGCGGTCATGGTGAACGCGTCGACCCGGTTCACCGACGGCGAGCAGCTGGGCTTCGGGGCCGAGATCGGCATCTCGACGCAGAAGCTGCATGCGCGTGGTCCGATGGGCCTGCCGGAGCTGACCACGACCACCTATGTCGTCACCGGCGACGGCCACGTCCGAAGCTGACCTGAGCCTCGGATAGGGTGCACGGCATGAACACGGTTGTCCTGCTGGCTGAACAGGCGCACGGCGATGACGGATTTCCGGCCTGGGGCTGGGGCGTCGGAGCGCTCACCATCCTGTTGGTGTTGCTCATCATCACCTTGATCTTCGGCAAGGGACGGCCCCACGCCTGATGGGGCGGCGGACCCACGGTGTCAAGAGATGAGCGAACGCAGGCGGCTGGGTGTGATGGGGGGCACGTTCGACCCCATCCACCACGGCCACCTGGTAGCCGCCAGCGAGGTCCGGCACTGGTTCGGCCTCGACGAGGTCGTTTTCGTGCCGACCGGCAGGCCGTGGCAGAAGGAGGAGCACGAGGTCTCCGCGGCCGAAGACCGCTACCTCATGACGGTCATCGCCACCGCGTCCAACCCGTCGTTCTCCGTCAGCCGCGTCGACATCGACCGTCCGGGCCTGACCTACACCGTCGACACGCTGCGCGACCTGAAAGCGCAGCGCGGTGACGACACCGATCTGTACTTCATCACCGGTGCCGACGCGCTCACGCAGATCCTGTCGTGGCGCAACCACGATGAAGTGTTCGACCTCGCGCACTTCGTCGGCTGTACCAGGCCCGGGCATGTGCTGTCCGACGCCGGGCTACCGGAGGGCAAGGTGACCCTGGTCGAGGTGCCCGCCTTGGCGATATCGTCCAGCGAGTGCCGCGAACGGGTGAAGGCCGGCGAGCCGATCTGGTACCTGGTTCCGGAGGGAATCGTTCAGTACATCAACAAGCGCGGCCTGTACGTCCAGTCATGAGACGCTTGGGGAGCAGGGCACGCATGCACAAGAGGGGTCATTGAGGTTTGACAGCAACCGATCGCGCTGTAGAGCTCACGGTCGCAGCCGCCCAGGCTGCCGCCGACAAGCTGGCTGACGACATCGTCGCCTTCGACGTGTCCGATCAGCTGGCCATCACCGACGCGTTCCTGGTGTGCTCGGCCGGCAGCGATCGTCAGGTTCGTTCCATCGTCGACGCCATCGAGGAGCGGCTGCGTGACCTCGACGCCAAGCCGGTGCGGCGCGAGGGTGAGCGCGAGGGCCGGTGGGTGCTGCTCGACTACATCGACGTCGTGGTTCATGTGCAACACGCCGAAGACCGCGTGTTCTACGCACTGGAACGGCTGTGGAAGGACTGCCCCACCATTCCGCTCCCGGACCAGCACGGCGCTGGGCAGAACGGCGCTGGGCAGAACGGCGCGGGCGGAGAGCAGGAGTGAGCCGCAGGATCGTCCTGTGGCGGCACGGCCGGACCGAGTGGAACGCCGCAGGCCGGTTCCAAGGTCAGACCGATGTGGCCCTCGACGACGTCGGACGCGAACAGGCACGTGAGGCCGCCACCCGGCTGGCGGCCCTGTCTCCCGAACTGCTCGTCTCATCGGACCTGCAGCGCACCCGCGACACCACGGCGACTCTGGCCGACCTGGTCGGACTGGACGTCGAGCTGGATCCGCGACTGCGTGAGACCTACGCGGGGCAGTGGCAGGGCTGCACGTCTGCGCAGATCGCCGAACGCTGGCCCGACGACTACAAGGCTTGGCGCGCCGGCGACCCGTTGCTGCGCGTCGGCGGCGGTGAGACTCGACAGGAGGTGGCCGAGCGGATGTTCGCCGCGGTCACCGATGCCGCGGCGAAGCTGTCCGAGAACGGCCTGGCGGTGCTGACCTCCCATGGCGGCGCGGCCCGACTGGGCATCGCCGCACTGATAGGCCTTCCCCTGCACCGATTCACCAACGTGGGCGGGCTGTCGAACTGCTCGTGGTCGATGCTGCGCGAGGGCGACGACGGCTGGATTCTCGTCGAGCACAACGCCGGAACCCTGCCGACGCCAGTGGCCATCGAGGAGGGTTGAGTCGACGGCGGGGGCGATTATGACCTTCGGCCCACCGTCAGCTAAGCTAGCGGAGCCGATTCGGCACGGGGCTGTGGCGCAGCTGGTAGCGCACCTCCATGGCATGGAGGGGGTCAGGGGTTCGAGTCCCCTCAGCTCCACCCCGC
>JAJYTA010000138.1 GCA_021793295.1 Actinomycetes bacterium
CACGTCGACGCCGCAGGCCAGCACCGCCACCGTTGTGCCGCCCATGGCCAGCGCACCGCGGTGCGATGCGGCGTCGATGCCGAAGGCGGCACCTGACACGACGGTCCAGCCGGCCATCGCCAGGTCCGAACCGAGATCGGCTGCGACCCGCTCGCCGTACCGAGTGGCATTGCGGGATCCGACCACGGCCACGGCCGATTCCGCGGCTGTGGCCAGCTCCGCCTCGCCGCGCCACCACAGGCCCAGCGGGGGTGGCACCGCGTCCGCGCCGGCGTCCAGGGTTTCGCGCATCACCTCGAGCGCGACCGGCCAACCGGCCTCGCCCGGGCACAGGTAGCCGATCCCCAACCGGTCCGCTGTGGCCAGCACCTCCTCGCCGTCCACCTGCCCGCTACGCAACCGATCACGCATTCGATGGTTCGGGTCGAGCTTGGTGTCGCCCCGCCGGATCGCGCGCAGCGTGGCCTCGGCACCGGCGGCGTCGACACGTCGCATGAGCACGGTGTGGCCAGGCTCGACGAGGGCCGACAGGGCCGCCCGGGCCACCCGCTCGGCATGGTCCACCGGTCCGTCCGCGTTCATGCTGCTCGGCCGAGCCGCAGCTCGACGGCTTCCATGACGTCCGCACGGCTGGGGCGGTCGTGCCCCGCGAGGTCGGCAACGGTCCAGGCGAGGCGCAGAATACGGTCGGCACCACGCACCGTGACGCTGCCTCGACGCAGCTCGTCATAGGCCGGCGTGGTGACGTCGGGCGGCAGTCGCAGCTCGCGCCGGAGAAACCAGCCGGGCAGCTCGCCGTTCGAGCGCCACGGCGTTTCCCGCAGCCGGCGTTCCTGACGTTCACGAGCAGCCGCGACCCGCTCGGCGACTCGAGACCCGGGTTCGGCGGAGTCGACCGCAGCGTCGATGTCGGCGATCGTCGGCGCCTCGACCCTGACCCGAACGTCCACGCGGTCGCGCACCGGACCCGACACCCGCTGGCCGTAGCGGCGTACCGAGTCCGGGCTGCAGGTGCACTCGTGGCTGACGCTGCCGTGGTTGCCGCACGAGCAGGGATTCTGCGCGAGCACGAGCAGAAACCGAGCCGGGAACACCGCTGTCGACTCCGCCCGAGCCAGGACGATCTGACCGTTCTCCAGCGGCTGGCGCAGCGAGTCGAGCACGCGCGGAGAGAACTCCGGTGCCTCGTCCATGAACAGCACGCCCCGGTGAGCCAGGCTGGCCGCGCCGGGCTTGATCGTCCGGCTGCCCCCACCGACCACGGCCGCCGTCGACGACGTGTGGTGCGGGTCCGAGAACGGCGGGCGCGCGATCAGCGGACGGTCCGGCGGCAGGACGCCGGCCACCGAGTGGATGGCGGTGACCTCGAGCGAATCCTCGGTCGACAGATCGGGCAACAACGTCGGCAAGCGACGCGCGAGCATCGTCTTACCCGCTCCCGGCGGCCCGCTGAGCAGGACGTGATGATGCCCGGCCGCAGCGATCTCTATCGCCGTCTTCGCATGGCGCTGACCTGCGATGTCGGCGAGATCGTCGCTGTCGGCGGTGTACTCGCCGCCGACGCTGGGTGCCACGAGGTCGTCCGGCTCCTCGGCGGGAATGTCATCCCCACGCAGGAACGCCAACACCTGCCGCAACGAACGCGCACCGAACGTGTGCACGCCGGGGACCAGCCGCGCCTCCTCGAGGTTCGGCTCTGGCACGATCGCCTTGGTCAGCCCGGCTCTGGCCGCGGCGAGTACGGCAGGGAGCACGCCGCGAACCGGCCGCAACCGTCCGTCGAGAGCGAGCTCGCCGAGGAACAACACCGACTCGGTCGTTCCCACGGGAACTTCTTCGGCCGCGGCGAGAACGGCCACGGCCACGCCGAGATCGAACTGGCTGCCGCGCTTGGGCAGCGACGCCGGCGACAGGCTGACGGTGATCTTCTGCAGCGGCCACGCCTCACGGCTGGACAGCACCGCCGAGCGGACCCGGTCTCGCGCCTCGTACAGCGAAGCGTCCGGCAACCCGATGAGGGTGAAGCCGGGCATCCCGCCGATGTGGGCGTCGATGTCGACCACGGCGCCGCGCACGCCCACCAGGGCCACACTGCGGCAGCGGCCCAGGCGCGTCACTGGGCACCTCGCACATGCTCGATGAGCGGTTCGGTGCGCGGCTGGGTCCGGCGGCGGTGAACGGCGACGACGTCGATGCGCATTGGGCTGCCGGCCCGGCCGGCTTCAGCCAGCCAACGCAGCGCGAGGCGCCGCAACCGGGCGATCTTCTCGCGGGTGACCGCCTCGAGCCCGGAGCCGAACCCGAACCCGCTGCGGGTCTTCACCTCGCAGACGACCACCGTGGCACCGTCCAAGGCCACGATGTCGATCTCGCCGACCTCGCAGCGCCAGTTCCGCGCGAGGATGACGAACCCTTCGCGCTGCAGGTACCGCACGGCGACCTGCTCGCCGTACTGCCCGATCTTGTCCTTGACCCGCACCGGCCTCACCTCCGGCACCGAGCGTGTCGCGGCCGGACGAATCGGCCAAGGCCGTTGGCGGCGAATGTGGACAACTCACGTCTCAGCGCTCAGCTGTGGACAGCCGGGCCGGACGTCAAGAGCGGCGACCAGCTCAGTCGGTTGTTGGACACCACGAGGCGTTGTGCCGCACCACGAGGCTTACATGGGTGGTGTGGCAGGGAATCGGGTAGTGAACATGATCATTTCACCCGAGTGGGGGCGGTCAGGTCTTGGGGATCTCGAGGTCGCTCTTGGCCAGTTCTTCCACGTTGACGTCGCGGAAGGTCACCACTTTGACGTTCTTCACGAACCGCGCCGGGCGGTACATGTCCCACACCCACGCGTCGCTCATCGTCACCTCGAAGTAGACGTCAGCGCCTTCACCGCGGACCTGGAAGTCGACGTTGTTGGTCAGGTAGAAACGCCGCTCGGTCTCGACGACGTACGAGAAGAGCCCGACGACGTCGCGGTACTCGCGATAGAGCGACAGCTCCATCTCGGTTTCGTACTTCTCGAGATCTTCTGCACTCATGTCTCGCGCTCTCCTCTCGGACCATCGTCATCCACGGATACCACGCGGGAGACGTTCGCGTACGACCGACGATGAACCGGGGTCGGGCCGTGCCGATCAAGGGCCTGTTGGTGTTCGGGCGTCGAGTAGCCCTTGTGGGCGTCGAATCCGTACTCCGGCCACTTCTCGTGCAGCTCGCACATGATCCGGTCTCGGGTCACCTTCGCGATCACCGACGCTGCAGCGATGCACGCGGCGACCTGGTCACCCTTCCACATCGCCAGGCCGGGCACGCCCAAGCCCGTGACCGGGAAGCCGTCGGTGAGCACGTAGTTCGGTGCGATGTCCAGGCGGGCCAAGGCACGGCGCATCGCCTCGATGTTGCAGCGATGCAGGCCGACGCGGTCGACGTCGCCGGGTTCGACGACCACCACCGACCATGCCTGGGCGCGCGCGACGACCTCGTCGTAGACCTGCTCGCGCACGGCTGGGACGAGGAGCTTGGAGTCGGCGAGGCCGGGCACTTCGCCCCGGCGCCCGGTGGGCAGGATGGCCGCGGCCACGACCAGCGGACCCGCACAGGCCCCCCGGCCAGCTTCGTCCGCGCCGGCGACCGGCGCGAACCCGGAGCGCGCCAGCGTGCGCTCGTAGGCGTAGAGCCCGGCATCACGCCGGACGACGGTACGGCGGCGAACGGTCGACACGGTCATGATGGGCTCACCCTACGACGTCACGGCGTCAGGGGGCAGGCACGGCGTCGAACGCGCCGTCGTCGGACAACGAGCCCCAGCGCGAGATGGGCCAGGCGACCGCGAAGGCTCGCCCCACCACGAGATCCTCGTCGAAGGTGCCGTGGATGCGGGAGTCGCCGGAGTTGGACCGATGATCGCCCATGACGAACAGTTCGCCGTCGGGAACGGTCTCCTCGAACTCCTTCAGCGAGGGCGAGTCACCCGGGAACAGGTAGGCGGTCTCGTCGACCGGCTCGCCGTTGACGGTCAGGCGGCCCGATTCGTCGCAGCAGGCCACGGTGTCGCCGCCGAGTCCGATCACGCGCTTGATCAGATGCTCCTCGGAGTCGTCGGGCAGCACACCGACGAACTCGAAGAACTCCTGCACCGCGGCGCCGACCCCGGTGTCGTCATCGGGTGCCTGCGCGCCCAGCCAGTTGTTCGGGTCCTCGAACACGACGACGTCGCCACGATGCACCTCGCCGAAGCGCAGGCTGATCTTGGATACGAGCACACGGTCCCCGACCAGCAGCGTGTCCTCCATCGAGCCGGAGGGGATCAAGAACGCCTGTACCAGGAAGATTCGCACTACGGTGGCGATGATGAGCGAGAGCACGACCACGATGGCCGTCTCTTTGATGAACGCACTCAGCCCACGCTTCGAGCCGGAGTCCTCGGTGTTTTCGGCGCCATCCCGAGGCGACTTCTCCTCGGTCAAGGCTTCCCCCTGAGGTGTCCGGGCCGAGCCCGGGGTCGAGTCGAACGCTTCGGGTGGCACGCGCAACACAATACGATCCGCGCCGAGCCCGACCGGCGGCGGTATCGGTCATCGCGCCGGGACGGGCTCGTGCGGGGTGCGCCGGCTCAGGAAGTCTCGCGCTTCTCCCGGATCTTGGCGGCCTTACCGTGCAGGTTACGCAGGTAGTACAGCTTGGCGCGGCGCACGTCACCGCGCGTCACGAGCTCGATGCGCTCGATGACCGGCGTGTGAACGGGGAAGGTGCGCTCCACACCCACGCCGAAGCTCACCTTGCGCACGGTGAACGACTCACTGATGCCGGCGCCCTGCCGGCGGATCACCACGCCCTGGAACACCTGGACACGAGAGCGCGAGCCCTCGACGACGCGGACGTGAACCTTGAGGTTGTCGCCGGCCCGGAAGTCCGGAATGTCGTCACGGAGTTGGGCGGCATCGACTGCGTCGAGAGTGTTCATGACGGGTTTCGCTTCCTCGAGGGCGCCACAGGTCGCCGACGGTATCGAAGTTCTGGCGGTGAGGGCCCGGAGGCATCGGCCGGCTTCCCCCCTGTGGCAGGGGCGACCGCGACTCGGGCAACAGCCGATCAGTCTGCCACAGAAGGGGGCTCTAGGTGAAACCCGAGGGCCTCGAGCACGGCTCGGTCGTGCTCGTCGAGACGGTCGGCGTCGATCTTCTTCAGCAACTCCGGCCTGCGTAACGCCGTGCGCCGCAACGCTTCGTCGCGCCGGAATCGGGCCACCCGCGCGTGATGGCCGGACAACAGCACCTCTGGCACGTCCAGGCCGCGCCACGTGGGCGGCTTGGTGTACACGGGGTATTCGAGCAGTCCTTCGGCGCCGTGTGACTCCTCGACCAGGGAGTCCGGGTTGCCCAGTACGCCGGGCAACAGGCGCGAGACCGCCTCGATGACCACCAGGGCAGCTGCTTCGCCGCCGGCGAGCACGTAATCGCCGATGGACAGCTCCGTCACCGGCATCCGTGCGGCGGCGTCAGTGACGAAGCGGGCGTCGATCCCCTCGTAGCGCCCGCAGGCGATGACCATCCACGGCTCGGTGGCCAACTCCTGAGCCATCGCTTGATCGAACAAGCGCCCCGACGGGGTGGGGACGAGCAGTCGTGGTGGGCGGGCGTCGACGTCGCGTTGCCTGAGCAGGTCGTCCAGGGCGTCGCCCCACACGTCGGGCCGCATCACCATGCCCGCACCGCCGCCGTACGGCGTGTCGTCGACCGTGCGGTGCCGATCGGTGGTCCAGTCGCGCAGGTCGTGCACCCGCAGGTCCAGCAGTCCGGCTTCGCGTGCTTTGCCCACCAGCGACAGCTCCAGCGGAGACATGTACCCGGGGAAGATCGTGACGACGTCGATCCTCATGACCCGGACTCCGGGGTCGCCGACCGCTTCCGCGGGCCGGAGGTCTGGGTCTCGGGTTCGAGCAGACCGGGCGGCGGGTCGACGATCACGGTCCCGGAATCGAGATCGACCTCGGGGACGATGTCGGCGACGAACGGCACGAGCGACTCGCCTCCCCGGGGGTGGCGGACCACCAAGACGTCTTGGGCAGGTGCGTGAATCACCTCGCCGACCGTGCCGACCTCGTTCCCGGCGACCGTCACGACCTGCAGCCCCTCGAGCTGGTGATCGTAGAACTCCTCGGGATCGTCGAGACGTTCGTCATCGTCGATCTCGGTCTGCAGCACAGTGCCGCGCAGCGCTTCTGCCGCGTCGCGATCATCGACGTTCTCGAACCGCACCAGCAGTCGGCCGCTGTGCCAGCGGGACTGCCGGACCGTCAGCGGACCCGCCGAGGCGGGCTCGGTGATCAGGGTGCGCCCGGCGGCAAAGCGTTCGTCGGGCGTGTCGGTGCGCACCTCGACCGTGACGTCTCCGCGGATGCCGTGCGCACGGGTCACGCGGCCGACCGTGACGATCATCTCTGCGGTTCCCCTCCCCCTGCCGTCGCGCGGCACGACGGGCGGCCCGTGCCGTGTGGCGCCCACAGCACGGGCTCGATCGTCATGTGCGAGGTGTCAGCGCCCGTCGACGTCGACGAAGTCGATACGCACACCGGAGTCGGACAGCGCACCGATGACCGTGCGGAACGAGCTGGCCGTCCGCCCGCCGCGGCCGATGACCTTGCCGAGATCGTCGGGGTGCACTCTGACCTCGAGCAGCCGCCCACGCCGCAGTTGACGAGCGCGGACACGGACGTCGTCGGGGTGCTCGACGATGCCGGCGACGAGGTGTTCGAGCGCCTCGGCGAGCATCAGGACTCTTCCGTACTCGCCTCGGCGGCCGGGGCGTCGGCCTTGGTTTCGGGGGTCTGCTCGGCCGTCTCGTCGGCCTTGGCCTCGGCCTTGTCGTCAGCCTTGGCCTCGGCCTTGTCGTCAGCCTTGGCCTCAGCCTTCGGCGCGTTCTTCTTGGCCGACTTCTTCTTCGGCGTCGTGGCGCCGGACTTGGCTTCGCCGTGCACCTCGGCCAGCGCGGCATCGAAGGCGGCACGCTTCTCACCCTTGGGCTCGGCCACCTTGAGCGTGCCCTCGGCGCCGGGCAGCCCCTTGAACTTCTGCCAGTCGCCGGTGACCTTGAGAATCGCCGCGACGGGCTCGGTGGGCTGAGCGCCCACGCTGAGCCAGTACTGCACGCGCTCGGAGTCGAGCTTGATGTAGCTGGGCTCGACCTTGGGGTTGTACAGGCCGATCTCCTCGATCGCCCGGCCGTCGCGCTTGTTGCGGGCGTCGGCGACGATGATGCGGTAGTGCGGGGTGCGGATCTTGCCCATCCGCTTCAGCTTGATCTTGACAGCCACTTGGGCGGAGTCTCCTCGAGTTTTCACGCGCGAATGACCCGCCGCCACCCGAGTGGGGATCGGTGCCGACGGTTCGATGGACACGGCATCCGCGGGTGAGAGGGTCCACACGGGCACCGGTTCAACACGTCATTGTGCCAGATCGATCGCTGCCGACCCAACTCCACGGCGGCGGTGTACCGCCACGTTCTCGGCGTCCTGATTCGGCCAGGGGCTTGCTGTTCGCGACGATCTGTGTTTGAAACGTTACATCTCGTCGTCCGCCGCGGGCTTTGAGTCCGCGACTCCAGGAGCCCGTGTGATGCCTCACCGTCTCAGCTGCGCGCGGCGCACCGTCGTCGCCGGCGTGGCCGCCTTCGCCGCGGTCGCCACGCTGACCACTATTTTCGTCAGTTCTGCCCAGGCCGAGCCGAACGATCTGCCGCTGAATTGCGGCACCGTGCCAGACGCCGACCCCGCCGATGCGCCGCAGGAGGTGATCATCGACACCGTCTCGGTGGGCGACACCTGGGCCGGTCACTACGTCGGGCAGTCGATGGTCACCGATGGCGACGACCAGTACGTCGCCTACTACGGCTCCGACCGCGTCCTCACCGTCGCCCATCGCAAACTCGACAGCCATCAGTGGACCAAACAGCAGCTAACCTCCACCATCGACTGGGACAGTCACAACTACATCACCGTCAAGACCGACCGTGAGGGCAACCTCCACGTCGCCGGCAACATGCACAACGACGAGCTGCGCTACTGGCGCACGACGACCCCGGGAGACGTCACCACGCTGCAACGGGTGGCGCACATGACGAACCCCGAGCTGGAGAGTTCGGTGACCTACCCGGTCTTCCTCCGGCTCCAGGACGGCACGCTGGTGTTCCGCTACCGCGAGGGCAGCAGCGGCAACGGCGTCGACATCTACAACGCCTATGACGAGGCCACCGACCAGTGGCGAGCGCTGCTGGAGACCCCGGTACTGGACGGTGAGGGTGAGCGCAATGCCTACGCCGCTAAGCCGCGACTCGGCCCCGACGGCGACTACCACATGGTGTGGGTGTGGCGCGAAACCGGCATAGCCTCCACCAGCAACACCGTCTCCTACGCCAAGACCACCGATCTGATCAGCTGGAGCGACAGCGCGGATACCCCCGAGCCGTTGCCCATCACCCGCGCCGAGAGCGACGCGGTGGACCCCGTGCCGGTGGACGGCGGCGTCATCAACAACAACGTCCAGGTCGGCTTCGACGCCGACGGGCAGCCGGTGGTGGCCTACCACAAGTACGACGAGGACGGGAACACGCAGGTCTACGTGGCTCGCCCGGACGACTCCGAAGACGGCTGGCAACGCGTCCAGGTCAGCGACTGGACCGGAGCGTG
This sequence comes from Actinomycetes bacterium, assembly GCA_021793295.1. GTDB lineage: Bacteria > Actinomycetota > Actinomycetes > Jiangellales > Jiangellaceae > Haloactinopolyspora. The sequence continues at coordinate 8,678 of JAJYTA010000138.1, forward strand.
GGACTTCTCCCAGCCCGGCACGCTGGTCTTCGAGGTCGAGATCTACTGGGCTCCGGAACTGACCGACGACGGCAACCTGCGCCTCGACGTCACCTGCCACGGCGACGCCCGTACCTTCGTCATCGACGGGCAGAGCCTCGAACCGATCGAGGAGATCGCCTCGCCGCCGACCGTCCCTGACTCCGTGGCAGCCGTCCGCTCCGACTACGAGCATCCACCGGCCGATGAGAACGGCACCGAGATGCAGGTCAACCTCAACGACGATTCCGGCGACGCCGGTTCGTTCCACGCCCGTCGGCTACTCCCCCAGCCCGGCGAGACCCGACGAGACCTGCTGCGTTGGGAAAGCCTGGGCGAGAACCAGGACCGTCCACGAGCCACCTGGCCGGACCCGCAGCCGCTCGAGGTCGTCGTACTCGGCACCAAGGAAGCTTGCAAGAACGGTGGCTGGCGCACGTTCCACAACCCGGGGTTCCGCAACCAGGGCGAGTGCGTCCGGCACGTCGTTCACCAGCTGCGCGAGCGTCGTGGCTGAGGCGAGCTACACCAGCCGGGCGCGCCAGGCTCCGGCGTGACGCGACAGTCGAGCCGACACCCTGGCGGCGCGCCGGGACCACCGTTCGAGTCGGCGTGCCCTGATCAGGGTTTGGGCGTTCCGGTTCTCCTCGGCTTGAATGCATCGTTCGGCGTGCGGGTCGTACACCCCGGCGTGCACGTACAGCATCGGTGACCTCCTCGGGTCAGATCGGTTCGGGAGCGTTCAGGACGGCGCCGGGCTCGGTGCTGACGGCGTCGAAGCGTGCCTGCTGGAGGGCGCGTACCAGGGCCAGCGCAGCGCACACGGCGATGGAAGCAGCCATGACGGCGACGAGGATGCGGTAGTCGACCGCCGCGATCAGCGCAGCTCCGGTGGCTGTACCCGCGGCCTGCGGGCCGTTGAGCGCCATGTTCGTCGCGGCCGAGACGCGACCCTGCAAGCGTGCCGGCGTCAGCCGCTGCCGCAGGGTGACCAGCCCGACCACCATCCACACCACGCCGACGCCGAGCACGGCCGCACCGACGGTGACGACGGCGACGACGGCGACCAGACCGGTCGCCATCCCCACCGCCAGCAGCGCCAACCCGGCCCCGATGGCCATCCGCTCACCACCGCGGCGGATCAGCCAGGCAGCGGTCAGGCCGCCGAGTACGGAACCGCCGCCCTGGATACTGGCGAGCACGCCGAAGAATTCGCTACCGAGTTCGAGCCCGTCATCGATGACGGCCCAGATCGTGGAGTTGGCGAGACCGGTGGCCGCGAACGCGACACCGACCAGGAGCACCGTCTGTGCCAGGCCCGGCACGCTCCGGATGTGCCGGACCCCAGCGGCCACCTCGCGCACGAAGCGTTCGCGCTCCCCCGACGGTGAGGCCGGCGTCTCGTCGACGCGCACTGTCACCATGGCGACGGCCGCGACGGCCAGCATCGCTGAGGTCAGTACCGCTACCGCAGCACCGCCGAACAGCGTGTACAGCCCCGCGCCGACCAGCGGTGTGAGCAACCGCAGCCCTTGATCGATCGTGCTCAGCGTGCCGTTGGCCGCGGCGAGTTCGTCGTCGGCGAGCATGTCACGCAGCAGCCCCGACTGTGCCGCACTGGTGAGATAGCCGACGCAGCCGTAGCCGAAGGTCACCACGTAGATGAGCCACAGCTGATCGACCGAGCGCACCGACAAGAGGACGAGGACGCCGAGGGCCGCGATGGCGTTGACGACGATGACCAGACGCCGCCGCGACACGCGATCGGCGATGTGGCCCGCGAGCGGAGCAAAGAACACCGGCAGCCCCAAGGCGAGAAAGACCAAACCGGCTGCGGCGTTACTGCCGGTGAGGTCCTTGGCCCAGATACCGAGCGTCAGGATCAGCGCGCTGTCGCCGAAGTTGCTGAACGTCCACGCCGTGCCCAGCCGCCGGAAGGCGGGCCGCCGCCAGGCGCTCATGCCGCAGATTCTGCTGCTGGGTCGACACTGGAAGCGCCGAGCACGTGAACCGGGCGAGCACCGGCGGGGCGCGTGGTCGGGTCGTCGCGTCGCTGCCGAAACCGCTCGCTGAAGCGTTGGTGCACCTCCATGATGGCGGTGGACATCTCCTTCGCCTCGTCGGCGGTGAGCCACAACGACGTCGTCGTCAATGGCGTGGCGTCGGTCCACTCCGGCAACTCGCGCCCGGCCCGCGCCAGCCACCGCTTGAGCCGGTCGGCCTCACGATCCACCACGAGCTGCGCGAAGACCGACACTTCCTCAACGGAGGCAGGGTCGTCGTAGTCCGGGCTGATGGTTCGGCTACGCGAGGCCAGCTTCCACGGCTTTTCCCGCCCGCGCGGCTCGCCCGGCACGACGTAGCCGTACTTCGCCAGCATCCGCAGGTGGAACGAGCAACTGGCGACGCTCTCACCGGTGCGCTCGGCACATTGCGTGGCCGTCAGTTCGGACTCCATACCGAGCAGGTCCAAGAGCTGCAGCCGCAACGGGTGCGCCAGCGCGCGCACGCTCGTCGGATCGCTGATCGCCTGTCGTTCGGAGGTCATGATGCTAAAGATACCTTGCTAAAGACTCCTTTAACAAGACTTCTTTAGCATGAGCTGAAGCGCTGCCGCCGGGGACGTTCATCAGCGCCCCCAGCGGAGTCCAGAAGGGGTCGTGAAGATCGTCGTGGTCGAAGATGCCGCTATACCGCGCACCTGGGACCACGACGATCTTCACGACCCGCCCACGACCATCATGAACCCGTTCCACGTTCGACTTCTGGAGGGTTTTCCACGCATCAGCAGCCCGTCAAGCGTGGACGACACTCCAGAAGTGGCAGAAGACGGCCGGCGGAACGAACGACGTCAGCGAACGATGCGTCCGCGCAGGACGATGCGGACC
>JAJYTA010000139.1 GCA_021793295.1 Actinomycetes bacterium
GTCGACCAGCGGCAGCGGAACCTCGGTGTGCGTCACGCAGGCGCGCACCGCGGTCGCGTCCGGGATGGCGACATCCCCACACACGAGCTTGCGGTAGCGCTCGCGGTAGTGGTAGCCGAGGTCGAGGTACGGGGTGTCGCCGAACATGACCTGCTGCGAGTCGTACTTGCTGAGCAGCCCCATGACGTACCACCCTTCGGGGTTGACCTCCGGGTCGTGGCAGTTGGGAATGTTGTAGTTCGTGACGACGACGTGCTCGGTGAGGTCGCCGTAGCCTGGTTTCGCCTGCAGTTGGTCCCGAAGCGCGACCCACTGGGTGTAGCACATCTCGTTGAGGCCGATGATCTCCGCGTCCTGGCTGTAGATCTTCTGGACCGCGTCGGTCACGGGTGCTCCCGTGTCACCGCCGTTGAAGCCGTTGCCGGCGAAGTTGAAGTCCAGCATGCGGACTTGCCGTTCCTGCGGGTGCGGGGGAGTGTCCTCGGCGGTCGCCGGTACAGCGACCGCGAGTGGTGCGGCGAGGGCAGCGCACGCGGTCGCGGCCATGGCTACGAGCTTGATTCTCATTGCGCCTCCGATGCTGCGATCCTGTCTAGACCGGTATTGGTGGACGGAACGTAGCACCGACGGGAGAGGCCGACAAGTGGTCGTGAACGGCCCGCGGCACGTGGCGGGCCGGCGGTCTAAGCCTCGGACGGGCGGCTGACGTGCATCTGGATCGCGTAACGGTCGCCGCGATAAAGCGAGCGTCCGAACTCGACCACGTTGCCCATGTTGTCGACCGCCACCCGCTCGATGAGGAACGCGGGGTCGTACTCGGGAACCTCGAGTCGCTTGGCCTCGGCGGGGCTGAGGCGCGCGATGGAAACCGTCTGTTCGGCTGACTCCAGGCGTACGTTGAACACCCTGGCCAGCACGTCGTACAGGGACTCGTCGCGACCCATGACGCTGAGCAGCCTGGGGTAGCGATCAGCTGAGAGGTTCGTGCGCTCCAGCGCCATCGGGATGCCGTCGGCGGTGCGGACCCGCTCGATGGCGTGTATCGGTGCGCCGGGCTCGATGCCGAGTTTCGCGGCGATGTCGCGGGGTGCTGGCCGAGTCCGCGCCCGGTAGCTGCGCGAACCGGGCGTCATCCCGCGGTTGCGCATGTCGTCGCTGAAGGATCGGAAGATCTCCGAGTGCGTGAGAGTGGGGTGCTGGACGAACGTGCCGCGACCGGACACGCGGCGGACCAGCCCGCGGGACCGGAGCTCCTCCATGGCGCCGCGCACGGTCATGCGGGCTACCCCGAACCGCTCGGCGAGGGCGCGCTCCGACGGGAGCAACGAGCCGTCGCGGGATTCGAGTACCAGTGTGGTCAGCACATCTTTGATGTGCTCGCCCTTCGGGCGATCGCCGGTCGTGAACACCTCCGACGCGACGTCGCTGGGCTCGTGGCGTGGCCTAGGCGCGGTCCTACTCCTTACTCGTAGATCGTGATCCCGACCTTAACAGCGGGTGAAGACAGAATAGCCCACACTTGACGGCGGTATAGACCGGTATTAGGTTCTGGGACCTCAGGTGAAACCTTCCGGCCTGGAGGCCAACCATGATCAGCAGGCGATACGGCGTGCTCGCCGCACTCGGGACGCTGGCGCTCGTCATCACGGCGTGCAGCCCCAGCGCATCGGAGGGCGAGTCCGATACCAGCAACGGCGGCGGCGAGACCACCCTCGAGGTCTGGGGCTGGCGGCAGGAGGACGTCGCTGCTTACGAGAAGATCTTCCAGCTCTACGAGGACGCCAATCCGGGCGTCACCGTCGAGTACGTCCCCTACAAGGCCGAGGAGTACGACACCATCCTGCGTACCGGCCTGTCCGACCAGAACGGGCCCGACGTCGCGCAGTTGCGGTCGTACGGCCTCCTGCAACCAGTGGTGGCCTCCGACAGTGTGGTGCCGCTGGACGACGAGGTCGACGCGCTCGCGGACTTCCCCACCGAGGTGCTCGACGGCGCGCGCGGCGTGGCCGACGGCCAGATCTACGGCGTACCGTTCGCGCTGCAGACCCTGCATGTGATCTACAACCAGGCGATCTTCGACGAGCACGGGCTCACACCTCCGGAGACCTGGGAAGACATGATCGCCGCGTTCACCACCTTGAACGATGCCGACGTCGTGCCGCTGGCCGCTACCGTCACCGACACCTGGATGCTGCCGATTCAGCACGAGATCTTCGGCGCGAGCACCTACGGCGGCAGCGACTACCTGGAGCAGATGCTCGCCGGTGCGGCCACGTTCACCGATCGACCGTGGGTCGACTCGCTGACCACGTGGAACGAGACCAGCCCGTTCTGGGGTTCGCAGTACAAGGGCACGAGCTACACCGACGCCCAGGCGTTGTTCACCTCGGGCCAGGCGGCCATGTTCCCTGGCGGCGTCTGGGAGCTCGCGGTGTTCGCGCAGGCGAATCCGGACCTCGAACTGGGCATCTTCAACGTTCCACCGCCGCCACAGGCGGCCGTGTCGGAGACCCTCGTGCCCGGCTACCTGGACGGTTCGTTCGGCGTCTCGGCGAACTCGCCGAATCAAGAGGCCGCCCTCGACCTCGTGCGCTGGATGGCCACCCCGGAGTTCGGCCAGGCCTTCACCGACGAGCTGCGCCAGATCAGCGCGGTGCCCGGTGTCGAGCCCAGCGACGAGCTGCTGGCGCAGGCGCTGGATGCGTACCTGGCCAACCCGAGCCCGTACGTCACCTACGCCTACTTCTCCAGCGGCGAGCCGACAGCATGGGACCTCGCTTCGGAAGGGCTCTCGAACTTCGTCCTCGGCCAGTGGAGCGCCGAGGAAGCCGCCGACCACATCCAGCGAGGCGTTGACCAGTGGTTCGAGCCGACGCAGTAGAGACTCGGCCGCGGTTGAGGCGGCGCTCCGCGGGCCGCCTCAACCGCACCCCCGCAGGCTGGATCGCCGCCTTCTGCCTGCCGGCGCTGGCGTTGTACGGCTTGCTGATCATCGTCCCGCTGGGCACGGCCTTCTACTACGGCTTCTTCTGGTGGGAGGGCACCCAGCGCGCGGGGTTCGCCGGACTCGGCAACTACCAGGAGATCCTGACCCGATACCCGCTGGGCACGGAGATCCCGACCGCGCTGTGGCACAACGTGCTGTTCTTCGTCGGCACCATGGCGATCCAGAACACCGTGGGACTGGGCTTGGCGGTCCTGCTCTATCGCAACCCGCGCTTCAAGCGCTTCTTCCAGACGGTGTTCTCGCTGCCGTACCTGATCAGTCCGCTCATCGTCGGCTACATCTGGTCGCTGTTGCTCAGTCCGAACTTCGGGCCGATCAACTACGTGCTGCGCTCGGTGGGCCTGGAATCGTGGGCGCTGCCTTGGCTCGGTGAGCCCACCACGGCGCTTCCGGTGCTGGTCCTGGTCAACGCCTGGCAATGGATCGGCGGGCCGATGCTGATCTTCCTCGCCGCTCTCGGCGGGATCCCACAGGAGTTGGAGGAGGCGGCGGCACTGGACGGAGCCTCGCCCGCGCGGGCGTTCTGGAGTGTGCGATTCCCGCTGCTCATGCCGGCTGTCGGTGTCATCACCGTGCTCACGTTCATCGGCTGCTTCAACATCTTCGACCTGGTGTACGCGTTGGGCGGTTCCGACGGCGGGCCGGGCGGTGCGATGGACGTGCTGGGCCTGCTCTACTACCGCACGGCGTTCGAAGGCGGCACCAACGCGATCGGAGAGTCCTCGGCGCTGGCCATGTTGATCTTCGTGGTGATCTTCGGTTTCGCCATCGTGCTCGAACGGTTGCTCCGGCGCCGGGAGGTGACCCAATGACCCCGCTCTCGCCGGCCACGACGCGACGTGCGGCCCGAGCCCCGGAACAGGCCGGCCCACCACCGGCTCGGCGCGGCCCGGGCTTCGGCCTGCGGCGCGTCGGCGTCCAGCTGCTGCTGTGGGGCTACACCGCGCTCGCCTTCGGTCCGCTCGTGCTCGTCCTGGTGGGTTCGTTCCGGACGAACGCCGACATCCTGCAGCAACCCGTGGGGCTGCCGACCTCGCTGGACCTCGGGAACTACCAGCGGGCCTGGGAGACGGCGTCGCTGTCGATCTACTTCCTGAACTCCGTGGCCGTCACCGTCGCGGCGGTGTCGCTGTGCGTCGCGGTCTCCGCGATGGCGGCCTATGCCCTGTCGCGGTGGCGGTTCCGCGGCCGGGCGTTCCTGGCGGCGCTGTTCATCTCCGGGCTGATGATTCCGGCCAAACTCGGTCTGTTGCCGGTGTTCTACATGTACCAGTCGGTCGGGCTCATCGACAGCCGGATCGGTCTGGTGCTGCTCTACGCCGCCAACGGCGTGCCGTTCTCCATCTTCGTGATCATGGGTTTCATGCGTGGGCTTCCGCTCGAGCTCGAGGAGGCGGCTCGCCTCGACGGTGCGAACCCGGGGCGGATGTTCGTATCGGTCGCGCTGCCGCTGATGCGTCCCGCGCTCGCCGTCGTCACGGTGTTCCAGTTCGCCTTGACCTGGAACGACTTCTTCTACCCGCTGGTGTTGATGCGCAGCGACGAGAAGTACACCGTGCCCGTCGGGCTGACGCGCTTCTTCGGCGAGTTCGCCGCGGATCGAGCGACGTTGTTCGCCGGCCTCGTCATCGCGCTGGTTCCGCTGGCGATCGTCTTCGCGTTGGCGACCCGGCACATCATCAGCGGGCTCACGGCGGGGATGTCGAAGTGACCGGTCACGATGCCGTCATCAGCATCGACGGCGGCAAGTCGCAGGTGCGGGTGCTCGTGGCCACCGGGCCACACCGGCAGAGCGGCGTCGGCGCCGGCATGGTCTACCAGCCCGGTGAGGACGGCGTCGATCGCATCGTCGCCGGTGTCCGCGAAGCGGCTGCGACGCTCGACCTGCCCGCCGAGGTCACCGGCGTCGTCGCGGGGCTGACGGGGATACCCGGCGAACTCGACGCGCGCCGACGACTGGCCGCGCAGCTCGAAGCGCTCTTCCGCGGACCGGCCCTGGTGGTCGAGGACGTCTACCTCGCCCATGCCGGTGCCGTGGGTGGCCCGGGCACGGTGCTGTGCGCGGGGACCGGGACGAACGTGCTCGCGGTAGGCCCGGCCGGTAGGTGCTCCAGGCTCGACGGCTGGGGACCGTTGCTCGGTGATCGCGGCAGCGGTTACGCGATCGGGCTGGCCGGGCTGCGGGCCGCGGCGGCGGCACTCGACGGCGTGGGTGCGGCGACGACCCTCACCCGGGAGTTTCCCGGAGCGGTCGGCGGAACGGACCTGGCGGGCCTGCAGCGGTTCTACCGTGATCCGCAGGTGGTCGCCCGCATCTCCGGCTTCGCCCCCGCCGTCATGGCGGCCGCCGACCACGACGACGTCGCGCGGACGATCTGTGCAGCGGCGGTCGACGATCTCGCGACGGCCGCGGCCGCCGCAGCGAAACGCCAGGGCGACGCCGGCCGCCGCGTTTCGTACTCCGGTCGGTTGATCGGCGCCAGCCCGCTCTTCCGTCGCCTGCTGGCCGACGAGCTTCGGGGCCGCGGGCTGGACCTGGCCGATCCGGTGAGTTCTCCGCTGGAGGGCGGATTGACGCTGCTGCGGGCCGCTGCGCCCTATGCCCAGCTGGTCGAGCGACTACGCCACGACGTGGACGGTATCGAGACGGGGGAAGATGCGTGAGAGTCGGACATGGTGCCCGGGACCTCGAGGTGGTGCCGGGTGAAGGGATGGGCGGTTACGCCGACCGTTCCCAGGGAGTCGAGGGCGTGCTGGACCCGCTGGAGGTCCACGTACTCACCTTCGCCGACGACGCACACCGCTTCGCCCTCGTGGTCGCGGATCTGATCTGCGTCAACACCGACATCGTGGACCGGATCCGCGCGGGACTGCTCGATCTGGGCGTCGACTCCTGCTGGGTCTCGGCCACACACACGCACGCGAGTCCTGAGGCCGGCTGCACTCCGGGAGGCGCTGCGACGCCGCCCGGCCTCGGAGTTCGCTTGCTCGAAGCCACGGTCGCGGCAGCGAAGACGGCGCTGGCCGACGAGCAGGACGCCGCGTTGGCGCACACGCGCGCGTGGGTCCCCAAGCTGGCTGGTCGGCGCAATGCCGACGACACGGCTCCGATGGAGATCCCCGTCGACATGATCGTGGTCGCCGACGACGACGTCGTCGGGGTGATCACGATCTCCCCGGTCCATCCGACCGTGCTGCCTGCCGCCAACCGCGACGTCAGCGCGGACCTGAACGGAGGGATCCGGCGCAGCCTCGCCACGCCGCACCGCTGGGCGGTGGCCGTCACCGGGGCCGCAGGTGACATCAGCACCAGGCACACTCGGGCCGGCCGGTCGGCAGCGGAGATCGACCGGCTCGCGGCCGTCGTCGCCAGCCACGTGCAAATCGAGGCGCACGGCGAGTACGAGTCCCGGCGCAACGCGGTGCGTCCTCCGGTGTCGCGCACCGTACGCCTGGAGCCCAAGTCCGCTGCCGACGTCGACGGCCTACCGGACGAGCCGCCGGGAGCTCCTACCGACGAACGCACGCGTGTCGTGTACGAGCAGGGTCTGCAGTTGGCGCGCGACCTGGCGGCCCGCGGACGCGTCGACGACTACGTGGTGGATGTCCAAGCTGTCGGCCTCGGCGAGGTGACGCTGGTGGCTGTCCCGGCCGAGCTGTTCCTGGCTCTGGGGGAGTCGATCCGGGCGGCGACCGGCCCGGACGTCATCGTGCTCGGCTACACGAACGGATACCTCGGGTACCTGCCCAGCCGGGACACGCTGCCGACGTACGAGACTCTCGTCAGCCCGGTGCGGCCGGGCAGCGGCGAGCGCATAGCCGACGCCGCGGTCCGCGCGGTGCAGGCTGTCCGTAGAAGTGAGGAGCGGGAATGATCGAGTCCGAATTCGCCCGGCAAGCAGCGGGGCTGGCCGACCACGTCATCACGACCCAGATGGCGGCGATGCAGAAGGCCGCTGCGCTGGCGGCGGAGGCGATAGCCGCCGACGGCGTGCTGCAGGCGTTCGGAACCGGGCATTCCCGGATCGTCACGCTGGAGCTGGCCGGCCGCGCGGGTGGGCTGGCACCGGTCAGCATGCTCGCGGTGAAAGATCTGGTGATGTTCGGCGGTGCGGATCCGGCGCGGATCCTGGACCCGACGTACGAGCGAGAGCCCGGCCTGGCCGAACGGATCTACACCCTGGCGCAGCCGAACCCCGCCGACCTGTTCGTCATCGTGTCCAACTCCGGGCTGAACTCGTCGATCGTGGAGATGGCCTCGCTCGCGCGCGATCGCGGGCACCGCATCGTGGCGATCACGTCACTGGCGCACACCCGCTCGTCCGCGGCGCGAGAGACCGGAGGCCCGCGGCTCGCCGACCTGGCCGATGTCGTGATCGACAACTGCGCGCCGGAAGGCGACGCGGCGATCGAGGTCGCTCCCGGGCTGAAGACCGGGGCTGTGTCGTCGTTCACCGGCGTGCTCATCGCGCAGATCCTCACCGAGCTGACCTGTCTCCGCCTGCTCGAGGACGGCCACCGTCCGCCGGTGTTCATCTCAGCGAACCTGGCGACCGGCGACGCGCACAACAAGACGCTCCAGGAGCGTTACCGGCAGCGGGTCCGTCCCATCGAGCCGTAACCGGGGCGCGTCAGCGTAGCGAATCCGCGAGGCGGGCGCGCATTCGGCGGTAGTGGTCCGGGTCGAGGCTGAAGCTGCTCAGCGTGGTGTCGCCGTCGGGGTCGGCGATGGCGCGGGCCAGGTCGTCGCCGTGCCGGTCGCGCACCAGCTGCAGCAGCCGCAGGTCGTTCATCGCCTCGCCGAACACCCGCGAGCGGATCGAGTGCCACGGCCGTCGGTCCGGGCCCGGGTACACGAGGAACGGATCTCCGGCCGGGAAGCTGCCATCGGCATCGGCGCTGGCGAACGGATCGATCGGGGCCAACGAGCCGGCGCTGTTGTAGAAGTTGAAGCCCCAGTGCAGGAAACCGGCTGCGCCGGTGAGATACAGCTGCGTCCCGATCGCCCGGTTGCGGCTGGACGGCATGGCGATGAACCGGTTGGCGACGTCGCGGTGCTGAGAGACGCAGTAGTACAGCCACAGCGGGTGCACGCCGGCGCGCAGGAACGGTTCGGCGTGATCGGTGGCGACCACCGGGATCGGGACGGTGCCCGACGAGAACAGCTCGAAGTCGCTCAGCGCATCGACGATCGTGCAGCCGGCGAGCAGGTCGTCGACGACCGACCGCGCGGCGCGGTAACTCTCGGCGTGCTCACCGTGGGGTTCGTCCGAGACGTGGAAGATGACGTGGTCGAGGCCCCACTCGGCGTCGAGCACGCTGAGCAGCGCGGGCAGCAGGTCGTCGAGGAACTTGCGGTACGAGGGGTCGGTCGCGGGCACGTCCCACCCGAAGGCGCGAACCTGGTGCCCGTCGCGCTCGACGTAGATCGCCGGGGTGTAGGCCGCGCCCCATTGGGTGAACAAGTGGCTGATCTCCAGGGAGCGGATGCCGTGCGCTCGAGCCATCGCCATCCACCGCTGCAGCCGGGCGAAGTCGAAGACGTACCCGTCCGCGGTTTCGGCGATGCCCACCAATTGGGTGGACCGGCGATAGTGCCCGACCGCGGTGTCCAGCGGCGGCGTCCACACCGGCGTCAGCACCGAGTTGATCTGGAGTTCGGCCGCGGCGGCGAGGAACCGGTCGATCAGCTGCCAGTGCTCGTCGGACCACACTTCCACGTCGTAGTGGGTCGCCAACCCGTCGCAGTGGAACCAATGCGTGTTGACGATCTGCAGCGGCGGCAGCGGCTGGGCCACCGTGTGGACGAGGATGTCGTGTGCGCCCACTGTGGTGCCGTCGTCGCTGCGCAGCGTGATCCGGATCGGCACGGTGCCGTCGCTCACGTCGTCGTCCGCGCACAGATCGATCCAGACCGCCCGCCACTGCCCGATGAACGCACGGATCCTCGGCTCGGGCATCGGGCGCAGCGGGTCGGGGTAGAGCCCGGCGGTGTCGCGCAGGTAGCCGTCGTCGTGCTCGTCGAAGGCCAGGAACGAGGCCGGGACCAGGTCGACGCTCGAGAGCGTGGCGGTGATTCCCGGCCCGGTCACCACCTCGACGTCCACCTCGGGCGGGCGGCCGGCACGTTGGGTCGGCGGTTTCAGCGCGACCTGGACGGCGATGGTTTCACCGGCGAAGACGTGCTGGGTGATCCCGGTATCCATCGGGCGCGGATCGGCATCGGGAAACACCTTTTCCAGGGAGTCGCAGAGCACACTCGTCCAGCTCGTGCGCGGATTCGGCATGACGGAGCGTCCTTCGTCGTCGGGTCGTTCGCCAGCCTGCATTGAACCGGGCCGCCCCGGCCCGGTCGAAACCGGGCCCGCGCTCACGGCTGCTCGCCGGTGGGCCCGGCACAGCAGGCGCGGGTGCAACCCGGGGCACACGCCCGGCGAACTGCCACGCGACGGCAGTGGCGGAGACGACCTCGACGGCGGAATCGAGGCCGAAGCCGACCAGGGCCGCCGACGACGACGCGGTCCCGGGAAGCGGGTCATGTGCACGTGCACTCGTCCGGGCCGCAACAGGTCGGATCGACGAACAGCACGACGCGCAGCAGATGCGACAACGCTGGAGCCAGATGAGGATCGGCGAGCCGATACCAGCTGTGGCGTCCCTCACGCTCGGCCGTGACCAGACCGCATCCACGTAAGCAGGCCAGCTGGTTGGACATGACCTGCCTCGACACGCCCAGGGCGTCGGCCAGATCCGATGGATACGCCGGTGCTTCGCGCAGTGCGAGCAGGATGCTCGCGCGGGTCTGGTCCGACAGCGCGTGCCCCAGCCGGGCCAGCGCCTCGGTGTGCGACATCGTCACCGTGGTCATGGGCGAACGGTACATCGAATCCTGAATTCAGAAAACGATGAATCGTTGGCGACGGCCATGGAGCAACGCCTCGTGGCCGGTGACGCCGAGGGCAACAGTTGTCACGCATGTCACCCCTGGCCAACGAGGGCTGCCGAGCCCCCTGCAATTCCGGGCTCACCTGCCACGCGGCTCCACGTCCGGACATGGCGCAGCCTCGCTGCATCGCCGCTATGTCGGCTCGGTGAGCATGCCGGCCCGCTTGACGGTGCGCAGGCTCACCGCGACGTCGGCGTGAATCAACCCCGGCAGATTGCCGATGGTCTCGGACAGGAAGTCGTAGAGCGCGCTGTCGTTGGCGACCGCGACTTCGCCGCACAGGTTCCGATCACCGGTCGTGGCGGCGATCATCAGGACACTGCGGTGCCGGGCGAGTCGTTCGCCGGCCTGGCTGAGTTTCGTGGGGTTGATCGACAGCCAGATGAACGCGTTGACCGTCAGGTTCAGCACCTCGGGCTCGACGACGGCGCGCATCCGCAGGATTCCGCGCTCCATGAGCTGCTCGGTGCGCCGGCGGGCGGTGGACGGTGTGACGCCGCAGCGGGCGGCGAGCTCCTGCCATCCGATGCGGCCATCCACGATCATCTCGGCGAGTAGCCGCTCGTCCAGGGTCGACATGGGCGCCACCTCGTCGGGTTCGGGCCGCTCGTGCCAGCGGTCGCGGCGGCTGGCACGCAGGGTGGCGACGGCCTCGTCCGGGAGGATGCCCGGATTCCAGCTGTGCGGCGTCGCGAAGCGGCGGATGACCTGATTGCTGAAGGTGGCGACCACCCCGTGCAGTTGTGGAAGCTCCTTCATCATCAGCCGGTACAGGTGCTCGTTCGAGGTGTAGGCCAGCTCTGCCACGCAATCGACGCTGCCGGTCAGCAACTTGACCGACCCGGCTTCGTGCCATTGCGCGAGGGGGTAGGCGACGTCGTTGCCGGCGCCGGGCGTACACCGGAGCCGGACGAACACCGTGCGGGCCCGGTGGCTGATCTGGGAGTCCAGGGCGCCCACGACCAGGACCGTCCGGTCGCGGCGCAACCGGGCGATCCGGCGCGAGACCGTCGCCTCCGAACTGCTCACGGCCTCGCCGATTTGCGCGTTCGTGGCGCGAGGGTTGGCGAGCAAGGCGGCGACCACGAGCCGGTCGAGTTCGTCGGGCTTGGCTGATTCCTTCATGGCCACACTCTACTGTTTTCGTTTCTTGCATATTGTCGCCAATCATTGACAGCCTGGATCACGCCAACCAAGCATGGACGCGCCATCAGGCATGCGGCCCTAGGGTCGTGCACTCGATCATCAAACGGACAGCGAGGAGGACCGCATCATGTGGCGACGGACCCTGGGCGCATCGGTGGCGGCTTTGGCGCTCTTCGCTGCCGGATGCTCCGGCGACGACGGCGGCGGCTCTGGGGACGGTGACGGGTCCCTGACGTTCTGGACGGTGTACGACACCAACGACCGGATGGCGAAGATGAAGCCGGTGCTCGCAGACTTCACCGAGCAGACCGGCATCGAGGTCGAACTCGTCGGCGTGAGCGCGCCCGACCTGCCGCAGGCGATGGTCTCCGCGGCCGCGGCCGGTGACCTTCCCGACGTCGTCGTGCACGGCGTAGAGCTCGCTGCGGGCTGGG
>JAJYTA010000010.1 GCA_021793295.1 Actinomycetes bacterium
TCGGAGTCTCGGTGGGAGTCTCCGTCGGAGTCTCGGTCGGGGTCTCCGTCGGAGTCTCGGTGGGAGTCTCCGTCGGAGTCTCGGTGGGAGTCTCCGTCGGAGTCTCGGTGGGAGTCTCCGTCGGAGTCTCGGTGGGGGTCCCGGTGGGGGTCTCGGTCGGGGTCTCCGTCGGCTTCGCCGGGTGGTACTTGCAGACGGTGTAGTTGCTGATCTGGGCGGGCTTTCCGGATGCGTTCACCGGCGCGTGCAGGTGCGTGAGGTCCGGGCCGAGGAACAGGTTCGTCTGCGGACCGCCCTTGACCAGCACCGCGAGGTCGATGCCGAGTCGTTCGCCCTCAGCGGTCAGCACGACGTCGAGCTGCATGTTGTCATCGGACAGGTCGACGGTGAACCACGAGTGCTCGAGGATGTCCGGAACGTCCCGGCTGCCCTCCCAGAACACGTCGGGAACGAGCCCTTCACACGACTTGACGTTGCCGTCAAGGGTCTGGTCCGGCTCGGCATGGTCGGCCGCGGCCGGCAGCGTCCCCAGAGCGAACGCCCCGATCACGGCAGCGGGCAAGAGTGCACGAATGTAGGCAAAGCGGCGCACAAAGGCCTCTCAGGTATCAAAGGTGAGATCTCGATGGAAGCAGACCGAACCGTACCGACCCGGTCACGCCGACACAAGATTGATCAATAACGATTCAGGCACTTTCACCGTGACGCACGTGCGGGCTGGTCAGAGCCGCGCGACCCGCCTCGAGCCGAGCCACCGGAACCCGGAACGGCGAGCACGAGACGTAGTCGAGTTTGATCGACTCGAAGAAGTGGATCGAATCAGGGTCGCCGCCGTGCTCACCGCAGATGCCGAGCTTCAACTCCGGCCTGGTCTCCTTGCCCTCCCACGCCGCGATCGACACCAGCCGCCCGACGCCCTCGGCGTCGATCGACTCGAACGGGCTCACACCGAACACGCCGCGTTCGAGATAAGTGGGGAAGATCATCGCCTCGACGTCGTCGCGCGAGAATCCCCACGCCGTCTGGGTGAGGTCGTTGGTGCCGAACGAGAAGAACTCGGCCGCTTCGGCCACCGCGTGCGCCGTCATCGCCGCCCTCGGTAGCTCGATCATCGTCCCGATCGGGAATGAGAGGTCGACGCCAGTCTCGGCCGCCACCTCGGCCACGGTGGCCTCGGCCATGTCGCGGACGGCCTCGAGCTCTTGCACCGCCGCGACGAGCGGGACCATGATCTCCGGGCGCGGGTCACGCCCCTTGCCGCGCAGCTCGGCGGCCGCCTCGGCGATCGCGCGGACCTGCAGGCGGAACAGTTCGGGCACCATGAGGCCCAGCCGCACGCCGCGCATTCCGAGCATCGGGTTCTGTTCGTGCAGCCTGCGCACCTCGGCCAGCAGGGCCGAGGCTTCCTCGTCTCGCTCCCCCTTGGCCTCGGCGACGGCCACGCGCACCGACAGGTCGGTCAGGTCCGGCAAGAACTCGTGCAGCGGCGGATCAAGCAACCGGATCGTCACCGGCAGCCCGTCCATCGCCTCGAGGATGCCGACGAAGTCGTCCCGCTGCAGTGGGCGCAGTTCGTCCAAGCCGGCCTGGCGTTGCTCGTCGGTACGGGCCAGGATGACCCGTTCCACGATCTTGCGCCGCGGCCCGAGGAACATGTGCTCGGTCCGGCACAACCCGATGCCGCCGGCGCCGAGCGCCCGGGCTCGGGCGGCGTCCTCGGCGGTGTCGGCGTTGGCCCGCACGGCCATGCGTCGTCGCCGGTCCGCGTGGTCCATGAAGCGCAACACGGCATCGACGACCTCTTGACGCGCCGGGTCGATCTCGCCCTCAGCCGTGGGCTCGCCGTGCAGCGCGTCGACCACCGCCGACGGCACGACCGGAACCGGGCCCAGGAAGACCTCGCCGGTCCCGCCGTCGATCGAGATCACATCGCCCTCGCGGACGGTTTCGCCGCCCTCGACGGTGAACGCACGGGCCTCAGGGTCCAGGCGTAACGCGTCGACCCCGACCACGCACGTGCGTCCCATCCCGCGCGCCACCACAGCCGCGTGGCTGGTCTTACCGCCACGTGAGGTCAACACGCCGCGCGAGGCGACCATGCCTTGCAGGTCGTCCGGGCTGGTCTCACGCCGAACCAAGATCACGTCGGCACCGGCAGCGGCCCACTCCACCGCTGTCGCCGAGTCGAAGGCGACCTTGCCTACCGCGGCGCCCGGACTGGCCGCCATTCCGCGCGCGATCACCTGGCGCTGGGCCGACGGGTCGAACTGCGGAAACATCAGCTGCGCGAGTTGGGCGCCGGTGACCCGCGACAGCGCTTCGTCGTCATCGATGACGCCCTCGTCGACCAGTTGCCCGGCGATCCGGAATGCCGCCGCGGCGGTGCGCTTGCCGACCCGGGTCTGCAGCATCCACAACGTGCCGCGCTCGATGGTGAACTCGATGTCGCACAGGTCGCGGTAGTGACGTTCGAGTGTGGCCATGATGCCCAGCAGAGAGTCGTAGGACGCCCGGTCCAGTTCGGCCAGTTCGGTCAGCGGCAGCGTGTTGCGGATACCGGCGACCACATCCTCACCTTGGGCGTTGGGCAGGTAATCGCCGTACACCCCTTGCTCGCCGGTCGCGGGGTCACGCGTGAAGGCCACCCCGGTTCCGGAGTCCGGGCCCAGGTTGCCGAAAACCATCGTGCAGACGTTGACCGCGGTGCCGAGATCGTCCGGGATCCGCTCTTGACGACGGTAGAGGCGGGCACGCTCGGTGTTCCACGAGTCGAAGACCGCCCGCACGGCGAGCTCGAGCTGGCGGTGCGGGTCCTGCGGGAAGTCTTCGCCGCACTCCCGGTGGACGATCTTCTTGAACTGCTCCACCAGCGCACGCAGGTCTTCGGCGCCGAGCTCGACGTCGGACTCCACGCCGCGGTCGGCCTGCATGGCCTCGATCGCCTCGGAGAAGTGGTGGCCCGCGACTCCCAGGACCGTCTCGCCGAACATCTGCACCAGGCGCCGGTAGGAATCCCAGGCGAAGCGGTCGTCGCCGGAGCGCTGGGCCAGGCCGGTCACCGACACGTCGGTCAGCCCGACGTTGAGCACGGTGTCCATCATTCCGGGCATCGAGAACTTCGCGCCCGAGCGCACCGACACCAGCAGCGGGTCGTCGGGGTCGCCGAGGCGTTTTCCGGTGCGCCGCTCGAGCTCGCTCAACTGGGCCGAGACCTGCTCGGCCAGTTCGTCCGGCTCGCGTCCGGTCGCGAGGTAGTGCCGGCACGCCTCAGTGGTGATGGTGAACCCCGGTGGGACCGGCAGCCCCAGCGAAGTCATCTCGGCGAGGTTCGCGCCCTTGCCTCCGAGCAGATCCTTGTCGTCCTTGCTGCCCTGCGAAAAGTCGAACACGTACTGCGTCACTGTCCGGCCCCCTTGTGTGCGGATCCCGTGCGCACCATTGCGCGACTTGTGACGCGGAGCCTAGTGAGCAGCGCAGTTGTCCCGCCTCGACCACTTTCGGACCAATCGTCGCGTGGGCTCGCACGTCAGGCGGTCACCCTGGCCGTGACCGCGGGCGATCTCCGTTTCCATCGTGACTGTGACGTGATGCACAGCACACGAACTGGTACGTACCTGACCGGACCGGATGAACGCCGAAACGGTGTCCCTCAGCACCACAGGTGCATCAGGCAGGGGAACTCAGTCGGCGGGTTCGGATTCGCCCGGCTCGGACCCGCTGGACGAACCGCCGGGTAGGTCCTCGCCGACGGTGTCGCGCAACGTCGTCACGTTGAACACCGCCCAGATGAACACCCCGGCGGCCAGCGCGGAGACGATGATCGTGCCGAACGAGAACTTCGACTGCACGGCCTTGTAGATGACGAACAGGACGGCGACGGTGATCGCGACGGTCTGTAGCACCGGGCGCACGTCGACGGCGGTCTGCGACGCCCAGTCGAGTAGCCCGGCGCGCACCACCGGGGCCTCGGCCGCAACGCCGGAGACCTGCATGCTCAGTACTGCCGCGCCCGGCATCCGCCCGTCCTTCCGTCACGGCTGAAACGAGCGACGTGACCGCCCGTCATCGCCACAGCATAAACGTGGGGACCGCGAGGACACGACGTGATGACCACGTATCAGGACACCCGACGGCGCGATGCGCCCGGCCGCCTGGTGTGATCAACCGCCGGAGATGCCGATTTCGGCGCCGGCGAGCTCGTCGTCCCCGCCGTGCTGGTCGTCCAGCCAGCCGGCGGGTAGGGCCACTTTGCGCGGCGTACCTTGACGCCCGCGTGGCGTACCGAGTTCGGCGACGGGGAACGGCTGATCCGGGTCGAGCTCGCTCAGGAGCTGGTCGAGCTCGTCGAGTCCGCTGACCATGCCGAGCGCGGCTCGCACCTGTTGGCCGACGACGAAGCCCTTGAGGTACCAGGCCATGTGTTTGCGCATGTCGCGCAGGCCGCGGTCTTCACCCATCAGGTCGGCCAGCAGCTGCGCGTGCCGTCGCATCATGGCCGCGACTTCGCCCAGCGTGGGCAACGGCGGAACGGCCCCGCCGGCGAACGCGGCGGCGAGGTCGCGGAACAGCCACGGCCGCCCGAGGCAGCCCCGCCCGATGACGACGCCGTCCACTCCGGTCTCGCGCACCATTCGCACCGCGTCAGCGGCTTCCCAGATGTCGCCGTTGCCGAGCACCGGGATGCTGACGTGCTGTTTGAGCCGGGCGAGGGCGTCCCAGTCGGCAGCACCCGCATAGTGCTGCGCGGCCGTCCGCCCATGCAACGCGATGGCCGCGCACCCGGCGTCCTCGGCGATCCGGCCGGCATCGAGGTAGGTCAGCACATCGTCGTCGATGCCTTTGCGCGTCTTCATCGTGACGGGAATGCCGTACGGCTCACCGGCCTCGACAGCGGCGCGCAGGATGCGCCCGAGCAGGACACGCTTGTACGGCAGCGCCGCTCCCCCGCCCTTGCGGGTCACCTTGGGCACCGGACAGCCGAAGTTCAAGTCGACGTGGGCGACGCCGTAGTCTCCGGCCAGGATCTTCACGGCCTCGCCGACGTAGTGCGGGTCGACGCCGTACAGCTGCACCGACCGCACATCCTCGGCGTCGGCGAACACCAGCATGGACAGCGTCTTCTCGTCGCGTTCCACGATGCCGCGCGAGGTGATCATCTCGCAGACGTAGAGCCCGGCGCCCTGCTCGGCACACAGTCGGCGGAACGCGGCGTTGGTGACGCCGGCCATCGGCGCGAGGACCACCGGCGGATCGACGCTCAGCTCGCCGAGACGCAGCGCGGTGGGCACGCCGTCAAAGGCAGGCGTCGCCGAACTGGGGGCAACGGGGATGGTCGATGTCATGTCGCCACCCATTCTCCCTCATCGCAGCGACCGGCCATGGGCCGTGGACCACTCCGCCTGCAGCGACCGGCCAAGTCTCAGGTGGGCAACCGTTCCGCCAGGTACGACTCCACCCGGTCGAGTCCGACGCGCTCCTGGCGCATCGTGTCGCGATCGCGGACGGTGACCTCGTTGTCCTCGAGTGAGGCGAAGTCGACGGTCACACAGAACGGCGTACCGATCTCGTCCTGGCGGCGATAGCGCCGCCCGATGGCGCCGGAGTCGTCGAACTCGACGTTCCACCGCGCGCGCAGCCGGGTGGACAGGTCGCGCGCCTTCGGCGAGAGGTCGACATTGCGTGACAACGGCAGGACCGCCACCTTGACCGGCGCCAGTCGTGGGTCGAAGCGCAGCACCGTCCGGGCGTCGGCGCCGCCGCGGGCATTGGGCGCATCGTCGACGTCGTAGGCCTCGAGCAGGAACGCCAGCACCGATCGGGTCAGCCCGACCGCCGGCTCGATGACGTACGGGATCCAGCGAGTGCCTTTCTCCTGGTCGTAGTAGCTGAGGTCCTGGCCGGAATGGCGAGAGTGCGTGGACAGGTCGAAATCGGTCCGGTTCGCCACGCCCTCGAGTTCGGCGAACTCCGCCGCGCCGAGTCCGAATCGGTACTCGATGTCGACCGTGCGCTTCGAGTAGTGCGACAACTTGTCATCCGGGTGCTCGTACAGGCGCAGGTTCCCTGCATCGATGCCCAGGTCGACGTACCAGTCCCAGCGGGCTTGCAGCCAGTAGTCGTGCCACGTTTCGTCGGTGCCCGGCTCGACGAAGAACTCCATCTCCATCTGCTCGAACTCGCGGGTCCGGAAGATGAAGTTCCCCGGGGTGATCTCGTTCCGGAATGCCTTGCCGACCTGCGCGATACCGAACGGCGGTCGCCGCCGCGACGAGTTCATGACGTTGAGGACATTGGCGAAAATGCCCTGCGCGGTCTCGGGCCGCAGGTAATGCAGCCCGTCGTCGGAGTCGACCGGCCCCAAATGGGTGCTCAGCAGGCCACTGAACATCCGCGGCTCGGTCCATGCGTCTTTGGCCCCGCACTCCGGGCACGGCTGGTCGCCGGGCCGCCCGGATCCGCCGGGCACCTGGCCGGCAGGCAACTGGTCGACGCGAAACCTCTGGTGACACGCTTGACACTCGGTGAGCGGGTCGACGAAGCGGTCGACGTGACCGGAGGCCACCCAGACCTCACGCGGCAAAATCACCGCGGAATCCAGGCCCACGACGTCGTCACGCTGCTGGACCATGGACCGCCACCATTGCCGGCGGATGTTCTCTTTCAGCTCCACCCCGAGTGGCCCGTAGTCCCACGCCGACCTGGTTCCGCCGTAGATCTCGCCGGTCGGGTAAACGAATCCCCGACGCTTGGCGAGGGACACGATGGCGTCGACGGGCACGGGCACGGGCACTCACTCCAAATCCAGGCGTGACGGCGTCGAGACCGGAACCACTACTATCAGTCGCCCCGGGTCGAGAGTCGAGGGTAAACGAGGGGTCGTCGCATCGATCGAATTCGCCGGGCTCGGATTCATGCCTGTACCTGGTCGGCCAGTCGGACCGAGCCCCGCCCCGCGATTCGCCGCCCCCGGCCGCGCACGGCGACCACAGCCAGGCCCGTGGTGACCGGAACCGCAGCGATGATGCCCAGACCCCCGACCAGGGAGCGCACGATCTCTTGCGCCACGGCCTCGGTGGTGACGGCGTCGAACATCCCCTGGCCCGCGACGCTGAAGACCATCAGCAGCGGCAACGACGCACCCACGTACGCCAGGACCAGCGTGTTCACGGTGGCTGCCACGTGCTCGCGGCCGATGCGCAGCCCGGCGGCGAACAGCGAGCGACGCGAGGCCGCCGGGTCGGCCGCGGCGAGTTCCCACACCGCGGCGCTCTGCGTCACGGTGACGTCGTCGAGCACGCCCAGCGCACCGATCACGAGACCAGCGAGCAGCAAGCCCCGGACGTTCAGGTCGGTGTCGATCGCGCCGAGATACGACGCCGCATGATCGGCGAGACCGGTGAAATTGGCCAGCGACGTGAACACGGTCCCGAGCACGCCGGTGAGCGCCAGACTGATCAACGTGCCGATGAGCGCGACCGACGTGCGGATCGACAGTCCATGCGCGAGATACAGCGTGACGATCATGATGACGGCGGCGCCGACCACGGCGACCGGCAGCGGCTCACCGCCGGTGAGCAATGCGGGCAGGACGAAGACGACCAGCACCGCGATCGATACACCCAGCCCGCCCAGGGCGGCCACGCCCTTCCACCCCGACAGCGCCACCACGGCCACGCCGAACAACACACCCAGCCAGATCAACGAACCGCTGCGCTGGAAATCGAGGACCTCGTACCGGCTGTCCAGGGGCGCCTCAGGCAGGGCACCCAGCACGACGGCATCACCGACGTCGAACTGCGGGGCACCGGTGCCGAACGGCAGGGGCACGACGGCTTCGGTGCCCTCGTCCGGGCCGGACTCGATGCGCACCTGCGCTTCCCGGCACTCCCCCGGCGACTGCGCTGGCCCGTGGCTGTGACCAGAGGTGTTGGAAGGGTCGCGGGCAGTGACGTCAGCGCAGTCGTCGATGGCCACGATGGTCGCGTCGGTACGGACCCCGGACTCGATGCTGGGCGGCTCTCCGGACGGCCAGAGCAGGACGAGCCCGGCGATCGTGGCGACGATCAGCGGAACCAGGACACACAACACCACGCGGCGCATATGCGCAGACGCCGGGGCGGGCGGGCCGTGTGAGTGCAGATGGGCGCCGCTCACGCCGGCTCGCCCCGGTCGTCCGATTCCGCAACCGCCGGCACCGACGCCATGAGCTCGTAGGCCGACGGCTCGTCGACGGCCAGCGACAGCAGCGGCACCGCTTCGACCTTCACGTCGTAGGACGACAGGGCACGCCGATAGGAGCCGACGTTCTTCCATCGACTGGTGATGACCCACAGTGTCGGGTCATCTGCTGCTCTGCCGATGTGGCCGCTGCGCCAACCCGGTCGTTCGGACAGCACCTCGAGAGCGCGGCGCGCGCGATCGACGAACGACTCGGCTTCTTCAGCAGGGACGCGGTACCGCGTGACGACGAGCATCGGACTTCCTTCAGTCGATCGACAGGCGGCGTCGATGCTAGCGGTAGACCGGTGATCATCGCGCTGACGGCGACCGCGTCGACGCCGCGAGTCGGGCGCGGTCAGCCTATTGAGGACCATGTCCGGGCATCACCGTACGATTGGCGAGTTGACGTTCGCCATCGTGACGTCCGAACCGAAGGAAGACCGTGCCACAGAACCGCCGCCAGCCTCGCCGTACCCCGAACCGTCGGCCCGCCGCGCCCGGCCAGGGGTCGCGTGCGCCGCGTCCGGGCGGTTCGCGCCGCCCGGGCCCGCCCGTCCCGCCGGCGCGCTCGAGTGCGCGCGTCCGGCTCGAGGGCTTCAGCTACCCGATTCTGGTCCGGCTGAGTTCCGCACCCAAGTGGCTCATCGGTATCGGTACCGGGGCCGTGCTGCTCGGCGGGCTGCTGGCGCCGCCCCCGTGGGGCCCGGCGCTCCTGGGCCTCGTGGTGCTCTTCCTCGCCTGGCTGCTCACGCTGGCGTGGCCGCGGCTCGAGTCGACCGCCCGCTTCGTTCGGTTTCTCATCGTCGTCGCGCTTGCCGCCGTGGTCGTGGCGCGCGCGTCGGGGTGGATCGCGTAACCGGTCGGCTACGCGGCCGCGCAGCGCGGACACGTGCCGAAGATCTCGATGGTGTGCGACACGTCGGTGTAGCCGTGCTTGTCGGCGACCGTCTTCATCCACCGCTCGACCGCGGGCCCGGCGATCTCGACCGTGGCCTTGCAGGTACGGCACACCAGGTGGTGATGATGCTCCTCGCGCAGGCATCGGCGGTAGACCGCCTCGCCACCGTCGGCGCGCAACACGTCCACCCGGCCGTCGTCGGCGAGCCCTTGCAGGGTGCGATACACCGTGGCCAGGCCTACGCCCACCCCACGCGCTCGCAGTGCGGCATGGAGGTCTTGGGCGCTGATGAAGTCAGCGGTCTCGTCCAGGATCTCGTCCACCGCCGCCCGCTGGCGGGTGCGACGTTGCTCCTTGACCGGCTGATCACTGCCCGCCAATGCGTACCCCACCTTCCTGCTCACCCCGTGGTGCCCACTCTTGGCCATGATAGCCATGTTCAAGCCGGTGGCAGCAGGTTCGCGACACAGGCCCGTTTTGACAATGGTTGTCAATACAGATGAGAATGTGTCCCATGAACATCCGACGCGCGGCCGGCTCTGCGACCGCTGTGGCCTGCGCAAGCCTCGCTTTGGCCGGGTGTGGCTCGTCCGGCTCCTCCTCCACCGACGGCCCGACGGTGCTGGCCTCGTTCTATCCGCTGGCCTTCGTCGCCGAGCGGGTCGGTGGTGATGACGTCACGGTCGAGAACCTCACCCAACCCGGCGCGGAGTCCCACGACCTCGAGCTCACCGCCCGCCAGGTCGGCCAGGTCGCCGATGCCGATCTCGTGGTTTACCTGCAGGGATTCCAGCCTTCCGTCGACGCCGCAGTGGAGCAGAACGCCGAGGGCGCGGCGCTGAACACGGCCGACGTCGTCGAGCTCGAGCACCACGAGAGCGACGAGGACGACGAGCAGCATGACGAGGACCGCGATGAACACGGCGATCACGACCACGGTGACCTCGACGGCGACCCGCACATCTGGCTGGACCCGACCAATCTGGTCAGCATTGCCGACGCCGTGGCCGAGCACCTCGCCGAGATCGATCCGGACCATGCTGAGCGCTACCGGGCCAACGCCGACGAGCTGGCGGCCGAGCTGAACCAACTCGACAGCGAGTTCGCCGCCGGGCTGGAGCAATGCGAGCGCGACACGATCGTCGTCGCCCACGAGGCCTTCGGTTACCTCGCCGACCGCTACGGGTTGCATCAGGTGGGTATCGCGGGTCTCGATCCCGATGCCGAGCCCTCGCCGGAGCGCGTGGCCGACATTCACGAGATCGTCGAGGCCGAGGACGTCACGACGATCTTCTACGAGCGGCTGGTGAGCCCGAAGGTCGCCGAAACCGTCGCCGCCGACCTCGGAGTGGAAACCGCTGTGCTCGACCCCATCGAGGGCCGCACCGACGAGACCGCCGACCAGGACTACCTGGCCCTGATGCGGGCCAACCTCGAAGCTCTCCGCGCCGCGAACGGCTGCGGTTGAGACCGACTACACGGGTACCGTGACCGTCATGACCGAGTCCGTCGTCGCCACCCGCGGGTTGCGCGTCGACTTCGACGAGCGCGCCGTGCTCCACGACGTCAACCTCCACGTCCTCGAGGGCGAGGTCGTCAGCCTGCTGGGCGCCAACGGCTCGGGCAAATCGACACTGGTCCGCGCCATCGTCGGGCTCGTCCCCGCGGCCGCCGGCGAGATCACGCTGTTCGGCCAGCCGCTGGCCACCTTCCGCGACTGGTCCCGCATCGGTTACGTGCCCCAGCGCGCCACCGCCGCTGCCGGGGTGCCGGCCACCGTGCGTGAAGTCGTGGCGTCCGGACGGCTCAGCCGTCGGCGCCTGTTCCGGCCGGCCACCCGCGCCGACCGGGCCGCCGTCGACCACGCGATCGAGCTGGTCGGACTTGCCGACCGAGCCGGCGACACCGTCGCCAACCTGTCCGGAGGGCAGCAACAGCGGGTGCTGATCGCGCGGGCGGCAGCCGGCGAGCCGGACCTGCTCGTCCTCGACGAGCCCAACGCCGGCGTCGACCGAGGTAGTCAGGAGGCCTTCGCGCGGGCGCTGCGGACCTTCGTCGCCTCCGGGCGTACCGTCCTGCTGGTGCTGCACGAGATGGGCCCGTTGGCGCCGCTGATCGACCGCGGTGTCATGCTCGACGGGGGCCGGATCGTCCGCGACGGCGCCCTACCGGCCACGGCGGGGGCCGGCGTACCCGACCACCTCGACGATCACGAGACGGGCCTGTTCGGATGAGCCTGTTGGATTACGACTTCATGCAGCGCGCGCTGATCGCGGCGTTCCTCACCGGCCTGGCCGCGCCGGCTGTGGGCACGTATCTGGTCCAACGGCGCCTGGCGCTGATGGGTGACGGAGTCGGTCACGTCGCGCTCACCGGCGTCGCGGTCGGCCTCTTGACCGGTTGGGCCCCGGTCTGGACGGCCGTGGCCGTCGCCGTCGCGGGGGCGATCGCCATCGAGCTCGTGCGAGCGTACGGGCGTGCCTCGGCCGACGTCGCGCTGGCGATGCTCTTCTACGGCGGTATCGCCGGTGGTGTCCTGCTGACCGGGCTGGCCGGCAGTACCGCGGCCACGCTCAACACCTACCTGTTCGGCTCGATCACCACCGTGTCGGCAGCTGACCTGTGGGTCGTCGCCGTGCTCGCGGTGGTGGTCATCGTGTTGGCCGTCGGGTTGGCGCCGCAACTGTTCGCCGTGTGCCAGGACGAGGAGTTCGCCCGGGTCACCGGGCTCCCGGTTCGCGTGTACGGCGTCCTGATCGCCGTCATGGCAGCCGTGACCGTCGCGGTGGCCATGCGCACGGTCGGCCTGTTGCTCGTCAGCGCGCTCATGGTCGTGCCAGTGGCGACGGCTCAGCAGTTCACGCGCGGTTTCCGGGCTTCGTTCGTGCTGGCGCTGGTGCTCGGCGTGGTGCCTTCGCTGGCCGGTGTCGTGTTCTCGTACCACGTGGACGTCGCGCCGGGTGCGAGCATCGTCGTCATCGCGCTCGCCGGATTCGTCATCTCCTGGCCGGTCGGGTCGATGGTGCGCCGCCACCGCAACCGACACCGCCCGAGCGACGACCCCCGGGTCACCGGCGAGCACGTCACGACCGGCACACACCCGCACCGCCACGACGCAACCTGTGGGCATCCGGCCGTCGAGCACGGTGATCACACCGATTACCTGCACGACGGCCACCTGCATGCCGCCCACGGGCAGCATTACGACGAGCATTGAGCCTTGCCGCGAGCCCGACGACCCGGGCCAGGCGCCGATGCGCCTCGAACCCATGCCCGACCCGATGTCGAATCGGCGCACGCTGATCCGACGTCCTTCACAACGGGTGCCGACCACTGCACCCACGGTGTGAAGGGAGCGCGGTGAAATACATGCTCATGGTCTATGGCGACCCGGACGAGTCCACCCTCGGATGGAGCGACGATCACGTCACCTTCGGCAAGTGCCTGGCTGCGTCCGGTGAGCTGGTCAGTTGCGAAGGGTTGGCCGATCCGGTCAACGCGACGTCGGTCCATCGCCGACCCGACGGCGCCGTCGTCACCGGCGGCGGGTCACCTCGCGATACCGTGTTGATCGGCTATTACCTCATCGACTGCGACGGGTTCGAGCGTGCGGTCGATCTCGGCGGCCGGATCCCCGGTTCGGGATCATCGACGATCGAGATCCGCCCGGTCATGGATGTCGCCGGGCTGGAGATGTGATCACGACGGTGGAGAGCCTGCTGCGCGAGCAGGCGCCGCATGTTCTCGGTGCGCTCGTGCGCCGCTACGGGCACTTCGACCTCGCCGAGGACGCCGTCCAGGAGGCGTTGGTCGCCGCGTCCGTGCAATGGCCCGACGACGGCGTTCCAGCCAACCCCCGAGGTTGGCTCATCACCGTCGCCTCACGGCGACTGACCGACCAGCTGCGCAGCGAATCAGCACGGCGCCGGCGCGAAGAGGCGGCCTTCGCGCAAGAGCCCGCGACGCCCGGCGTGGCGGCACCGCCGGACGAGCATGCACCGGCTGCCGACGACACGCTCACGCTGCTGTTCTTGTGCTGCCACCCGGTGTTGTCGCCGACGTCCCAGATCGCGCTGACGTTACGGGCCGTCGGCGGGCTGACCACGGCCGAGATCGCCCGCGCCTTCCTCGTCCCCGAACCGACGATGGCCCAGCGCATCAGCCGCGCGAAACAGCGCATCAAGAGCAGCGGCGCGCGGTTCGAGATGCCCTGCGCCCATGAACGCCACGAACGCGAAGCAGCCGTGCTGCACGTGCTCTATCTGATCTTCAACGAGGGCTACACCGCGACCTCCGGCGAGCAGTTGCACCGCAACGAGCTGACCACGGAGGCGATCCGGCTCACCCGCGAAGTCCGCCGCCAACTGCCTGACGACGGCGAGGCCGCTGGATTGCTGGCGCTGATGTTGCTCACCGACGCCCGCCGCGCCGCACGCACCACCGCCGACGGCGCCTTGGTACCGCTGGCTGAGCAGGACCGTAGCCGGTGGAACCGCGCGTACATCGCCGAAGGCGTCGCCCTGGTCACCGAGGCACTGGGCACCCGCGCGGTCGGGCCGTACCAACTCCAAGCGGCCATCGCGGCGGTCCACGACGAAGCCGAACACGCCGACGACACCGACTGGCCGCAGATCCTCGCGCTGTACCAGCTGCTCGAGCGTCTCGCCCCCAACCCGATGGTCACCCTCAACCACGCCGTCGCCGCCGCGATGGTTCACGGCCCCCACAACGGGCTCGCCATGCTCGCCGCCCTCGACGACGACACCCGCCTCGCCGAGCATCATCGCCTCGACGCGGTACGCGGCCACCTGTGGGAGATGGCCGGTGACCTCGACGCCGCGAAATCGGCCTACCAGCGAGCGGCCCGCCGCACGACCAGCATGCCCGAACGCGACTATCTCGAATCGCGGGCACGGCGCTTGAACCACGGGATCCAGCCGGATCCGTGATCATCATCGACGCTGCCAGGCGTCGGACTTCGGCCAAATGTCCCCATGCGGCGCTATGATGGCCCGTTCACCTGTGGTCATCACGCCGTTCTCCGGCACAACCGCCAGCATGGCTGTTAATTTTCAGGTGCTTGCTGCGAAACATGAACGTCGTTGTTTGCTCAGAGGAGCTGTCATGAACGCGCCCGAGGCGCCAGCCGATCGCCACCCCATCGGGTACTGGCTCAAACTGGTCGACAGGCTGATCGACCAGAGTTTCGACGCCGTCCTCGGCGGCGCCGCCATCACGCCTCGGCACTGGCAGATCCTCAACCTCCTGCAGCGAGGGCCCACGACCTACGCCGAGATCGACGACGAGGCCGCCCCCTACCTCGCTCCCCACATGCCCACCGTCCGTCCGGTCGTCGACGACCTGTGCAGCCGCGGCTGGGCCACCCCGCTCGGGCCTGACCGCGTCGGGCTCACCGAGACCGGCACGAAGGCGCTGACCGACATCCAGGGCCGTGTCGCCGCCCACCGCGAGCGCATCACCGAAGGCATCAGCGAAAGCGACTACCGCACCACCGTCGACGTACTCGCCCGGATGGCGACCAACCTCGGCTGGAGCGAGGAACGCGACATGGGGCCGATCTAGGTCCGCCGCTCTGCCGCGCGACACGCCCGGCCGCCGGAAGCCAGGTCTACCGGTAACCCCGCTTGAGCAGGTACTTGGCCCCGGCCGCGAAACCCTCGGTGCTGAGCAGTTCGAACCCCAAGGCGTCACCGAGGCGACCGGTCGTGTTGAACGCGGCGCACACCGCCAATGCGTCCCGGACCTGCTGGCGTGACACACCGGCAGCGAGCACCTCGCGCATGTCCTCAGCGCTCACGTCCGCCTCGCGGGTCAGCTTGCCGAGCATCCGCAACGTCGCGCGCAGCGGCTCCCCGATCGGTGCGGAGTCCACGTCAGCCAGCACCGCTTGGACCTTCGCGCCGTCCTGGTAGGCCTGTCCGGCGGTCGCGCTGTGGGCGCTGACGCAGAACGCGGAGTCGTTGACCTTCGAGATGTAGGCCGCCATCAGCTCGCGCTCAGCGACCGTCCACGCAGAGGGGCCCCGCATCGCCTCATGGGTGAACGCCTTCGCCACGTCGCCGTAGAAGCCGGGCCGGTAGAACACCAGCCTCGCGGCGTCTGGCATCGGGTGCCCGCTGAACACCCGGACGACGGCGAACAGCAGCTTGGCTCCGCGGCCGTATCCGTGGTTGAGGATGTCCAGTCGCATTATCCGGCGTCTCCGTCGTCTGCCGCTCGGGCCAGAGCTGCCAGCCCGGCATCGTACAACCGGGCGGACTGGCCGACCACGGCGCAGACCACCAACTCGAAGAGCTCGTCCTCGGTGTATCCGGACGCTTTCGCGTCGGCGAAGTCCGTGTCGGAGACCTGCGCAGGTTGCGTCACCACCTTGTCAATCAGGGGCTGCAGCTGCGCAGGGACGCCGTCGTTGTCGAACGCACGCGCGCGCTGCTCCGGCGTCGTCGTGGCCGGCGCGTTCAGGACCCGCTGCACCAACGCCTGGTGCGCTGCACGCTTGTTGTCCTCATCCGCCACGGGCACGCCGCCTCTCCGAGCGTGGTACAGCGCTGACCGACCGTGATCGACACGGGCCGGAGCAGATGATACTCGCCTGAGACGTCAAACGGCCGGAAGGGCAGGGTCGGCCCCGCCGTAGCGCCGATCGCGCCGCGCGAAGATCTCCACCGCCCGCCACAGCTGCCGGCGATCGAAATCCGGCCACAGCGTGTCGAGAAAGACCATCTCGGCGTAGGCCGACTGCCAGAGCATGAAGTTCGAAGTCCGCAGCTCACCGGAGGGCCGGAGGAACAGATCGACGTCGGGCAGGTCCGGGTTGTAGAGGTAACGGGCCAGCGTGCGGTCGTTCACCCGGCGCGGATCGACCTTACCGGCCGCGACATCAGCGGCCAGGGCGGCCGCGGCGTCACCGAGCTCGGCCCGCCCGCCGTAGTTGACACAGAACTGCAACGTGATGACGTCGTTGGTGCGGGTGCGCCGCTCGGCATCCTCGAGTTCGGCGATCACACTCTTCCACAGCCGGGGGCGTCGCCCCGCCCACCTGATCCGCACGCCGAGATCGTCCAGCTCGTCGCGCCGGCGCCGGATCACCGCCCGGTTGAACCCCATGAGGAATCGGACCTCCTCAGGCGTACGCCGCCAGTTCTCCGTCGAGAACGCATAGACGGACAGGTGCTGGATGCCCATCTCGATGGCGCCGTGGATCACATCGAGCAGGACGCCCTCACCGGCCTCGTGACCCTTGGTGCGCGGCAGGCCCCGCTGGTTCGCCCAGCGACCGTTGCCGTCCATGACGATGGCGACATGACCGGGCACCAACTCCGCCGGAATCGCCGGAGGGGTCGCGCCGGACGGATGCGGCGTCGGCGGCGTGTAAGTCTTCCTGCTCGCTCGGCGCCTCACCGCTCCACCTCACCGGTCGCGTTCGCCGCCTCGCACGCTCGGCGCCTCACCGCTCCACCAAACTCAACGACCGGAGCCCCCGCTCCAAATGCCACTGCAGGAAGGCGGCGGTGATGCCGGACGCTTCGCGACGAGCTTGCGGTGCGCTGGCGTCGGCCACCGCCCAGTCGCCGGTGAGGAGCGCCGCCAGCAGGGCAACGGTCTCCGGTGCCGGCGCGACCGTACCCGCCGGCCGGCACCCCGGACACACCATGCCGCCTGCCTGAACCGAGAACAGCCGGTGCGGCCCGGTGGCGTCGCAGCGCGCGCAGTCGGCGAAACTCGGCGCGAACCCGGCGATGGAGAGTCCACGCAGCAGGTAGGCGTCGAGCACCAGGCCCGGCTCGTGCTCGGCGTTGGCCAGCGTCCGCAACGCCCCCACCAGCAGGAGGTAGTGCTGGACCATCGGCTCGCGTTCCTCGGCGGTGAGCCGCTCGGCGGTCTCGAGGATCGCCGTTGCCGCGGTGTAGCGCCCGTAGTCGTCGGTGATGTTCATGCCGTAGGGGGCGATGGTCTCGGCCTGGGTGACGACGTCGAGGGTACGGCCGGTGGCCAGCTGCAGGTCGACGTGCATGAACGGCTCGAGGCGGGCGCCGAACCGGCTGCTCGTCCGTCGCACGCCCTTCGCCACCGCACGCACCCGGCCGTTGCCTCGCGTCAGCAGGGTGACGATGCGGTCCGCCTCGCCCAGCTTCTGGGTGCGCAGCACCACCGCTTCGTCACGATAAAGCGCCACGCGCCCACTGTATCGGCCGCAGCGCGCAGGAGTTCAGCGTCTCCGACCGGCATGTCGTCAGGCGGCGGCGAGCACCCGGAGGTGGCCCTGCGCTCCGTAATCGAGCAGTGCACGATCTGCCGTGATCAATGTCGCCCCCAGTACGCGAGCGGTCGCGACGATCATTCGGTCGGCCGGGTCACCCGGCAGCTCGCCCGGCAGTCGGGTGCTGGCCACCGCGATCTCCGGTGCTAGCGGGACGATCGTCAGACCAGGATGTGTCGCTACTGTCTCGACCCAGGTGCCGACGTCCCGGTACAGGATGAGCCTGTCCTTGGCCTCCAGCATGGAGACCTCCCACAGGCTGATGGCGCTGACGTGAGCGCCGTTGGCATACGACGCATTGTCGACCGTCTGCCGGAGCGCGGGTGAGATTCGCTCGTCACCGGCCAGCAACCAGATGAGCACGTGTGTGTCCAGCACCACTCCGGGATCGGACGTAGCCGGTCTGGTCAACGCGCGGCGTCCCACTCCTCGTCGATGGGCGAGACGAGGTCGTCGTACCGCGCTATTGATGCCGCGAAGGCGCCGAACAAGGGCGCGGGAGCGTCCGCGGGCACCAGCCTGGCCACGGGGCGCCCCCGCTTGGTGATCACCACCGGTTCACGCGTCTCGGCGACGTCGTCGAGCACCTTCAGGCACTCGGCCTTGAACCGGCCGGCCGGCAGACTCACATCAGCCTTCATATGACCATGGTCACGCACCATGGTCATGACCGTCAAACCTCCTCGTCAACAGGCCTTCGCCCACGAGCACTCGATGTCGTCGGGCAGGTCCACCGCCGGAACGTCGACCGTCCGGTGCGTAGCGGACTCCTCCGCGCTGTGCTCGGCCAGCCGCACCGCGATCCGGTCTTCGAGGTCACTCGTTTTGCCGCCGAGAAAGTCGTTGAACATGATCGAGAAGATCAGCTCGCGGCCGTCAGCGTCGGTCACGTAGCCCGACAGGGCGCTCGCTCCGGTCAGCGTGCCGGTCTTGGCGTGCACGTTGCCCGCGGCCGCCGTGCCGGCCATGCGCGAGCGCAGCGTGCCACCGACCATCCGGTCGGACTCTCCGGCGATCGGGAGCGCTTCGTACCAGGCGTCGAACCAGGAACGGTCCCGGGCCACTCGCAGCACGGTGGCGATCACGGCCGGCGGAATCAGATTGCGCCGCGAGAGCCCGGAGCCGTCCCGGTTGGACATCACGCTGGTGTCGACGCCGTAGCCGGTCGCGAGCTCGTCGCGCAGAATCTCGAGCCCTGCGTCCCAGGTTCCCTCATCGGCCACCACTCGGCCCATCTCCTTGATCAGGACCTCTGCATGCCCGTTGTTGCTCAGCTTCATGAACGGGATCATCAGCTCGCTCAGCGGCATCGACTCGTGCTCGGCGAGCACCCGCGCCTGCTCCGGCGTCGCACCTCGGCTCGTCTCGCCGATCACCCGCACGCCGTGGGCGCGTAGGGCCCGGACGAACACGTCCGCGGCGTAGTCGGCCGGTTCGGGCACGCTGACCCAGTCGCGGCTGGTGTCTCCCACGTCGATGCTGCCCGTGACGGTCACGACGTTCGTGCCGTGCTCACGTTCGACGCTGATGCCGCTGCCCGCACCGTCGGCGGCGGTGGTGGCCTCGTTCACGACGGTGACGGCGTCGGTCGGGGGCGTCACCGTCACCTCGGCGGCCTCGCCCGGCTGCGTGCCGGGCGTGACGTCGACGATGACCGTGCCGGCGTCGTAGTCGGTGTTGGGCGCCACGGTGAGGGCCGAGACGGGCGCGGCGTAATAGTACGGCTCGTCGTCCCAGGCCCAGTCGTTGCCGAGCCGCACGTCGCCGAAGCGGGTGTCGTCGGCCACCACGTCGCCGGTGACCACCTTCACCCCGCTGGCGGCGACCTGGGCGGCCAGGTCCGCGTAGTCCTCGGCGAGCATCGTCGGGTCGCCGCCGCCGCGCAGGTACAGCTCGCCTCGCAACACCGGCCCGGCGCGGCGCGCGGTCGTCGCCACGGTCGTGGTGAACGTGTGCTCAGGCCCGAGGACGTCCAAGGCGACAGCTGAGGTCAGCAGCTTCTCGTTGGACGCCGGCATCAAGCGCTGGCCGGGGTCGTGCTCGTACAAGGTGTCCCCCGTCGCCGCGTCCTGGACGACGACGGCAGCTTGGCCGCCGTCGATGCTGGGGTCGCCGACGATCTCGTCGAGGTCGGCGGTCAGCTGGTCGGACGCGGCGTCCGCCGGTGCCGGAGCCCAGGACTCCAGCACCGGCGGCGCGAGGTTGACGCCCCCGACAAGCGCTCCGGCGACGATGGACGTGACGACGCTCCGGGTGCGTCCGCGCATGGCAGCTCCTCGCAGATCGTGGAAGATCACGTTCTTCAAGGCGCCGAGAATGGTCTGTACCTCTGGCGATGTCAAGACACCACGAGGCGTTATGCCGCTCCACCAGCCGTGCACGGGTGGTGGAGCAGGCAATCACCTAGTGAACATGATCATTTCACGAGGAGGCGGCGCGGTTGACGGCGCTGACGATGGCGCCGAGCGAGGCGGTGACGATGTTCGCATCCACCCCGACGCCCCAGTACACCTCGCCGCTCACAGCGCACTCGACGTAGGCGGCCGCCTTGGCGTCGGCCCCGGCGCTGAGCGCATGCTCGGCGTAATCGAGGACACGAACGTCGTAGCCGACGCTGGACAGCGCGTTGATGAACGAGTCGATCGGGCCGTCGCCGGAGCCGTGCAGGACCCGGTGCTCGCCCTCCAGCACCACCCCGACCTCGAGCGCGTCGCGTTCACCGGCCGCGGACAGCGTCTGGACCGAGTTCAGTGCGAGTGGAGTGTCGCGGCTCAGGTATTCGGCGGTGAAGATCTCACCCATCCGCTGCGGGCCGATCTCGCCGCCTTCGCCGTCGGTCACCGCCTGGACGACACCGGAGAACTCGATCTGCAGGCGGCGCGGCAGGTCGAATTGATGCTCGGTCTTCATCACATAGGCCACGCCGCCCTTGCCGGACTGCGAGTTCACCCGGATGACCGCCTCGTAGTTGCGCCCGAGGTCCTTGGGGTCCACCGGCAGGTACGGAACCTCCCAGGTGTGATCCTCCACCGCCGTGCCGGCGTTCTTGGCATCGCGCTCCAGCGCCTCGAAGCCCTTCTTGATCGCGTCCTGGTGGCTGCCGGAGAAGGCCGTGAAGACCAGGTCGCCGCTCCACGGGTGCCGCTCGTGGACGGGCAGCTGGTTGCAGTACTCCACTTCGCGCCGGATCTCGTCGATGTCGCTGAAGTCGATCTGCGGCTCGATCCCCTGGCTGAACAGGTTCATCCCGAGCGTGACCAGGCAGACGTTGCCCGTACGTTCGCCGTTGCCGAACAGGCAGCCTTCGACCCGGTCCGCGCCGGCCTGCAGTCCCAGCTCGGCCGCGGCCACAGCGGTGCCGCGATCGTTGTGCGGGTGAATCGACAGGATCATCGACTCACGACGAGGCAGGTTGCGGTGCATCCACTCGATGGAGTCGGCGTACACGTTCGGGGTGGCCATCTCGACCGTGGCCGGCAGGTT
This sequence comes from Actinomycetes bacterium, assembly GCA_021793295.1. Classification (GTDB taxonomy): domain Bacteria; phylum Actinomycetota; class Actinomycetes; order Jiangellales; family Jiangellaceae; genus Haloactinopolyspora. The sequence continues at coordinate 20,883 of JAJYTA010000010.1, forward strand.
GACGATCATCGGGCGGTCCGGGGTCGGATCGAGAACGTCGGCGACCGCGCCGCAGATCTCCGCGGCGAACTCCAACTCGGTGCCGGTGTAGGACTCCGGCGAGTACTCCCAGTAGATCTCGGTGTCCGGCGTGATCGCCTCGGCGTACTTCAGCGCGGTCCGTGCCCCGGTGGTGGCGATGTCGGTGATGCCGTCGCGATCGAGCCCGAACACCACTCGGCGCTGCAGTACCGACGTGGAGTTGTACAGGTGGACGATCGCCTGGCGCGCGCCGACCAGCGACTGGAACGTCCGCTCGATCAGCTGGTCGCGGCACTGGGTGAGGACCTGGATGACGACGTCGTCGGGAATGTGCTCACCCTCGATGAGCTCGCGGACGAAGTCGAAGTCGGTCTGGCTCGCCGCCGGGAAACCCACCTCGATCTGCTTGTAGCCCATCTTGACCAGCAGCTGGAACATCCGCATCTTGCGCTCGGCGTCCATCGGATCGATGAGCGCCTGGTTGCCGTCACGCAGATCGACGGCGCACCACTGCGGCGCGGTCTCAATGCGCGCCGCGGGCCAGGTGCGATCCGGCAGCTCGACGGTGATCTGTTCGTGGAACGGGCGGTACCGATGGATGGGCATGCCGGATGGCTGTTGTGCCGGCGGCCAGGTATGTGCGCGGTCAGTGGGGGACATGTGACGTTGAACTCCTCGGATTGCGGTCGGACAAGCGCGACCGGCAGCGCGAACTCACCGCGATGAGGAAGCCGGTCTAGCGGGCCTCACCGCGGCAGCTAAGGAGGAGTCCGAACGTGCGCTGCACGGCCAAGAGCCTAACATCGCTCGGGGTTCGCCTTCCATCGGTTGCCGCCACCCGGGCGGCGCCGGCCCGCAGAAGCGCCCGGCCCCCAGTAGGCTGCGCTGGTGTCCGAATACTGCCGCGTAGGGCCCGACCACGTCCAGCTGACCTATCGATCCTGGGGCGACCCGAACTCGGCCCCCTCCCCTGTCGTTCTGCTGCACGGTCTGGGTGGAGACACATCCACCTGGGACGATGTCGCTCCCACCCTGGCCGCGGGCCGGCGGGTCTTCAGCTACGACGCGCGGGGACACGGCCGGAGCGATCGCCCGGGCACGTACTCCTTCGAGCTCATGCGCGACGACCTGCTCGGCTTTCTCGACGCTCTGGAACTGCCCCGCGTCGACCTGGTCGGGCATTCGATGGGCGGCGTGGTGTCGTACCTGTTCGCCATGGCTCACCCGGATCGCGTCGGACGGGTCGTGCTCGAGGAGACACCGCCGCCGTTTCCGCGCCCGGACGTCGTCGTGCCGGAGCGTCCGGCCGACGCCGAGACGCTCCCCTACGACTGGAAGGCCGTCGCGGCCATCCGGGCGCAGGTTCGCACGCCTCCGGCCACCTGGCTCGCGAGCCTTCCGGACATCGAAGCACCCACCCTGGTCATCGCCGGCGGCCCGGACAGCCAGGTACCGCAGGACCGGATAGCCGACATGGCCGCAGCAATGCCGCCCGCCACGCTGATCACGATCGACGCCGGCCACCTGGTCCACACCATGCGCCCGGACGACTTCGTGGCCGCCGTCGCCGATCACCTCGACGGCTGAGGCAGCACGACCTCGGTCAAAAGCCCAGCCGCCCGAGCTTTTTCGGATCACGCTGCCAGTCCTTGGCCACCTTGACGTGTAGATCGAGATAGATCGGCGTGCCGAGCAGACGCTCGATCTGTGCCCGCGCCACCGCGCCGACCTCACGCAACCGGGCGCCCTTGCGCCCGATGACGATGCCCTTCTGACTCTCGCGCTCGACGAACAGGTTCACGTGTACGTCCAGCAACGGCTGGTCGGCCGGTCGGTCCTCGCGGGGGATCATCTCCTCCACCACGACGGCGATCGAGTGCGGCAGCTCGTCGCGCACGCCTTCCAAGGCCGCCTCGCGGACGAGTTCGGCGACCAGTTTCTCCTCGGGCTCGTCGGTCAGCTCGCCGTCGGGGTACAACGGCGGGCCCGGCGGCATCTGGTCGAGCAGCAGTCCGATCAGCAGGTCGACCCGGGCATTCGTCGCAGCCGAGACCGGAACGATCTCGGCCCACTCGAGGCCGAACTGCGCCCCGAGTTCAGCCGTCGCGGCCAGCTGAACAGCCAGCCGGTCGTCGTCGACCAGATCCGTCTTGGTGACGACGGCGAACTTGGGCGTGCTGGGGATCGCTGCGATCTCTTCTGCGATGTACCGGTCACCGGGGCCGATGTTCTCGTCAGCGGGGATGCACAGGCCAACGACGTCGACTTCGGACCACGTGGTGCGCACGACGTCGTTCAACCGCTGGCCGAGCAAGGTCCGGGGCCGGTGCAGCCCCGGGGTGTCGACCACCACCAGCTGGCCGTCCGGACGGTGCACGATGCCCCGGATGGCGTGGCGCGTGGTCTGCGGGCGGCTCGACGTGATGGCGACCTTGTTGCCCACCATCGCGTTGGTCAGCGTCGACTTGCCGGCATTCGGCCGCCCCACGAAGCAGACGAAGCCGGACCGGAACGGCTGTGCGCTGGCTCCGTCGGCGTGGGTCATCCCACGAGTCTGCCATCCCGGTTCACCACTCGTTTATGTACAGGCGTACAGTTTTTCTTGTACGTTAGTACATGATTGCGGCCCGGACGGAAGGAACACCCTCATGATGGCCTGGCTGTTCGTCATCGTCGGCGGACTGTTCGAGACGGCTTTCGCCCTGTGCCTCAAGGCATCCGACGGCTTCACCAAGCTCTGGCCGACCGTCGGCTTCGTGCTGTCGGTCACCGTCAGCATGGGGTTGCTCGGGCTCGGGCTGCGAACCTTGCCGGTCGGCACCGGTTACGCGGTGTGGGTGGGTATCGGCGCCGTCGGCACGGCGATCGTCGGCATCCTTTATCTGGGCGACCCGGCCACGCTGCTGCGCGTGGCGGCCATCGCCTTGATCGTCGGCGGCGTGATCATGCTCAACCTGGCCGAGAGCGCGGCGCATTGATGGTCACGACCAAGGGTGAACGACGCAAAGCCGCGATCGTCGCGGCAGCTCAGCGGATTCTCGTCGTGGACGGGCTCGACGCGATCAGCCATCGCCGGGTCGCCGGCCAAGCCGGCGTCCCGCTCGGTGCCACCACGTACTACTTCACCGACCTGCACGATCTGCGGCGCGCCGCCGTCGACGCGCTCGCCGCGGCCGACTTGACCCGGATGGAGCGTGTCGCTGCCGAGCTCAGCGCCCAGACCGGCTCGGTGGCCGACACGGCTCGGGTGATCACCGAGTTGCTCACGCCGGAGGACGACGACGAGCTGGTGGCCTGGTACGAGCGATACGCACGCGCCGCGCGCGAACCGCTGTTCGCCACCGCGGCTCGGCGGATCAACGAGGCGGCCCGAAGCCACGTCGCCACCGTGCTTCGCGCCGCCGGGCTCGACGAACTCCCACCGGACGTGGTGCTCGCCATCGTGGACGGCGCGGTCCTGGGGGCGCTGGCCGCCGGTGACGACGACCCGCGCTCCGTCGCCGCCGGCGCACTGGCGTGCGTGCTCACCGGCGGCGACGGATCTGCGGCGTGATCTGACCGCGGCTACCGGCCCCGCTTGCGCAACGCCGCGTCGACGGCGGGGTCGCCCAGATGGCGCAGCCACTCGACCAACTCCGGATAGGTGGACGGGTTGGCCGCCACGTACGGCCGCAACGACGGCGCCTGGGCGGCGATGTCGGCCAGGGTCTGCAGCGGGGTGTTCGGGTCGGCGGCCGTGCGTGAATCGAAGCCGGCTTCGCGCACGACCTCATCCTCGCCGTCGGCACCATTGTCGGCACCGGCCGGCCCGTCCGCCGCTGTAGTCGGCAGGACCGCCGTCGCGTCGACAGGCTCGGGAGCCGGCGACGCGTCGGCGGGCTGAGCCGCAGTCGCGGCTTCGGCCTTCGGCTCGTCCTTCGGCGTCGCCGCATCCGCTGGTGCGGCCGAGCCTGCCGAGGCACTCACATCGGCGCTCGGGGACTTCTCCGCCGGTGTCGCCGCGCCAGCGGCCGCGGCGGATCCAGCCGGGCGGGCCGTATCGGCCGGCTTCGACGCATCGGGCTTCGATGCCTCCGGCTTCGACGCCTCGGGCTTGGCCGGTTCAGCGGCTTCGGCAGGCGTGGGAGTCGCAGCCGGTGTCGATGTCGGCGCAGCGGTGCCAGCGGCCGGGGGTCCGGACGCCACCGGCGGTGCCGCCGGCGTCTGGCTCGACTTCGCCGCCGAGCCGTTGCCGAAGCCCGCCGCGCTGACCGACACCGGGCCGAATTCGTCCCGGACCGCCTTGGGGGTGGTCAGCGCGAGAAGAATCGCCAGGGCGAACCACCACATGACGCTGACCATGGCAGCGTCGAACAGGCCGACGATCGCGAGATCGGAGGCCCCCAGAACCGAGACGATCACCACGCCGAGCACGGCGAACACCAAGCCCGCGCCGATGGCCACGGCGCGTCCCTGGTTCGGCGCCCCGACCAGCGCGTTACGTCCGACCAGCGCAGCGACCACGACCAGCAGGTGCAGCACCAGAACGGTGATCGCGCTGCCGCGTCCGTCCTCGATGTCGATGAGCTGAACGGCGTACATCACCGCGCCGAACACGCCCACGATCGCGACCAGCTGGAACAGGCGGATGGACATCGTGACCCACCGGGTGGCACCGGCCACCGGACGGTCGATGGCGGACAGTCCGGCCGAGGCGGCCGCGGCGCCGAGCGCCGGGTACAGCAACATGGCCGGCCCCAGAGCCCGCAGGTTCCACGCGTCGCTGAGCGTGCGCTCAGCGCCCAACTGCCACAGTGCGACGAACAGCCCCACGATCGCCAGCAGGACGAGGACGTCTCGCCAACCCGGCTGGCCACGGACCAGACCCATCGTCGGCATCGCCACGAGCGCGAGGAAGAACACGACGACGAGCAGGCGCAACGTGATGGGCGCCCAATCGAGATTCTCGGCGAAATCGATCAGGAACAGGACCGCGCTCAACACGCTCAGCAGGGCGAACAGGCCGGCCAACCCGATGGTGACGGCCCGCCACAGCGCACCGTCGCCGGGCGCGGGCTCCTGCTCGGCTTGCCGGCCCTGGGCCGCGAGCAGCGCGCCGGCCAGTCCGAACGCGATACCCACCCCAACGCCGTCGCCGCCGTCCTCACCCACGTACGCCAGGACGAAGGTCACCAGGACCACCACGACGTACGGGGCGTTGGCCGCCAGGCGGGTCAGCCGCAGTTGGGCGGTGCCCCAGGTGGCCGGGAGGATGCCGCCGCGTTTCAGGTACGGCAGGGTGAGCGAGACGATCGACAGCAGCGTCGCCAGGATCACGTAGACCTTGCCCGTCGCGGAGTCCACGGCGTCCCAGGGCATTCCGAACGACACGAGCAGCAACACCAGCGCGATGGCGTCGCGGCCGTAGTCGACGACCGGAATGTCGGCAAACGGGTTGATGCTGGCGCCGGGTCGCGCTCCCGGCGCCGCCTTCTGCTGCGCAGCGGCACCGCCTTGCCCGGGCGGGCCTGACGTCGCCTGCGCTGGAGTCGTCTGCCCCGAAGGCGCTGTCAGCTGCTGGCCGCAGTTGGCGCAATACGCCCCTCCGGTGGCAGGTGCTCCGCAGTTACTGCAGAAGTTCATTCACATCTCCGTCTCGATCGATCGCGCTCGTGCCGCAGCCGGGTCGGGCGGCACGGTAGCGCACTCACGTGCAGATATCTACGACCGCAAGGTGGCACGGTGTGTGCCGTCGGCTCCGGCCACGTACACCGGGACACCGGACCCGCCCAGCTCGCCCACCGCCTGGATATCGACGCTGCCCGGATCGTCGGCGGTCACCACCGCCGCTGCCTCCAGTCCGGTCGAGCCGCTGGATACCGCCATCGCGACCGCGACCTGGAGCGCCGAGAGCGTGAGCGACGGCAGGCTCACGTCGCTGGCGGCGTAGGTCCGTCCGTCGACGTCACGCACGGCCGCACCGCCCGTGGTGGCTCGGCGCGCCCGGGCCGAACGTGCCAAGGTGACGATCTTTGCGTCCTCGGGGTGGAGATCAACCGTCGAATCGCTCACGCATGCTCCTCATGTGGGTGTTCTGCCCCGACGCCAACGATGCGGCTGGCCACGATGGTTCCGATGCGGTTGCGTCGCCCCGCCGGGCCTTCGGCGACCAAGCGCAACCCGGCGACGTCGACTTGAGCGCCGGGGATCGGCACCCGGCCGAGGTGTTTGGCCATCAGCCCGCCGACCGTGTCGACGTCGTCGTCGGACAGCTCGATACCGAACAGATCACCGAGATCGTCGACGTGCAACCGGGAGCTCACCCGGACTGCGCCGCCGTCGAGCTCTTGTACCTCGACTTCGTCGTTGTCGTACTCGTCGGTGATCTCACCCACGATCTCTTCGAGGATGTCCTCGATGGTCACCAGCCCGGCGGTGCCGCCATACTCGTCGACGACGATGGCGACGTGAGTGCGCTGCGACTGCATCTCGCGCAGCAGAGCGTCCGCCGGCTTCGAGTCCGGCACGAAGAACGCCGGGCGAGCCACCGACTCGACCTTCTCGACGGACTCGGCGTCGCGGTTGTCGTACAGCCGCCGGGCGATGTCCTTGAGATAGACCATGCCGATGATGTCGTCGAGCCCTCCTGAGCCCACGACCGGGATACGGCTGAATCCGCTGCGCAGCGCCAACGATTGGAACTGGCGCAACGTCTTGCCGGCCTCGATGAACACCACGTCGGGACGCGGCACCATGACCTCGCGGACGACGGTGTCGCCGAGCTCGAACACCGAGTGGATCATCTCACGCTCGCCGGATTCGATGATCCGTCCCGCCTCGGCGAGGTCGACCATCTCGCGCAGTTCGGCCTCGGACGCGAACGGGCCCTCGCGGAACCCCTGCCCCGGGGTGAGCGCATTGCCGAGCAGGATGAGCAGCCGCGCGATCGGGCCCAAGGCCCGGGTGAAGCTCAGCAACGGGCCCGCGAAGGCCAACGCGACGCCGTCGGAGTGCTGACGCCCGATGGTGCGCGGCGCGACACCCACCACGACGTAGGAGACCACGACCATGGACCCGGCGGCCACCAGCAGCGTCAGCCACCACGGCTCGAAATACTGTTCACACACGACCGCGACCAGAACGACCGCGCAGATCTCGGCCGTCATCCGCAGCAGCAGCACGGTGTTCAGCGCGGGCACCGGATCGTCAGCGAAGCGCTGCAACGCTTCCGCGCCGCGGCGTTGCTCGCGCCGCAGCTGCGCGGCACGGACGCGGGAGAACGTCGTCAATGCCGCCTCGGCCATGGCGATCACGCCTGCGACCACTGCCAGCACGGCGGCCGAGACGAGCAACCAGACCGTAGCTGAGGCGAACATCAGGTGCGGGCCCGCCGGGCCGTGCGCCAGTCGGACAGCAGACTCTTCTGCAAGCCGAACATCGTCTTCTCCTCCTCCGGCTCGGCGTGATCGTAGCCGAGCAGGTGAAGAATGCCGTGGGTGGTGAGTAGATGCAGCTCGTCGGCGGTGCTGTGCCCGGCCGCGCGCGCCTGGGTGGCCGCGACCTCGGGACACAGCACGACGTCGCCGAGCAGGCCGGGCTCGGGCTCGGCGTCGTCAGGCGTGGGCCGCAGCTCGTCCATGGGGAAGGACAGCACGTCGGTGGGACCCGGCTCGTCCATCCACTGCACGTGCAGCTCCTCCATGGTCGTGGTGTCGACCAGGAGAATGGCCAGCTCGGCCAGCGGATGGATGCGTTGGTTGTCGAGCACGAACCGGGCGAGATCGGACAGCGCCTTGACGTCGACGTCAACGGGGCTCTCGTTGTTGACCTCGATGGTCACGGACGTCTCCCGGGCACCCGCGACCGCCCGTTACCGCGTGCGGCGTCCTGTTCGGCGTCGTAGCGGGTGTACGCGTCGACGATTTCGCCGACCAGCCGGTGCCGGACCACGTCGTGACTGGACAGCCTGCAGAAGTGCACGTCGTCGATGTCGCCGAGGATGCCTTCGACGATCTTCAACCCGCTGGACGTGCCCGCCGGCAGGTCGACCTGGGTGACGTCACCGGTGACCACCATCTTGGACCCGAACCCGAGCCGAGTCAGGAACATCTTCATCTGCTCGCCCGAGGTGTTCTGCGCCTCGTCGAGGATGACGAATGCGTCGTTGAGCGTGCGTCCGCGCATGTAGGCCAGCGGCGCCACCTCGATGGTGCCCTCGGTCATCAACCGCGGGATGGAAGCGGGGTCCATCATGTCGTGCAGAGCGTCGTACAGCGGGCGCAGATACGGATCGATCTTCTCCGACAGCGTGCCGGGCAAGAACCCGAGCCGCTCGCCGGCCTCGATGGCCGGGCGCGTGAGCAGGATGCGATTGACCTGCTTGGCCTGCAGCGCCTGTACGGCCTTGGCCACGGCCAGGTAGGTCTTGCCGGTGCCGGCCGGACCGATGCCGAACACGACCGTGTGCTCGTCGATCGCGTCGACGTAGCGCTTCTGGTTGAGCGTCTTGGCGCGAATCGTGCGGCCACGATTGGACAGGATGTTCGCGGTCAGTACGTCAGCCGGGCGCTCCTCGGTGCGGGCTCGCAGCATCGCGACGGTGCGCTCGACGGCTTCGGGGGTCAACCCTTGACCGGTGCGCAAGACCGCCACCATCTCGTCCAGGACTCGCTCCGCCTCGGCGATGTCGCCGGTCGGCCCGGTCATGGTGATCCGATTGCCGCGCACGTGGATGTCGACATCGTCGAAGGAGTCCTCCACGACGCGGATCAACTCGTCGCCCGAGCCGAGCAAACTCACCATGGGGATGCTCGAGGGGACGACGATCGCGTTCTGGGCCTGTTCGGTGGCCACGTCTGCCTTTGCCATGGGACGGTCCCGGTCGGGACCTGATCACGCCTGCCTTTCGGGGTGTGCTGGTATCTAACCGTCATGCTACCTGCGTGGACCGGCTCCAGTCGCGGGCATTCTCGTCTCGGTGCCCTCGCGCCGGTCGCTCAGCCAGGGGGCCAGGTCATGTCACGTCCACCGAGCACATGAGCGTGCACGTGGAAGACCGATTGGCCCGCCTGCACACCTGTGTTGAACACCAGGCGGAAGGCTTCGATTCCCTCGTCAGCGGCGACCGCGCTCGCCTCGCGCACGACTTCGGTGAGCGTCTCGGGCGCCTCGGCCGCCAGGGCCGCGACGTTCACGTAGTGCTCCTTCGGTATCACCAGGACGTGGGTCGGCGCCTGCGGGGCGATGTCGCGGAACGCGATGGAGCGTTCCGAGCGCCGGACGATGGTGGCCGGGACCTGTCCGTCGACGATCTTGCAGAACAGGCAGTCGGCGTCTCGGGTCACGGTGCCTCCGATTCGGTGCGAGTCATGTCAGTGCAGTCCGGTTCAGTGCAGTTCGGTTCAGTGCAATTCAGTACAGACAGTGCGGCGGCGGTGCCGATCATCCGGCCGGTCTCCTGCCCAGGATCTCAAGATCGTACGCTCTGGGGCCATGCGGAGAAGGAAAGACGACGCCGAGGACGAGGAGTCCGTCTACGCCGAGGCGATGCGCCAGTACGAGGAGTACGACGAGATCGTCCACCGGCGGCGTCGCAACCGGCGCATCTTCTTCGGTGTGTTGGCCGGACTCGTCACGCTCGTGTTGGTCGCCGGTGTCAGCGTGGCGTGGTTCGTCAACCGGGTCTCGTCGAACATCCCGCGAATCCCCGACGCCTTCGACATCCCCGACGAACAGCGCCCGCCCGAGGCCGGCGGCGACGCCGTGACGTTCCTGCTCGGCGGCTTGGACAACGCCGACGGCCTGGACAGCGCGGAGGTGTTCCAGCCCGGCGCCGCACGCACGGACACGATCATGCTGGTGCACGTCCCGGACGGACGCGACCACGGCTATGTCGTGTCGATCCCGCGAGACACCTACGTCGACATCCCCGACCACGGTGCGAACAAGATCAACGCCGCCTACTCGTTCGACGGGCCGGCACTGTTCGTCCGCACCGTCGAGCAGCTGATCGGCTTTCGCATCGATCACCTCGCGCTGATCGACTGGAGCGGGTTCGAGGAACTCACCGACGAGCTCGGTGGCGTCACTCTGACCTTCGACGAGCCCACCGTGCTCGCCGACGACACCACCCTGCCCGCGGGCGAGCACGTGCTGGACGGAGAGACCGCCTTGCAGTACGTCCGGGAGCGCAAGGGCCTGCCGGCCGGTGACTTCGATCGGGTCAAGCGCCAGCAGAACTTCCTGCGCGCGCTGATGAACGAGCTGCTGTCGGCGGGCACTTTCACCAGCCCGAACACCATGAACGGCCTCGCAGACGCCATCGGTGAGACAGCGCGCGTCGACGAAGGTCTCGGCGCCTTCGACATGGTGCGTCTGGGCCTGTCCATGCGCGGGCTTCGCGCCGACGACATGACGTTCCTCACCGTGCCCACGGACGGAACCGGCGAGGCGGGCGGGCAGAGCATCGTCGTCTACGACGAGCAGCGCGCCGGTGAGCTGTGGGCGGCGCTTCAAGCCGACGACATGGATGCCTTCCTCACGGCCAACCCCGACCTCGTCACCGGCCACGACGTCAGCTGAACGCGGCGGTGCTCGCAGGCGGCGCGAAAGATCATTCGGGCATCGTACGGACGGCGCCACCCGCACCTGCACCGAGCTTGCGCCGTTTCACCGAATGGCCACCCCGACGCGAGGCCGATCACCTACGGTGGCCCGGCACATGTAAACCAAACCGCACGGCACGGCGTCATCAGGGGTATGTGGTGGAAGAGCAGATCGAATCCGCGGCAGACGCTGCGGTCACGGACCTCTACGCGGCCCACTACGTCCGACTCGTCCGGTTGGGCACTTTGCTCCAGGGCGATCATGCCGTTGCCGAAGAGGTCGTCCAAGACGCCTTCGTCGCCCTGCACCGGCGATGGCGCTCGCTGCGCGACCCCGATCGCGCCGTGGCGTACCTGCGCACGTCCGTGGTGCACGGCTGCCGATCGGTGCAGCGGCGCCGCGGGGTCGCCGCGCGCCATCCCGAGAACCCACCGGACCATGCACCCAGCGCCGAGCACGAAGCGCTGCTCGATGCCGCCGGAGCCGCCGTGGTCGATGCGCTGCGCGAGTTGCCGCGGCGACAGCGCGAGGCCGTCGTGCTCCGCTACTACGGCGGCCTGGTCGAGGCGGAGATCGCCGAAGCCATGAAGATCAGCCGCGGCGCCGTCAAGAGCCACCTCTCGCGGGGCATGGCCGGGCTGCGTACCGCCATGGCCGCGTGGTCGTAAGGGGTACATCATGAACACGCCACATGAACCCGACGAATTCTCCCCCGAGGAACAGCGCCTGCGCGACGCCTTGCACCACGCCGCCGGCCAGGTGCACCCCGGCCCCGACGGGCTGGCGCAGATCCGGCGGCGCACCGCCGCGTCGATCCCCTGGTGGCGTACGCCGGTGGCCGTCGGCTTGGCTGGTGCGACCGTCGTGGCAGCGGCGGTCATCGCCGGCGGCGTGGCGGTCCTCGGCGACGACGAGAGCCCCGTCGTGACGGCCGACTCGACGTCCACACCGCCGGAGTCCACCGACCCCATGCCCGCAGAGTCCGGCGCCGCCACGTCCGGGAACTCCCCGACCCAGACCGAGGGTGAACCGACCGAGCAGGCAGATGTCCGGACCATCACCGTTCCGGTCTATTACGTCGTCGACACACCGGCCGGGCTCCGTTTGACGCGCGAGTTCCGCGAGGTCGAGTCCGCCGCGCCGGCGGTGACCACAGCAGTGGCCCAGCTCGGCGAACCACCGCTCGACCCGGACTACCGCACCCTGTGGCCGAGGGGACTCGACGTCGAGTCCACCCAGGTGGAAGACGACACGATCGACGTCGTGTTCGCCACGATGCCAGAGCTCGAAGCCGACTCCAGCGAGGCGGCACGGATGGCCGCGCAGCAACTCATCTACACCGCGACCGCCGCGGCAGCCATGCACGACGCCGGCTCCGCCACGACCGTGCAGGTGAGCGTGGACGGCGAGCCGGCGGCCTGGCCACAAGGCGGGCCGGATCTGGCCGATCCCGCCGGCCGCGCCGACCCCTTGGAGGTCCGCCAGCTCGTGCAGATCGACGAGCCGGGCCATGGCGCGACGGTGGCCAATCCGGTCGCGGTGCGCGGTTCCGGCGCCGCGTTCGAGGCGACGCTGCAGTGGGAGGTCCGCAGCGACGGCGACGTCGTCGACTCAGGCACCGTCACGGCCGAAGAGTGCTGCACCATGTCGCCGTTCGAGTTCGAGCTCGACCTCGAACCGGGGACCTATGAGGTCGTCGTCAGTGAGATCGACGTCTCCGGCGGCGAGGGCCGCGCGCCGATGAGCGACACCAAGACCTTCACGGTGCAGTGAGCCGCGCGGTCGTCAGCGCCACCGATCCGTGGCGGCGAGCAGGACACCGGCGGCCACGGTTCCCGCGGTCGACGTGCGCAGCACCGTCGGCCCCAACCGGACGGTGACGGCGCCGGCCTCCTCCAGAATCTCGATCTCCTCCGGCGTGACGCCGCCTTCGGGTCCCACGACGATGACGACCTCGCCGGCTGCCGGTACGTCCAGCTCGCCGATCCGGCCACCGGCCTCTTCATGCAGGACGACGCCCAGCGAGGCGCCGCGGACGAGATCGGCGAGCTCGTTCGTCGTCACGGGGGCGGTCACGTCCGGCAGCCAGGCGCGCCTGGCCTGCTTCGCCGCTTCGCGCGCAGTGGAGCGCCAGCGCCGTAGCGCCTTGTCGCCGCGTTCGCCCTTCCAGCGCACCATGCAGCGGGCGGCCGACCACGGGACGATCGTGTCGACGCCGACCTCGGTCATCGTCTCCACGGCCGTCTCACCGCGGTCCTGTTTGGGTAGGGCCTGGGCCACGACGATGCGAGGCTGCGGCGCCGGAACGTCGATACGGTCGGTGACCTCGCAGGTGATGCCGTGCTTGTCGGCAGCAACGACGCGGCAGCGCGCCAGGTGGCCGGTGCCGTCGGTCAAATCGACAGTCTCGCCTGCGGTGATGCGGCGTACGACCGCGGCGTGGCGGCCCTCGTCGCCGGCCAAGACGATCCGCTCGCAGGTGCGAAACGCCTCGGGGTCGGCGTCGGCGAGGAACAGCGGGGCGGTCATGCGTGGCCGGCCGTCATGCTCGGCAGGAGGACCGGGTCAGTTGAGGCCCTCTTTGAAGGCGTCGCGGATCCGGGAGAAGAAGTTTCCATTGGACTCCCCCGACACCGGTCCCGGCACCGACTCTTCGTTGCGCAGCGCCGCCAGTTCGCGCAGCAACTCCTCTTGGCGGTGGTCGAGCTTGGTCGGCGTCTGGACGTCGAGGCGGACGATGAGATCGCCGCGGCCCGTACCGCGCAACTTCGGCACGCCGCGGGCGCTGAGCCGGACCTCCTCGCCGTGCTGCGCCCCGGGCCGGATCTCGATGGTGGCCGGGCCGTCGAACGTCTCGAGCTCCACCGAGGTTCCCAGTGCCGCGGCCGTCATCGGCACCGGCAACGTGCACCGCAAGTCGTCGCCGTCGCGGGTGAAGATCGGGTGCGGGGTGACGGTCACCTCGACGTAGAGGTCACCGGCTGGTCCCCCACCAGGACCGACCTCGCCCTGCCCGGCCAGCTGGATGCGGGTGCCGCTGTCGACACCGGCCGGGATCTTGATGGTGAGCTTGCGCCGGGTACGCACCCGGCCGTCGCCGGAGCACTCGACACAAGGGTTCGGGTTGATCGACCCGAAGCCATGGCACTGCGGGCACGGCCGGGTGGTCATGACCTGGCCGAGGAACGAGCGCTGCACCTGGCTGACCTCACCTTGGCCCCGGCAGGTGGGGCAGGTGGCCAATGCGGCGCCGTCGGCGGTCCCGCCGCCGTTGCAGACCGTACAGGTGACCGCGGTGTCGACCTGCAACTCCTTGGTGGCCCCGAACACCGCCTCGGACAGCTCGATCTTCAGCGGCACCAGCGCGTCCTGGCCGCGCCGCACCCGGCTACGCGGCCCGCGCGCCGTGGTGCCGCCGAAGAAGGCGTCCATGATGTCGGTGAACGAGAACGCACCGCCGAAGTTGCCGCCTGCCCCGCCGCCACTGGCCAGGGGGTCGGCGCCGAGGTCGTACATCTCGCGCTTCTGCGGATCGGTGAGCACTTCGTAGGCGGCGACCACCTGCTTGAAGCGCTCTTGGGTCTCAGGATCGGGATTGACGTCGGGGTGCAGCTGCCGCGCAAGCTTGCGATAGGCCTTCTTGATCTCGTCGTTCGAGGCATCCCTCGACACGCCGAGCACCTCGTAGTAGTCCGTGGTGGGCACCCTGTGATCTCCAACCATCCTGCGTTCTGCGCACTATCCTGCCGCGAGAATCTTGCTGACGTAACGGGCAACAGCGCCGACCGCTGCGATAGTCCCCGGGTAGTCCATTCGTGTCGGACCGACGACGCCCATGCTCGCCAACGCCTGCTCGTCCGGACCGTACCCGGTGGTCACGATGGACGTGGCCGACAGCCCCTGCAGTGCGTTCTCGTGCCCGATACGGACCCGCAGGGTGGGACTCGTCGCCTCACCGAGCAGGCGCAACAAGACGACATGTTCTTCCAGCGCCGACAACAAGGACTCGAGCTCATGGTCGAACTCGTGCCCGTAACGGGCCAGGTTACCCGTGCCGGCGACGGCGAGGCGATCTTCGTGCCGCTCGACGAGCGTCTCGAGCAGGGTGGCGGTGATGGCGACCACGAGGGGGCGCTCGTCCGGGTCGAACTGCTCGGACAGGTCGGCCACCCGGGACTCCACGGCACTGAAGTCCTGCCCCGCCACGAGTGCGTTCATCCGCGCGCGCAGATCGCCCAGGAACCGATCGTCGGGATCGGCGGGCAGCTCCACGACTCGCTGCTCGACTCGCCCGCCTTCGGTGATCAGCACGACCAGCACACGTTGCGGTGCGATGGCGACCAGTTCGACGTGCCGGACCGACGAACGCGTCAGCGACGGATACTGCACGATCGCGGCCTGCCTGGTCAGCTGGGCCAGCAACCGCACGGTACGCGAGACGACGTCGTCGAGGTCCACGGCGCCGTCGAGGAACGTCTGGATGGCACGGCGCTCCGCGACCGACAGCGGCTTGACGGTGGAGAGCTTGTCGACGAACAGGCGATAGCCCTTGTCGGTGGGGATACGGCCCGCGCTGGTGTGCGGCTGGGTGATGTACCCCTCGTCCTCGAGTACGGCCATGTCGTTGCGGATGGTGGCGGGGGACACACCGAGCTGGTGTCGATCGGCCAGCGCCTTCGAGCCGACGGGTTCCTGGGTGGCAACGTAGTCCTCGACGATCGCCCGAAGGACGTCGAGTTTGCGGTCATCAACGCTCAACCGCCTCACACCTCCTGCCGGGGACAGCTGAACTCTGGCACTCGACACTGCTAAGTGCCAAGTCTACGCGGTCGGGTCATCGGTGGTCACGCACGTGATGACCGCCGCCGCGGTGCGCATCGCTGCGCCGCATGCGGACATCGGACGGACTCCGGCGATACGACCACGTCCTCACTGTGACTCAGCTCACATTACGTGCCGGAAATTCCGGGGACCGAGTCCCCGTTAGTTCTCTGTGACCCTGAAACCGGGGAGCCACTCCCCGGTTCGTCCCACGTCGTCGAAGGAGCTCCGATGGACGGAGCAGCAACGGTGCCCCGGCTGAACCGGCTGCGGGTGGATGCGTCCCGCAATCGTGAGCGGATCATCGCCGCCGCGCGGGAGGCGTTCGTCGAGATCGGCCCGGACGTGCCGTTGGACACCATCGCCAGTCGCGCGGGCGTGGGCAACGCGACCCTCTACCGGCACTTCGCCGACCGTTGGGAGCTCGCCCATCAGGTCGCGGTCCAATCAATGACGCGCATCGCCGAGCAAGCTGAAGCGGCAGCGCACAGCGAGCCGGACCCGTTCGAGGCGCTGAGACACTTCATCCACGCCGCCGTCGACGAACGAGTCGGATCGCTCACGTCGTTGTTCTGCAAAGGGTTCGACAAGTCCGCGCCCGATGTCGTCGCGGCACGCGAGCGACTCGAGTCCGCAGTCGAACGCCTGATGGACGACGCCCGCGCATCGGGACAACTACGACCTGACGTCGCCCTCGGCGACGTGATGACCGCGCTGACGCAGCTCAGCAGGCCGATTCCAGGCTCGGACTGCGCCTATTTCGACCGGTTCACGCGCCGGCACCTGCAGTTGTTCATCGACGGCCTACACACCCCGATCCGGTCGACGCTGCCCGGATCCGCCGCCACGCTCGAGGCCCTCGAGCACCACGAGGCCTGACCACGAGGCCCCTGACCAGAACCAACGAGTCCAGTACGACGCCACAACCGAACCGACTTTGAATGGCTGGCCTTCGTCATGTCTGAAACTCCATCCCAGCTGCCGGATACTGCATCCCGGCCTGATCCCCGGCGCTGGAGAGCACTCGCCTTCATCGCCATCGCGCAGTTGATGGTCGTGCTCGATGCGACCATCGTCAACATCGCCTTGCCCTCCGCCCAAGCCGACCTCGGTATCTCTGACGGCAACCGGCAATGGGTCATCACGGCCTACGCGCTGGCCTTCGGCGGCCTCCTCCTACTCGGCGGGCGCGTGGCCGACATGTGGGGCCGCAAGCGCACGTTCCTCACCGGCCTGGTCGGCTTCGCTGCTGCCTCCACTCTGGGCGGCGCTGCGGTCAACGAAGCGATGATGTTCGGCTCGCGCGCCCTGCAAGGGGTGTTCGGCGCTCTGCTCGCGCCGGCCGCCTTGTCCTTGCTGGCGGTGATGTTCACCGACGGCAGGGAACGCGCCAAGGCGTTCGGCATCTTCGGCGCCATCGCCGGCGGCGGGGCTGCCCTGGGTCTCATCCTCGGCGGCCTGCTCACCGAGTACCTCGATTGGCGCTGGGTGTTCTTCGTCAACATCCCGATCGCGGCGTTCGCCTTCTTCGGCGCTGCCGCCCAGGTCTACGACCCGGCCGGCAGCAAGAACCGATCGCCGCTGGACCTGCCCGGCGCCCTGCTCGGCACGCTCGGCCTGGTGTCGCTGGTGTACGGCTTCACCCGCGCCGAGTCGCACGGGTGGTCGGAGACCACGACCATCGGCCTGTTCGTCCTGACAGCCATCCTGTTGGCGACGTTCGTACTCGTCGAACGGAAGGTGGCCGCGCCGCTGCTGCCGCTGCGCGTCGTGCTCGACCGCAACCGTGGCGGCGTCTACCTGGCGCTGGGGCTGGCGACCATCGCCATGTTCGGCCTGTTCCTGTTCCTGACGTACTACTTGCAGATCGTCAAGGGCTACAGCCCGGTGCGCTCCGGGTTCGCCTTCCTGCCGATGGTGGCGGGCATGGTGACCGGCTCGACGCAGATCGGTGCACGGCTCATCACCCGTGTCCCGGCGCGCTACATCATGACGCCAGGGTTGCTGGTCGCCGCCAGCGGCATGCTGATCCTGACGCAGATGCAGCCGGACAGTTCGTACGTCGGTTTGCTGCTGCCAGCCCAGATCCTGTTGGGCCTGGGCCTCGGCTCGACGTTCATGCCCGCCATGAGCCTGGCCACCTACGGCGTGCAGCCACGCGACTCCGGCATCGCCTCGGCGATGATCAACACCTCGCAGCAGGTGGGCGGCGCGATCGGAACGGCGCTGCTCAACACGATCGCTGCCAGCGCCACGTCGGCCTACATCGCGGCGAACCTCGCCGGCGCGGCCTCCCCCGAGCTGGTTCAGCTCCAGGGCATGGTCGAGGGCTACACGTCCGCGCTGTGGTGGGCGGTCGGCATCCTGGTCGGCGCCGCTACTGCCGCGTTCACGCTGGTCAACGCCGGAACACATAACTCCGGCACTGCCCTCGTCACCGGCGACGAAGGCGAGGCGGCCCCGGTCATGGCGCACTGACCTCGCGATCTCGCATCCCCTGCCAGCGGGCCGGTCGCTGCCACCTGGTGTCAGCGCCCGGCCCGTACACGTGTCGCTGCCGGACGGTGGCTGCCGCACCGAGTACGGTCGCCGATCGTGAGCAGTTTTTCCGACCGCTACGGCCGCGACGTCCTCACCAACTCTCCGCATCCGAAACGCCGGGCGAGTACCGAACAGCCCGTCGAGATCGGCCTCGTCGTCGAAGACGTGCAGACCGGTTTCTGCGGCGCCGTCGTCGACTACGACAAGCACGGCGTCACCCTCGAAGATCGCCACGGGAAGGTGCGCAGCTTTCCACTCGGCCCCGGCTTCTGGATCGACGGCAAGCCCGTCGCCCTGGTGCGCCCCACCACAACGGCGGCGAAGAAGCCGGCACGCAGCGCATCGGGATCGATCGCCGTGCTCGACCACCGCGCCCGCACGGCCCGCGAAAGCCGCATCTACGTCGAGGGCAAGCACGACGCCCAGCTGGTGGAGAAGGTGTGGGGCCACGACCTGCGGGTCGAAGGCGTCGTCGTCGAGGAGCTGGGGGGCGCCGACGATCTCGCGGCGATCGTCGCGGACTTCGCTCCGGCACCGCACCGCCGTCTGGGCGTCATGCTCGATCACCTGGTGACCGGGTCCAAGGAGACGCGTCTTGCCCAGCAGGTCGCCGACGCGCCAGGCGCCGAGCACGTCCTCGTCCTCGGGCATCCCTACGTCGACGTGTGGCAGGCGGTGCGCCCGTCCGCCGTGGGCCTGACCGCCTGGCCCGACGTGCCCAAAGGGGTGCCATGGAAGGAGGGCGTCGTCGAGCGGCTCGGGTGGAACGTCGAAACCTGGGAGGCGTGGGAACGCATCCTCGGCTGCGTACGCACGTACGCCGATCTGGAACCGGCGTTCCTGGGCCGGGTGGAGGAGCTGATCGATTTCGTCACCGCGCCCGGCTCCCAATGATCACCAGGCCCATGGTTGGTTGGTTTCAGGCGCTATGACGCCCAAAACCAACCAATCATCACGCGCCTGCCGTACGGCGGCTTGCGTCAACTGACGAGGTCGCGAACGACGGCGTCGGCGAGCAACCGGCCACGGCGCGTCAGCACCAGGCGGCCGCGGTCGAACGCGTCGGGCACGCCGAGGCCGTCGTCCACCGCGCGGCGAGCTGCCGCCCGGCCCTCGGCGTCGAGAACATCGAGGTCGAGCCCGTCGACGTGGCGCACCTCGAGCAGGACGCGCTCGGTGCGCCGGGTCGACGTGTCCAGGACCTCTCGCGCCTGAGCCGGGCTCGTGCCCGCGGCCAGCCGGGCCGCCCACGGCGCGGGGTGCTTGACGTTCCACCAGCGGGTGCCGCCTACGTGGCTGTGCGCGCCCGGCCCGACACCCCACCAGTCTCCGCCGGTCCAGTACAACTCGTTGTGCGCGCATCGCGCTGCCGGTGAAGTCGCCCAGTTGGACAGCTCGTACCACGTGAAGCCCGCAGCGCCGAGGACGTCATCGGCCAGTTCGTACTTGTCGGCTTGATCGTCGTCGTCGGGCATGGGCAGCTCACCGCGCCGGATCCGAGCGGCCAGCGCGGTGCCCTCCTCGACGATCAGGGCGTAGGCACTGATGTGGTCCGGGCCGGCGGCCACCGCCGCGTCGAGGCTGGCGCGCCAATCGTCGATGCTCTCCCCCGGCGTGCCGTAGATGAGGTCAAGGCTCACATGCTCGAAACCGGCCTCCCGCGCCTCGGCCACTGCCTCGGTCGCACGCCCTGGGGTGTGGACGCGGTCGAGGACGGCGAGCACGTGCGGGCGGGCGCTCTGCATGCCCAGCGACACGCGCGTGAAGCCCGCCGCTCGCAGCGCGCTCAGCGACGCCGGCGTCACCGACTCCGGATTTGCCTCGGTGGTGATCTCGGCGTCCTCGCTCAAACCGAACTCGCCGTCGATGACGTCAAGGACCCGGGCCAGATCGCCCGGCGGCAGCAAGCTCGGCGTCCCACCGCCGACGAACACCGTCGACACGGTGATGTCGGCGCCGCCGAGGACACGGCGGGCGAGCCGGAGCTCAGCGATCGCGCCGTCGGCCCAGCTCGATCTGGACGCTCCGGGCGCGGGGCCGAGCTCGTCCGCGGTGTAGGTGTTGAAGTCGCAGTAGCCACACCTGGTCACGCAGAACGGCACGTGCAGGTAGACGCCGAACGGACGGGTGCCCACCCCCTCCAGCGACGCGGGCGGCAACGACCCGTCGGCGGGCGCGGGCGATCCCTCGGGCAACGTCGATGGCACCTGCCCATTGTCCCCTCCGGGCCGAACCTGCTGCACCCGGCGGTGGGGGCACGAGGCAGTCCCCCCGGCTACGACGTGTACATGCTGTCCAGGACGTCCATGTACTTCTTCTCCACGGCCTTGCGCTTGACCTTGAGGCTGGGCGTCAGGTCGCCGGACTCCACGGACAAGTCGGTGGAGAGGATCTGGAACTTCTTGATGGTCTCCCACCGCTCGAGCCGCGCGTTGAGCTGGTCGACCTCGCCCTGGATGAGCTCGTGGACGGCCTCGGACCGAGTCAACTCCTCATACGACAGGCCGCCCATCCCGTTGCGGGTGGCCCAGTCGCGGATGGCCTCCGGATCGAGCGTGATGAGGGCGGTGCAGTAGTTGCGGGTGTCGCCGTGCACGACGATCTGGCTGGCGTACAAGCTGACCGCCTTGAAGATCACCTCGATCTCCTGCGGAGCGACGTACTTGCCGCCGGAGGTCTTGATGAGGTCCTTCTTGCGGTCGGTGACCCGCACGTATCCGTCGACCAGCTCGCCGATGTCGCCGGTGTGGAACCAGCCGTCGTCACCGAGCACCTCGGCGGTGAGATCGGGACGACCGTGATAACCGCGCATCACGCCCGGCCCCTTGAACAGGATCTCGCCGTCGTCGGCGATCGACACCTGCATACCGGGCACGGGTGGTCCTACCGTGCCGAACCGGCAGTCGTGCGGCAGGTTCACACACGTGGCCGCGCTGGTCTCGGTGAGGCCGTAGCCCTCCAGGATCAGCAGCCCGGCGGCGTGGAACCATTCGGCGACCTCACGCGACAGAGCCGCGGCGCCACTGACGAAGAACCGGATCCGCCCGCCCATGCGTGCCTTGATCTTGCTGAACACGAGACGGTCGGCCAGGAAGTACTGCGCAGCCAGCAGGCCGCCCGGTTCACGCCCGGCCTGCTTGAGCTCGGAGACCTTGGCGCCGACACCGAAAGCCCAGTCGAAGATCTTCTCTTTGACTCCGCCCTCGTCCCGGACGCCGGTGATCACCTTGGCCCGGACCTTCTCGAAGATCCGGGGCGCTCCGGCCATGAACGTCGGCTGCACCGTGCCGAGGTTGTCGACGATCCGGTCGAGGTTGCCGTCGACGGCCGTCGTGAAGCCGATACGCAGCTGGATCGCTTCGAGCGCCTTGCCGAACGAGTGCGACAGCGGCAGCCAGAGGTACTGCACGTCGTCGATACCGAGGATGCCGAGCTCGTCGATCGCGACGCCCTCGAACGTCCAGTTGTCGTTGACCAGCCGGACGCCCTTGGGACGGCCGGTGGTGCCGGAGGTGTAGATGAGCGTGGCGAGGGTCTCGGGGCCTACGCCGGCCAGGGCGTCGTCGACCGCGCTCGGGCGCTCGGCCAGCAGCTCGCGACCGAGTCGCTCGAGGTCGTCGAAGCCGATGACGAAGTCACCGTCGGCGGCGCCGTCGAACACGACGATCTTCGTCACGGTGCTCGACGCCGAGCGGTGCTCGACGATCTTGGCCACCTGTTCGTCGTTCTCGGCGAACACGATCCGCGCCTCGGAGTCGTCCAGGATGTAGGTGACGTCCTCAGGGGTCGTCGCGGGGTAGATCGTGGTGGTCGCCGCACCCACGGCGTTGATGGCCAGGTCGGCGAGGATCCATTCGATCCGCGTCGACGACGCCAGCGCGACCCGCTGCTCGTGCTCGATGCCCAGGGACAGCAGACCGGCACCCAACGCCCACACGCGGTCCTTCGTCTGCGCCCAGGTCAGGGTCGACCAGCCGGATCCGTCGGGGTAGCGGTACGCCTCGCGGTCGGGCGTCGCCGCGACCCGGTCGGCGAACATCCGCCCGATGGAGGCCGGACGATTCGCGACCTGATCGGCCTTGTCAGTGGTGCCGACGCTCATGCATCCTCCCAAACTCACCGAACGGTGGACCGCCGGTTCACAGCCAGGTGGGAGGAAGGTTACGACCTGGTAGCTCCCAACGACAGCCCGCGCGGCGAACATGTTGCCGAAATATGCCCGACAAGCGTTGCCTCCACCGTATCCGACCAAGGCCTTCGCCTCGGGCCTTGCAGTGTCAGCGACGCCCATCCAGCGGATGATCACGAACACGGGGCGCGTCGCGTGGGCCGAGGCGATCACCGTCGGGTAGAACTGACAGCATGAACCGCACCGCCGTGGACTCACACGAGAACTGGCTCGACCCCGAAGATCTCGAGTTCGCCCGGCGACGATTGCCCATCCTCTACGTCAACGCGGTGCCCACCCGCGTCGACGACACCGGGGTCGTGACGTCGGTCGGCCTGCTCCTGCGCGCCACGCCACAAGGTGAGATCCGCCGCGAGCTCGTCGCGGGCCGGGTGATGCACCACGAACGCATTCGCGACGCACTGCAACGCCACATCGAGAAAGACCTCGGCCCGCACGCCCTGCCCCAGATCCCGGCTTCTCCCCTGCCGTTCACCGTCGCGGAGTACTTCCCCACGCCGGGGGTCACGGCGTACCACGATCCACGGCAGCACGCGGTGGCGCTCGCGTTCATCATCCCGGTCGCCGGCGACTGCGCACCCCGCCAGGACGCTCTCGACTTGGCGTGGCTGCCGCCCGCGGAGGCCGCGGACGACGCCCTGCAGAAAGAGATGCTCGGCGGGCACGGCATCCTGCTGCGCCACGCACTGGCTCACCTCGGCTTCCCGCCGGCGCCCTGACCGCACAGCAAACGGGACTTACTTCTTCGTCGTCTGTCCCCCGGCGGCGTCGGACGACAAGGCGGCGATGAACGCCTCCTGGGGCACTTCCACCCGCCCGACCATCTTCATCCGCCGCTTGCCTTCCTTCTGCTTCTCCAGCAGCTTGCGCTTGCGCGAGATGTCACCGCCGTAACACTTGGCCAGCACATCCTTACGGATCGCGCGGATGTTCTCGCGAGCGATGATCCGTGACCCGATGGCCGCCTGAATCGGCACCTCGAACTGCTGGCGCGGGATGAGTTCCTTGAGCTTCGCGGCCATCGCCACGCCGTAGTCGTACGCCTTGTCTTTGTGCACGATCGCGCTGAAGGCGTCGACCGGGTCACCGTGCAGCAGCACGTCGACCTTGACGAGATCGGCCTCCTGCTCTCCGGCGGGCTCGTAATCGAGGCTGGCGTAGCCACGGGTACGCGACTTCAGCGCGTCGAAGAAGTCGAACACGATCTCGGCCAGGGGCAACACGTAGCGCAATTCCACGCGGTCCTCGGACAGGTAGTCCATGCCGAGCATCGACCCGCGCCGCGACTGGCACAACTCCATGATCGCGCCGACGAACTCGCTGGGCGCCAGCAGCGTCGCTCGTACGATGGGTTCGCGGACCGTGGCGATCTTGCCGGTGGGGAACTCGCTCGGGTTGGTGACGGTGGCCTCGGTACCGTCTTCCATGGTCACCTGGTAGACGACGTTCGGAGCGGTCGAGACGAGGTCGAGATTGAACTCGCGCTCGAGTCGCTCGCGCACGATCTCCAGGTGCAGCAGACCCAGGAAGCCGCACCGGAACCCGAACCCCAACGCACCGGAGGTTTCGGGCTCGTAGACCAGCGCGGCGTCGTTGAGCTTCAACTTGTCCAGCGCCTCGCGCAAGTCCGGGTAGTCCGAGCCGTCCAGCGGGTAGAGCCCGGAGAACACCATCGGCTTGGGCTCGCGGTACCCGGGCAGGGGATCGGTGGCCGGCGCGCCGGCGAGGGTGACGGTGTCACCCACCTTGGACTGGCGCACGTCCTTGACCCCGGTGATGAGATAGCCGACCTCGCCGACGCCGAGGCCGTCGGCCGGGTTCATGTCCGGCGCGATGACGCCGATCTCCAGAAGTTCGTGGGTGGCCTTGGTGGACAGCATCAGGATGCGCTCTCGCGGCGCCAGCGCACCGTCGATCACCCGCACGTAGGTGACCACGCCGCGGTAGGTGTCGTAGACGCTGTCGAAGATCATCGCCCGGGCCGGGGCATCGGCGTCGCCCGTGGGCGCCGGGACCTCGGCGACGATCCGCTCGAGCAGGTCGAGCACACCCTCGCCGGTCTTGCCGCTGACCCTGAGGACGTCGTCGGGCGAACCGCCGATCAGGTGGGCGATCTCGGCCGCGTACTTCTCCGGCTGCGCCGCCGGCAGGTCGATCTTGTTCAGGACCGGGATGATGTGCAGGTCGTGCTCGAGCGCCAGGTACAGATTGGCCAGCGTCTGCGCCTCGATGCCCTGAGCGGCGTCGACCAGCAAGACCGCGCCCTCGCAGGCGGCCAGACTGCGGCTGACCTCATACGAGAAGTCGACGTGCCCGGGGGTGTCGATGAGGTTGAGCACGTACGTGGTGCCCGCGCGGTCGCCGGCCTGCGACGTGAACGGCAGCCGGACCGCCTGGCTCTTGATGGTGATGCCGCGCTCGCGCTCGATGTCCATGCGGTCCAAGAACTGCGCCCGCATGGTGCGGTCGTCCACCACGCCGGTCAGCTGCAGCATCCGGTCGGCCAGCGTCGACTTGCCATGATCGATGTGGGCGATGATGCAGAAATTGCGCAGCAACTCCGGCGGCGTGGCCGATGGAGGGGGTGCGTTCACACTGACTGGCACGCAGCGTCCTCGAGGCTTCCTGGTCGGCGGGTCATCGGTGGGCGGCGACAGCGACTCGCCCAGTGGGATCCATCATCCCATGCCCGGCGGTCATGCTCACAGTTGCGGCGCCGCGTCATGACATCGGGGCTGGCGTCTGCGCATCGAAACGGCCATAGTGTGACGCGCTGAATCGTTCGCGCCATGGCCAGTGTCCCAGGAGTACTGATGCCCCGCCCGTCCGTCGTCGCCCTCGGCGCCGCGTGCGTCTTGTCCGTGCTCGCGTCGTCGATCCCGGCGGCGGCCAGTGACGCGGCTCAACGAGCGGGCGAGGAGCACATCGCTGTGCGGCACTGGACCGACGCCGCCGACTGGGCCGCCGGCACCTCCGACGGCTTGTGGCCCCTGCCCGGACAGCCCGCCGGTGTGATGATCAGCAGCCCGGCCGGCACCGCCGACTTCACCGATCCGAACACCGGGCAGACCACCACGTGGGAGTACTCCACGTGGACCTCGCCATACACCGAACTCGACTTCGCCGCGACCGAGATCGTGCCCTCGTGGAACGCCTCCACACCGCACGGCACCTGGATCTCGGTCGAGCTTCGCGCCACCTACACCAACGGCGACCAGTCACCGTGGTTCGCGATGGGCCACTGGGCCGCCGGCGACACCACCATCGACCGCACCACCGTCGAAGACCAATCCGACGGAACGTCCAGCGTGCTGACCGATACGCTCGCCGTCGACGATCCCGGCGCCGGCATCCTCATCCGCGGCTACGAGCTGCGCCTGACGTTGCGCCGCGCACCAGGGTCGCTGTCCACACCGCGGGCCTGGTCGATCGGTGCGATGGCCTCGCACGTTCCCGAGCGATTCGACGTCGAACCCAGCGCCGGCGGAATCGCCTGGGGCACCGAGCTCGACGTCCCACGCCGTTCGCAGAACATCCACAGCGGCAACTATCCGGAGTACGGCGGCGGCGGTGAGGTGTGGTGCAGCCCCACTTCCACGACGATGGTCATGGAGTACTTCGGCATCGGGCCTTCCCGCGACGACATGGACTGGATCGAGCCCGGCTACACCGACCCGCAGGTCGCGCATGCGGCTCGGATGACCTGGGACTACGCCTACCAGGGTGCCGGCAACTGGCCGTTCAACACCGCGTACGCGGCGTCGTTCACCGGGCTGGAAGCCTTCGTCACGCGGCTGCACTCCCTCGACGACCTCGAGCGGCTCATCGCCGCGGGGATCCCCGTGGTGACCTCACAGTCGTTCCAGCCGAGCGAGTTGGACGGCGCCGGTTACGGAACCGCGGGGCACCTGTTCGTCGTCGTCGGATTCACCGAGGACGGCGACGTCGTGGTCAACGACCCCGCGTCGAGCTCGAACGAAGCGGTACGCCGGGTGTATCCGCGCGAGCAGTTCGAGCAGGTCTGGCTGCGCACCAAGCGGCATCTCGCCGACGGCTCCGTGGCCGGCGGATCCGGCGGCATCGCCTACATCATCCACCCGTACGACGTCCCGCTGCCCGATGGCGGCGACGGGTCATGGTGACCTCGTGGTCGGCGGTCGACAAGCGGCGGCGACGGCAGGTGCGCGACGTGGTCGACCTGACCGCCGAATTGGCTGGTGAACCGTAGCACTGGTAGTCTTGGCGGTCGCGTGTTCACCCGCCCTCTTGACCTGTCCAACCAAACCGAAGGCACACGTTCGTGGCGAACATCAAGTCCCAGAAAAAGCGCATTCTCACCAACGAGAAGGCCCGCCTGCGCAACAAGGCGGTCAAGTCCGAGGTGAAGACCGCCATCCGGCGGTTCCATGAAGCAGCCGACGCCGGTGACGTCGACCAGGCGCAGGCCTTGGCTCGCAACGCGGCTCGCAAGCTCGACAAGGCGTCGTCCAAGGGCGTCATTCACAAGAACCAGGCGGCCAACCGTAAGTCGGCCGTCACGAAGCGCGCCGCCTCGCTCTGAGCTGAATCGTCTGTCGGCGCCGTGTCCAGGGTGGACGCGGCGCCGTTCGTCATGCTCTGGCTGCCGCGCCCTGTTCCGCGCGGGCCGAGCCGATGTGCACCAGCGCCGTGGTCAACGCCAGCGTCGGGTCGTTGCCACCGCCCTTGACAGCGAGATCGGCCTCAGCCACGGCACGGATGGCGTGAGCCAGCCCGGCCGGGGTCCAGCCGCGCAATTGTCCGCGCAGGATCCGCACCTTCCAGGGCGGAACGCCGAGATCGCGGGCGACATCGGCGTCGCGCAACCCTCGCGGTGCACCGGCAAGCCGGGCCAGTGAACGCAGCGCCGTGGCCAGCGCCCCGGTGATCAGGACCGGGTCGGTACCAGTCTCGAGCGCCCAACGAAGCTGTTCGACGGCTTCGCCGGTCTTGCCCTCCACAGCGCGGTCGGCCACCACCCAGCCCTTCACCTCCGCACGCCCCTCGAAGTACATCGCGATGACTGAGCTGGAGACGACGCCGTCGGGGGCGTCGGAGGCCAACTGGGCCGCGGCCGACGCCAGCCCCCGCAGCTCGCCGCCGACGGCGTCGACCAGTTGGCGTGCGGCTTGCTCGTCGATTCGCCCGCCGGCGCGGCGGACTTCGGCCCGGACGAAGGCGACCTGGTCGTCAGGCCGAGTGATGCGATCAGCCGCGACCTCGTGCACCCCCGCTTTGCGCAGGGCCGTGAGCAGTTTCTTCCCCTTGACCCCACCCGGGTGGACGAGAACGACATGAATGCCGTCGGCCGGAGCTTTGACCTGGGCCACCAGGAGCTCGCCGACGGCGTCGGACACGTCTTGGACGTCCTGGACCACCAGAACACGGCTAGTGGCGAACAGCGACGGACTCAGATGCTCGGCCAGACCGCCGGGGGTCAGTTCGCTTCCGGCGGTGACGGAGACGTCGGCGTCGGCATCGGCCGCTCGTGCGGCCTTGACCACGGCACCGACGGCTCGTTCGGCGAGCAGCGTTTCGGGCCCGGCGACGAGCGTGACAGGGACCAGGGGGTCAGCGGACAGCGCAGCCATAACGAAGCACAGCATGGCATGCGGCTCCGACAACGACGTACGTGGATGTGCCGACACGCCGCTCACGGTGCGAGCGCCGCGTCCCGGGTCACCACGCCGAGCCCGGCCGGTCCGCGAACGACGGCCACCGCACCGTCGTGATCGGTGCGGAAGGTGCGCACGCCCCCGGCCCGGAGCGTATCGAGCACGGACGGCGCCGGATGGCCGTAGGCGTTGTCGTCGCCGACGCTGATCAGCGCGATTCGCGCATCGAGCCCGGTGAGCAGCCCGTGGTGCTGGTTCGGCGAGCCATGGTGCGCGACCTTCAGCACGTCCGTGCTCAGCCTCGGCTCCGAACGCATCAGGGCACGCTGCGCCGCAGGTTCGAGGTCGCCGGTCAGCAGAACGTCGACGCCGTCGACCTCGGCGTCGAGCACGACGCTGGCGTTGTTCGACACCGACTCCGGCGCGGAGATGAGCCGGCGCGGCCACAGCACTTCCAACGTGAGCTGATCACCCACCGCGATCCGCTGGCCCGGCTCAGCCGCTGACATCGGCACGCCAGCTTCGTCGAGGCGGCGCGTCACGTCAGCGGCGTTGTCCGCTGGCTCGCGCAGCGGCGAGACGAGCGCCCGGCCGACGTGGCGGCCGTCCAGCACGCCGCGTACGCCGCCGACATGATCGAGGTCGAAATGGCTGAGGACCAGCAGCGGAACGGTGTGTACGTCCAGCTCGTCGAGACAGCGCCGCACCGGCGCCGGTTCGCGGCCGGCGTCGACGACCACGGCGGTGTGCTCGCCTGCCCGCAAGACCACGGCATCGCCTTGCCCGACGTCGCAGGCCACCACCAGCCACTCCGGCGGTGGCCAGCCCGGCGACGGTAGGGCACGCAGCAGACCGACGGTCAGGGCCGCACCGGCCGCCAGCGACACGACGGGCCGGCGGAGCACCAGCGGCATCGCCGCGACCGCGACCAGGGCCAGTGTCACCGACGTCACGACGCCGGCGGCGCCGGGTACCCAGGGCATCGTGGCGCCGGGCCGCTCGGCGAACCAGTGCGCGAGCGTGGCGATCCACCAGGCCGGGATGCCGGCGACCCAGGCCGACCACGCCGCCACCGTAGGCGCGAGCGGACTGATCGCGGCTGCGACGACGCCGAAGATCGTCGCCGGCGCCACAGCCGGCGCGGCGAGCACGTTGGCCGGCAACGAGGCCAGGCTCAGTTCGCCGGACACCGCGAGAAGCATGGGTGTGCAGGCCACTTGCGCGGCCAACGGGACGACGATGGCCACCGCCAGCGGCCGGGGCAACCACCACATCGCGCGTTGCCAATGCGGCACCAGGGCGAGAATGCCCGCTGTCGCCAGCACGGACAATGCGAACCCGACGCTGCGTGCCAGCCACGGATCGATCAGGAGCAGAAGCGTCGCCGCCGCCGCGAGCGCGGGTAGGCCACGGCGGCGCCCGGCCACGGCCAACCCGACCACCGCGACGACTCCCATCGCGGCAGCTCGAAGCACGCTCGGGTCAGGACGCGCCAGAAGCACGAAGCCGACCACGGCGAGCAGGCCGACGACCGGCAGGGCGTAACTGCGCAGCCCCGACCAACGCGCCACGGCGAGCACCACGACCAAGACGATCGTGATGTTGGTGCCCGAGACCGCCGTGAGGTGGGTGAGACCCGCGGCCTTCATGTCCTGCCGTAGGTGATCGGTCATCAACGACTCGTCGCCGACGACGAGTCCCGGGATCAAGCCTCTGGCATCTGGGCCCAGGCCGGAGACGCTGGCTCGCAGGCCCGCCCGCAACGGTTCGGTCAGGCGCGACGCGGTGCTCGGCGCGCCGATGAGTTCAGGACCTGCTCGAGGCCGCAGGACCGCGGCGACGTCGGGGGCACGACCACGGCTGGGCTCCACGATGCCACCGGTCCGGATGCGCTGTCCCGGCAGCAACGCCGCCCAACTCGTCTCACCGGTGACGAACAGTACCGGCGAGCGAAGCTCGTAGGAGAGTGATCTGCCGGAGATCCGTTCGACCCGGATGCGGCCGACGACGTAGGTCTGCTCGTCGCCGGCTTCCATGGCCTCAGCGGCGGGTTTCGCCGCAACCCGGTGGCGCTCGACCGGGTCCCCTGTCAGGACACCCTCGATCTCGACGTACGCGCCGGCCTCGGCCAGGTCCGTGACCGGCCCGCCGTGCATCGGGGCCGCCCGCGAAGCACCGACGGCCAGGCCGGCCACCAGGCACAACCCCGCTACCGCGACCGCGCGGCGTCGTCCGGACGGCCGCATCCAGGCCACCGCCGCCACGGTCGTGACGGTGACGAACACGCCCACGGCTGCTGCGGCACCCCACGTACACGCGAGCCCGGTGAAGGTTCCAGCCCACAGCGCCAGCGCCACGGGCACGAGCCGCAGGTCGAGGCGGTCGCGAGGCGGTTCCGTGCGCGGCGCGCTCGCCACAGTGGAGCTCACACGGTCACGAGCCCGTCAAGGTCAGCGAGACGCTGCTCGCCGATGCCGGACACCTCGAGCAGTTCGTCGATGACGGTGAAGCGCCCGTTCTCGTCTCGCCAGTCGAGGATGCGCTGGGCCAGCGCCGGCCCGATGCCCGGCAGCGACTGGAGTTGCTCACTCGTGGCGGTGTTGAGATTCACCGGGACGCCGGCTGCGTTTCCGGCGGCCGGATCGCCGCCGTCGTTCGTCGGTGGCTCCGGTGGTGGCGCCGGTGGCTGCCCGGGCGGCGGTTCACCCGTGACCACGACCTGCTCACCGTCGGTGAGCACCCTGGCGAGATTGATCGGCGTGAGATCGGCTTCGTCGGTGGCACCACCTGCGGCACGGACAGCGTCGATGACCCGTGAGCCCGCGGGTAACTCGACGACCCCCGGCTTCGCGACCAGTCCGGCGACGTGGACGATCATCGGCTCAGCCGCGGTGGGTGACGTCGCCGGGGCCGGGTCGACAGCTGCAGCCGTGGCCGGCGGCTCACCGGTGGGCTGAGCCGATGGCTCGATGGGTGTTCCGCTCGACTCGACCGTGGCCGCGATCGGTTCGATGGTCGGCCGGCCGAGCCCGAACAGGATCACCGCCCCGGCGACACCGAGTAGTACGACCAGCACCACGACGGCTACGTGAGCGCGATCCAGTCCGCCGCGAGCCGTACGCAGGGTCGGTGGAAGCCAGCCGTTAGGTTCGGATCGCGGCTCCGCTGCCGCTGGTGTAGCAGGCTCGGTGCGCGGTCCGGAGTGGTCGTCGTCCGCCCCGGAGCCGGTAGCCGACGTTCCGGTGACCCTGCGGATTCGCGCCCGCACCATGGCCGTCGCGTCGTCGTCGATCGTGGCATGGCGGGAGCGGTTCGGGCGCATGTCCGTGACGCTAGGCAGCCGCGGCTGCTCCCCTCCACCCCGCCGAGCGCAATTGTGGACAACCCACCCCGCCCAATTCGCCTGTGGACTCCCCGCCCCCGCGAGTCAAATGATCATGTTCACTATGGTTTTGCCTACCCCACCACCCATGCACGGGTGGTGGGGTAGGCAAACGCCTCGTGATGTTCGCTTCAGGGCCGCACGAGCGACCGCGCATCCTTGACGCCCGGCTTCCCGATCTCCGACGATGCCGCGGCACGCACCAGCGTCGACCGTTCCCGGCTGGTCAGCACACCGTCCTCGACGAGGTCAGCCGTGACGTCGCCGACGTGGCGCACGAAGGCACCGTGCTCGGCCCAGTCACGCTCGTCCTCGATCAGGTCGTTGACCGTGCATCCCGCGCCGGCGTCGTAGTTCGGTACGCCCGTGTCGACACCGCGCAACCACACCGTGTCGCGGTCGTCGCCGGAGCAGGTGCCGGGTTCGCCTGCGACGACGGTGAACTCGACCGAAGCGGTCTCGGAGA
>JAJYTA010000140.1 GCA_021793295.1 Actinomycetes bacterium
CAAGCCGTTCGACGTCGTCGAGACCGGTGCCGGTTTCGTGGAGGAGATCGGCGAAGTGATCGGCGGCCACGGCGGCGGCGACGCCGGCCTCATGGCCGACTTCACCGCACGCACGCGCGAGCGCCGCGCCGGGCGAACCGTCGACGCCGCTCCGACGGCGTTCGAGGAGAGCCTGGAGAGTCATTGGGCGGCCTTCGCCGCGGAGCGATCGCGGCAGAACGGCACCGTCGAGTTCCTGTAGAGAGGGCGTGTGAACCATCGATCGGCCGAATCTGCTGCTGATCACCACCGATCAACAACGGCGCGACACCCTGGGCCCGACCGCTCCGCCGTTTCTGCGCACACCACATCTGGATCAACTGGCCAACGAAGGCGTGCGGTTCGACGCGGCCTACGCGACGACGCCGATCTGTGTGCCGTCACGCCTTACCGTGCTCACCGGCCAATCAGCGGTGCGCCACGGCATGACGCACAACGGCGCCAGCCGGGACGTCCTGCCGCCCGGCGCCCAGACGTTGCCGGCTCGGCTCGGTGAGCTGGGGTACGCGACGATCGGCATCGGCAAGATGCATTTCACTCCGCCGCGTGCACACCATGGGTTCGAGGAGCTCATCCTTCCCGACGACTACTACCGCCAGGCTCGCCGCATGTCGGTGCTCCCGATGCGCCACGGCTTGGGGCAGAACGAGCTGCACCCGGGCATGGCGACCGTGCCGGAAGCGCAGACGCTGACGTCGTGGCTGTCCGAGCAGGCCGTCGACCACATCCATCACCGGCGTGACCCGACTCGGCCGATGTTCATGTGGCTGTCCTACACCAAGCCGCACCCGCCGCTGGACCCGCCGGAACCGTACTACTCGATGTACCAGGACGCGCCGATCCCGGATCCGGTGGTCGGAGACTGGGCCGGCGACGTGGATGCACCGGCGGCCTTCGTCCGGCAACGCCGCCGGGGATCGTTCGACCTGCTCGACGACGCCACGATCCGCGCCGCGCGGGCGGCCTACTACGGCCTGGTCACCCAGATCGACTACAACCTCGGCCGGGTGCTCGCCGCCTTGCAGGACATCGGTGAACTGGACCGGACCATGATCGTGTTCACCTCCGATCACGGCGAGTTCCTCGGTGACCACGGCAGCGGGAACAAGGTGTTCTTCCACGAGGCCTCGGCCGGGGTACCGATGATCGTGCGTCCACCGGTCAGCGACACCCGCGTGGCGCCGGGCACGGTCGTCACGACCCCGGTCTCGCTGGCCGACGTCCTGCCGACGTTCGTCGCCGCGGCTGGCAGCAGCGTCGACAGTGCCGCCGACGACATCGACGGCGAGGACCTCGTCCAGCTGGCGACCGAGCCCGGCCGTGATCGCCTGATCACCGCGGTGGCCAGTGGCGACGCCGGTCCGCCGGGGCAGCCGTACTACCTCGCCGTCACCGACGGACGGCACAAGTACATCTGGTATCCCGAAGGGCCGGCCGAGCAGTTGTTCGACCTCGAGGCCGACCCGCACGAGCGACACGACTTCGCCAGCCGCCCGAACGCCGGCGAGCTGTTGGCCCGGTGGCGCGAGCGGCTGGTGGCGGCCGTGCGCGAAGCAGGCGGCGAGCGCTACCTCGACGGCGACCAGCTGCCCGAAGTCGCGCCCCTGGGCGACACCGCCGCCGAACAGCGGGCCCGCGCCTGGCCCGGATATCACACCGACGATTTCAGCCTGGATGTGCGGCACTGATGGAGACCCACGTGAAGACCATGACGGCAGCGGCTGAGGCCATGGTGCGCAGACTGCTGGGTGAGCGTGCCGACGACGTCGTCGTGACGATCGTCGAGCCGGACACCGCCGGCGCTGCCGAATTCGGCGAGGCCGAGGCCGACGACGGTGTACTGCGGCTGGCCGGAACCAACGGCGTCGCCGTCGCGGTGGCGTTGCGCCACTACCTGGAACAGGCCTGCGGTACCCAGGTGACCTGGTTGGACGAACCCATCAGGCTGCCCGATCGCTGGCCGGACCTGCCGCGGTTCCGGGCGACCGCGCGGTATCCGCTGCGCTACCACCTCAACTACGTCACCTTCGCCTACAGCGCCGCTTTCTGGGACTGGCAGCGCTGGGAGCGAGAGATCGACCGGATGGCGCTGCACGGCATCAACGCCCCGCTGGCCATCACCGGACACGAAGCCGTCTGGCAGGCCGTCCTGCGCGCTGAAGGCATGTCCGACGAGCGCATCGCGGCCTACCTCGGCGGCTCGACCTACCTGCCGTTCCTGTGGATGGGCTGCCTCGAAGGCTGGGACCGGCCCCTGCCGGAAGGCTGGATCGCCGCACGCGAGCGGCTCGGGCAGCAGATCGTGGCGCGTGAACGCGAGCTGGGTATGCGCCCGGTCCTGCCCGGCTTCGCCGGCCACGTCCCGGCCGAGCTGGCCGACGAGGGCGCGGCCAAGCTGCAGTGGGAGGGGTTCCACACCCGGCAGCTGCCGGCCGATCATCCGCGGTTCATGGCCTTCGCGCAGGCGGTTCGCGCCGAGCAGCGGGCCCGCTTCGGTGGTGACGGCCTGTATGCCACCGACCCGTTCATCGAGATGGTGCCGCCCTCCGGCGAGCCGGAGGCGTTGGCCGACATGGCGCGGCGCATCCTCGACGGCGTCACCGTCGACGATCCCGATGCCGTGTGGGTCTTTCAAGCGTGGCCGTTCTCGTACCGATCGGAGTTCTGGACGCCGGAGCGTGTCCGCGCGTTCCTCGACGCCGTGCCGCCGGAGCGGCTGCTGGTGCTGGACCTGTGGGCTGAGCACGCGCCGCTGTGGAGCTCGACGGACCGGTTCGCTGATCGGCCGTGGTTGTGGTGCATCGTGCACAACTTCGGCCAGCGTTCCGGACTGTTCGGCGACGTGCGGGCGCTCGTGCGCCGGTTCCGGGACGCCGAGGACGGCGCCGCGGCGGATCAGCTGCGGGGGATCGGGCTGGCGATGGAGGGGCTGGGTACGAACCCCGCGGTCTACGACCTGGTCACCGATCTGGCCTGGCGGGAGCCGCCCGACGACCTGGAGAGCTGGCTGACCGCGTGGGCGCAGCGCCGCTACGGCACCGACGACGACCGCGTCCGTGAGATCTGGCGGGTCCTCGCCGCAACGGTCTACGGGCCCGGTCGCGACGTGCTGGTGCCCTCACCGGTCATCCGACGCCCCGGCCTCGACGATCAGGTGAGCGCGGCGTGGGCCCCGGACGACGCGCTCGGCGAACTGGTTCACGCCTGGCGACTCATGCTCGACGTCGCCGACGTGGTGAGTGCCGCGGATGCGTACCGGCGCGACCTGGTCGACCTGACGGTTCAAGTGGTGGGCGGTCTGGCCGGCCGCAGCCGCCGGGCGGTGACCGCCGCCGTGGCGAAGGGGGACCGGGCCGGCGCCTTGCACGCTGGCGCGCGGCTGCTCGAGCTGCTCCACGACCTGGACGACATCCTGGCCACGCGCGCGGAGTACCTACTCGGCCGCTGGATCGCCGAAGCCCGCGACTGGGGAGCCACCCCGACGGAGCGGCTGCACCTGGAGCGTTCCGTACGGCGATTGCTCACCGTCTGGGGACACCCGAACACGAACCTGTACGACTACTCCTGGCGGCACTGGGCCGGTCTGATGCGCGAGTTCTACATCCCGCGGCTGCAGGTGTGGCTGGACTGGATCGCCGACGGCGGCGCCGTCGACGACCCGACAGCGGCAGTCGACCTGGATCGGCGGCTCGCGTCGTTCGAACAGCTGTGGATCGCCGACGGCGCCGTGGGACCGGTCGAGCCTCGTGGCGACGCCGTCGGGCTGGCCGCCCGGCTGTTCGACCGCTGGTCCGGTCACGTGGCCGACGACCAGCCGTAGAACCGGCGTAGGACGGAGGGCCCCGGTCGTCGACGCTGCGACCTGATTCAGCCGATCGTCTTGATCACCCGGGCGGGCACCCCGGCGACCATCGTGCCCGCGGGCACGTCATGGGTGACCACGGCTCCAGCCGCGACCACCGCTCCGGCTCCGATGGTGACCCCCTGCGTGATCACTGCGGCTGTGCCGATCCACACGTCGTCCTCGATCGTGATCGGCGCGAACGAGAGGTGCTCACGGCGCTCGGCGAGCGGCAGCGGGTGCCCTCCGGTGATCAGGCTGACCTTCGGGCCGATCATGACGCCGTCGCCGATGGTGATGCCGCCCTTGTCCATGAAGGTGCACCCCTGGTTGACGAAGACGTTCCGCCCGAACTTCGTGCCGAGTCCGTACTCGGTGAAAAACGGCGGATAGATCGTCACCGACTCCGGCAGCGGTCCGCCGAACACAACTGAGAGTAGTGTCGTGCGCCCCTGCGTGTCGCTGAACGGCAGGATGTTCAGCCGCGAAGTCGCGTCGGTGACCTCCATGATTCGCTCGGCGTGTCGCGCGAACTCAGGGGTCTTGATGTACATGACGTGCTCTGTGCGGGTAGACATGCGGTGATCCCAGCACCGGAGGAGCGAGCGGAGCAAACAACGCGCCGCCAGCTGGCAACAACTGTTGGTTGTAGGTGGAGGTAAGGTCCGCGGCATGGATGTGGCCATGCTCCGTACGTTCGTGACGGCGTCTGAAGCCGGGCAGTTCCAGGCCGCGGCCGACGAGCTGGGGGTCAGCCAGCAAGCCGTCTCCAAACGGATAGCCACGCTGGAGAAGCATCTCGGGGTCGCTCTCCTGGTGCGTACCTCGCGTGGTTCCCGGCTGAGCCTGGACGGACAGGTCTTCCTGCCGCACGCCAAGAAGGTCCTGGCCGCACTCGAACAGGCCGAGCAGTCCGTGCGCCCTGGCAGCCGTCCGCTGCGCGTGGACGTCCTCAACCGGCGCATCGCTCCGGCCCAAGCCGTCTACGACTTCTACCGCGCCCACCCTGGCATCGCCCTGGACGCGGTCGCGATGAGCGACAAGAGCGCCGTGCAGGCGGTGCAGGCGGTGCTCGACGGAGTCGTCGATGCCTCCTTCCGGGCGCTGCCGCCAGACCAGAGGCCGGCCGGGATCAGCGCCGACCGGCTTCTGGACGCGCCGCTGGAAATCCTGGTCGGTCCGGCCCATCCGCTGGCCGACGCCACCTGGGTCCGGCCCGCCGACCTGGCCGGGCACCGCATCTGGATCCCCGGGATCCGGCCCGGCACCGAATGGGCAGCCTTCTACCGGGAGCTCTCCGAGGCCTTCGGGCTGAGCATCGACGCGCTCGGCCCCGACTTCGGTGACGAGGCCCTGATGGATGCCCTGGCCGAGTCTGCTGCGCTGGCCACTGTGGTCGGATCCGGAGACCGGTACGTGTGGCCCCAGGGACACGACCTGCGTCGTATCCCCGTGCGTGAGCCGGCCCCGGTCTACCCGCACGTGCTGCTGTTCCGAACCGGTGACCAGCATCCCGTGCTGACGGCGCTGCGCGCCCACGTACGCGCCAACACGCAGCAGGTCTTGGGTGATACGTGGGCCCCGAGTTGGGCGTGAACCGCACCCAGATCTGAGGAACGCGGCGTCGGGCCTGAACGGCGGCGCACGATGAGGCGACGCTTGACGCCGTCGTGCCGGGGGGCTACGGTCTTCGCCAAATCATCAGATGAGTAGAGGAATCGCGGCGATGGGCGGGATCGGGATGGAGCGGCGAAGTCTCCTGGAGGTACTGACCTCCGGACTGGTCCGGCTCATCGAGGAGGGCAACTACCAGATCGGCGATCGACTGCCGTCGGTGTCGGCGTTGGCCTCTCAGTTCGGCGTGGCCACACCGACCCTGCGTGAAGCAGCCCGCCGGCTCGAAGCGACGGGAACCATCGAGTTCCGGCACGGCTCGGGCATCTACGTCAGTGGCGACACCCGCCGGCTGGTCATCGCCAATCCCAACCGCAGCGACATCGGCGACGTCGCCACCCTCGACGTCCTGGACACCCGGCTACTGATCGAGCCAGAACTCGCCGGCCGGGCAGCTCGCCGTGGTGACGAAACACAGATCGCCGAGATCAAGGCTGAGTTGGCCGCGGCGGCGCAAGCCATCGCCGGGCGGCGCGAACCCGACATCACCCAGATGAACATGCGATTCCACGTCGCCATCGCTCGAGCAGCCGGCAACCAGGTCCTCACCGAAACCCTGCAGTCGACGGTCGAGCTGTACGAGCCGCAACAGCGTGTGATCGGTGACCTGTACGCCGACCTGCAACACGACCATGAAGAACACAGCTCGATCTATGACGCGATCGCCCACCGTGACCCGGTCAAGGCGGCTGAGTTGATGCGCGCCCACCTCGAGGGCGTGATCGCCGTCGTGAGTCGCAAGCTTCGCGAGCACGCGGACTCCGACCAGTAGACAGACCCCAGGACCAACCGAAGGAAGTCATCATGATCCGTCGAAAGTCATTGGTCGCCGCCGCTGCGGCCGTCCTGATGATCAGCGCGTGCGCCAGCGGGTCCGAGACCAGTGGAGGCTCGGACGACACGCTCAGCCTGAACGGCGACCGGGCCGACTTCGTCGAAGCGTACGAAGCCGTGGGAGCCGAGCTCCAGGAGATCACCGGGTACGGCATCGACCCACGCAACGTGCCGAGCACCGAGAACTATCAGCAGGTCATCCGCTCGTCCTTGCAGTCCAACAGTGCGACCGACCTGGTCAAGTGGTGGAGCGGCTACCGCCTGCAGGACCTGGCCCGCTCCGGTGGCTTGGTCAACCTCGACGCCGAGTGGGAAGCCGCCGTGGACAACGGGTGGGTCAACCCGGACACGGCACCGAGCTTCTCCTACGACGGCCACGTGTACGCCATGCCCATGTACAAGTCGTACTGGGTGATCTTCTACAACAAGAAGATCTACGACGATCTCGGCCTGTCGGTCCCCACGACGTGGGACGAGTTCATCGGCAACGCGCAGGCGATCAAGGACGCCGGAATCACACCGTTCTTCGCTACGCAGGAAGCCGGCTGGACGTCGTTCATCTGGTTCGGCGAGATCCTCAGCAAGCTCGACCCACAGTTCTACACCGATCTGATGAACGGCGAGGCGAGCTACACCGACGAGCCCGCCCGTCAGGCGATGCAGATCTGGGCGGACATGTACGCGAAGGGCTTCTTCACCTCGCCCGACACCGCCTGGGACGACGAGCCGGCGCTGTTGAAGAGCGGTGAGGTCGCCATGGTGCCCATGGGGACCTGGCGCAACGCGATCTTCACCGAGAACGGCATGACCGACGACGACTACGGCGCCTTCGTCATGCCGACGATCACCCCGGACGTGGCCCCGTCGGTGATCATCGAAAGTGGCGTGTTCGCGGTGCCGGAGAAGGCACCGAACAAGGACGCCGCCGTCGAAGCGCTCGGTGAGTGGTTGAACCCCGACGTCCAAGAGGTGTGGGTCGACGAGATCAACGACATCTCGGCCAACCCCGAGGTCCCGATCGAGAACCCGGTCCTGACGTCGGTGACCGAGCAGGTGCAGCAGAGCGAGCCGTTGGAGCTCGAGCGCTACTGGGAAGCCAGCCCGCCGGCGCTGGTGGAGGGGAACGTCAAGGACCTAGCGACCTTCATGGTCCAGCCGTCGCCGGACAACATCGACGCGACTCTGCAGAAGATGCAGGAGCGAGCCGATGAAGAGTGGGCCAAGTGGGAGCAGGGGTGACCGAGCCCGCTGGCCAGACCGCGGTACGCCCGCGCGCGCCTGAACCGGAACGGAAGGCGCCGCGGGCCCGCAACCGGGGTTCGAACGTTCGTTACGACGGGTTCGCCGCCCGGGCGGGCAGCGCCGTTCATCTGCTGCCCGCCGTGCTCCTCGTCGGTGTCCTGCTGCTGGTGCCGTTCGGCTACACGGTCTACCAGAGCCTGACCGACTACGACGGACTCAGCACCGCGCAGTTCGTCGGGCTCGACAATTACGTGGCCTTGTTCGGCGAGGAACGGTTCCATCGTTCCCTGCTCAACACGGTGATCTGGATGGTCGGGACGCTGTTGCTCCCGGTCCTGCTCGGACTGATGATCGCGGTGCTGACCAACGCCAGTGGCTGGGCGACGTGGGTCCGCTACGCCTTCGTGCTCCCCTACGCCATCTCCGGTACGGCCACCGCAGTGATCTGGGGTTTCATGCTGCGCAGCGATGGCGCGATCAATCAGGTGCTCGGCGCGTTCGGCCTGGACGAGCTCCAACGTGAGTGGCTGCTGTCCTGGCCGATGAACACGATCGTGATGATTCTGGCCAACACCTGGCAGGCAGTCGGCATCGCGGTGATCCTCTTCCTCGTCGGCTTGCAGACCGTGCCGCGCGAGACCGTCGAGGCCGGGATGCTCGACGGCGCCAGCGGGTTCCGGCTCTTCCGCAGCATCGTCTTTCCGCAGCTGCGCCCGGTGACCGTCGTGGTGGTGGGCATCTCGATCGCCAACAGCCTGCGCGTGTTCGACGTCATCTGGCTGCTGACCAACGGCGGACCGGGCTGGGTCTCGGAAACCTTGGCCGTGACGATGTACCGCATGACGTTCGTACTCAGTGAGTACGGTCACGGTTCGGCCGTAGCAGTCGTGCTGGCGGTCATCGTCGTCTCAGTGTCGTGGGTTTACCTGCGCCAACAGATGCCGAAGCGGGGATGAGATCACGATGGGACGTTTCGTACGTAATGGATTCCTGATCGCCCTCGCGATTCTCTGGCTGGTTCCGACGTATCTGCTCATCGTCAACGCGATGACGCCGCACGAGAAATACACCGGCTCGCCTCGGTGGATCCCGAACGGGTTCGGCTTTTTCGACAACCTCGCTCGAGCGTGGGATTCCGCAGAACTCGGGCTGGGCCTGTACAACAGCCTGCTCTATGCGACGTTGTCCGCAGGAATCGCCGTCTTCGCTGCGGCGCTGGCGTCGTTCGCGGTCGTCATCATGCCCACGCGCCGGCGGGGTCTGTGGTTCTGGCTGATCTACACGGGTACCTTGCTGCCGTTGCAGATCTTCCTGGCTCCGCTGTTCAAGGCCTACGTCAACGTCAACCTCTACGACACGCAGTTGGGCATGGTGCTGATCTACGCCGCGCTGTGTGTGCCGTTCGCGTTCTTCGTGGTGCGCAACTACTTGACGACGGTCCCGAGCGAGGTCACCGAAGCCGCTCAGCTCGACGGCGCCGGATGGGGTCGCTTGTTCTGGCAGATCCACCTGCCGTTGGTGAAGTCCTCGCTGCAGGCCGCGTTCGTGTTCCAGTTCACCTGGGTGTGGAGCGACCTGCTCTTCGGTATCACGCTGTCGACCAGCCCCAACATCCGCCCGGTGATGGCGGCGTTGGCTGAGCTCAACAGCGGCTACTCCAGCCTGGGCCCACCGATCGTGCTGTCTGCCGCACTGTTCGTGTCACTGCCGACGGTGGTGCTGTTCCTCACGTTCCAACGCTTTTTCGCTTCCAGTCTCAAGCCAGTCGGCTGACAGCACGAAATCACAACAAGGGGACCAGATGAAGATTCGCGATATCCGGGCAACGACGGTGGCAGTGCCACTCGAGGCGCCATTGCTGCACTCCAACGGGGCGCACTGGGGCCGATTCGTCCGGACCATCGTCGAAGTCGAAGCCGACAACGGATTGATCGGCCTGGGGGAGTTGGGTGGCGGCGGCGAGAGCGCCGAAGCAGCCATCGTCGCGCTCAAGAAGTACCTGGTCGGCCATGATCCGTTGATGCTCGAGGCGTTGCGATTCGCGATCGCCAATCCGACAGCGAGCCTCTACAACAATCGGACTCAATTGCTTGCCGCGATCGAGTTCGCCTGTCTCGACCTCGTCGGACAAGACCTCGGTGTCCCGGTGTCGGAGTTGTTGGGCGGGCGGATACGTGATCAGGTGCCGTTCGCGTCGTACCTGTTCTTCCGGTATGCCGATCCGTCGACCGGTCGCGGCGAGATCCGTACCGCCGAACAACTCGTCGACGAGGCTCGCAGTCTCAAGGAACGGTACGGATTCAGCGTTCACAAACTCAAAGGTGGCGTGTTCGACCCCGACTACGAGTTGGAGTGCTTTCGAGCACTGGCCGAGGCGACCGACGGCGACCTTCTGCGCTATGACCCGAACGCCGCGTTGTCCGTCGCCGAGGCGCGACGGTTCGGCGCGGCGATCCGCGACCTGCCCAACGACTACTACGAGGACCCGACCTGGGGGCTCGGCGGGCTCCGGCAGTTGCGCGACCTCGGGCTGCAGATCGCTACGAACACCGTCGTGATCAACTTCGAACAGCTCGCGGCCAACGTGCTCGACCGCGCCGTCGACGTCGTCCTGCTCGACACGACGTTCTGGGGCGGAATCCGGGCGTGTGTGAAGGCCGCCACCGTGTGCGACACGTTCCAACTCGGAGTGTCGGTGCACTCATCCGGCGAGCTCGGCATCCAGCTGGCCACCATGCTGCACCTCGGTGCCGCCCTGCCGAATCTCGACCGAGCTGCGGATGCGCACTACCACCACCTCGAGGACGACGTGATCGCCGGGGGCATGTTCCAGTACGTCGACGGCGCCATCGCGGTGCCGGACGGTCCCGGGCTCGGGGTTCAGCTCGATCGAGACAAGGTGGCGCAGTACGCCGAGTTGTACCGCGAGCTCGGCGGTTACCCCTACGACCGCGATCCCGGGCGGCCGAGCTGGTACGCCACGTCGCACCACCAGCGCTGGGCCGACCCCAAAGCTCCGCAACCCGACAGTCTCCAGTGGTGATCGCACGATGAATCAGTCCCTGCACGACTTCGACGGCAAGGTGGCCATCGTCGCCGGCGGCTCGGCCGGGATCGGGCAAGCCGCGGCGCACCGGCTCGCCGCCGGTGGCGCGTCGGTTGCGGTGTGCGGGATCTCGTCGGACGAGGTCGATGCCACCGTGACCGAACTGTGCGAGTACGGCGATGCCCGTGGTGCGGTCGTCGACGTCCGGGACGAGGCGGCGGCAGCGGAGTTCGTCCGCGCCACGGTGCAGGCCTACGGCGGACTCGACGTGCTCGTCTACTC
The DNA here is from genome assembly GCA_021793295.1 of Actinomycetes bacterium. Taxonomy (GTDB): domain Bacteria; phylum Actinomycetota; class Actinomycetes; order Jiangellales; family Jiangellaceae; genus Haloactinopolyspora. Next base: position 10,959 of record JAJYTA010000140.1, read on the forward strand.
CGCCGGGGTGCAGCGGTACGGAACCGTCGAGACCACCAGCCGTGAGTTGTGGAACGAGGTCATCGACATCAACCTCACCGGTTGCTACGTGATGGCCAAGCTCGCGGTTCCCCACCTGCGGGAGCGAGGCGGCGGCGCCATCGTCAACGTGTCGTCGATCCAGGCGACGGCGGCGCAGGCCGCGGTCGCGGCCTACGCCGTCAGCAAGGCGGGCATCACCGCGCTGACTCGCTCGATCGCGGTCGATTACGCGGCGGAGAACATCCGCGCCAACGCCGTGTGCCCGGGCTCGGTGGACACGCCGATGTTGCGCTGGGCCGCCGAACGCTTCAAGGGCGAGCGCACGGCGGAGGAGACCGTCGCCGCCTGGGGTTCGACTCATCCGCTGGGCCGGGTCGCCACGTCCGCCGAGGTCGCCGAGGTCATCGCCTTCCTCGCCAGCGACCGGGCCTCGTTCGTCACCGGCGCCGACTATCGCGTCGACGGCGGCGTGCTGGCGGTCAACCCGGCGTCGCCAATCAACTGAGAGGAGACGGTGTGGGC
>JAJYTA010000141.1 GCA_021793295.1 Actinomycetes bacterium
TGGTCGCATACTGCTCGCACGCCTGAACGACGTCGTCGGTGAGGTGCGGGGCGATCATCATCGACAGCTCGATGTCGGCGAACCGGGAACCCGCCGCCTCGCGTACCCACTCGATCTTGGTAGCGATGGCTTCCGGCGTTCGCTCGTCGAGCGACTCGGAGATGGCGCCCTCGGGCAGCGCCTTGGGAAGGATGCCCACGATGTCTGCGGCCCGGCCGGCGAGCTGGAGCATCCGCTTCGCGCCGGCGCCGATCAGGATCGGCGGGCGTGGATACTGCACGGCCGGCGGATGGGTGGTCAGCTCCCGGATGTGATGATGCGCCCCGTCATGCGTCACCGATTTTCCGCTCAGCAACTCGTGGATGACGGCGACGGCTTCCTCCAGGCGGTCGACGCGGACACCTGCGCGGTCGAACGGCAGTCCGGCGCGCTCGTACTCCTCACGTAGCCATCCCGCTCCCAGCCCGAGTTCGAACCGTCCGTCGGACAGTGCGTCCAGAGTTGCGGCCTCTTTGGCGAGCAGGACCGGATGGCGGTAGTCGTTGGCCAGCACGAGCGTGCCCACGCGCAGGTGCCGTGTCGTCGCGGCCACGGCGCTCAGGGCCGGCATCGGCGAGAGCTGGTCACCGAACGGTTCGGTGATGAAATGATCCCGCAGCAGCAGTGTCGCGTATCCGAGTTGCTCCGCGCGGTGGGCGGTGTTCAGCAGGGCCGATGGGGTCGGTGCGTTCTCGGCGACGACCCCGAAGCGGAACGGGCGGGCAGAGGTCATGTCATGACCGTAGGGTCGCAGGGCGCGTTGAACTGGCGGGTTCCGGACGTGGCCTTGGCGGTGGGCTCCAGTGCCTTCAGGCCCAGCTGATCGTCGTCACTCCCGCGCCCACGGGCCGACCCCGCCGATGCGTTCGACGGTGTAGCGAACGATGTAGCCCGGGGTCTTCGGTGCGGGGAATTCGTCTTCGGGCGACATGTAGACCTTCGTCAAGCGGTTGAGCAGATGCCATGCGTCATCGCTCAACTCGATGGCGGCGCGCGCTCGCACCACGGCGTGCTCGTTCAAGAACACGGCCTTGTCCCGCGGCGCGTCGAATGACAGCACGACCCGCGGGTCGCGGGAGATGTTGCGCAGCTTCACGCGCCAGCTCAAGTGCCCACTGACCAGGTCGTCGCCGTCGAGCCCGATCCAGATGACGCTCACTTGAGGGCTGCCGTCCGGGTTGATCGTGCTCAAGTGGGCCATGGGGCCCGCGGCGATCAGGTCTCGCAGAGCAGTCGGCAGGGCGCTCATGGGTTTTCGCCTCCCGCATCGAATGCGGATCAGCGTACTCCCGCGATGAGCAGGCCCTGCCGACTCGTGTGGTCAGTGCATCGGCATGACCTCGACGGTGTCGCTCTCCCCCGCCCTGACCCGCCGCGGGAAGAACAGGGCCGGCACGAAGGCCAGCAACAACAGGACGGCCGCGACGGTGAACGTGGTCCCGAATCCCGAGGCGAGCTCGTCGAGGCCTTGTTCGACGACACCCGGCGGAAGCTGTTCGGCGATGGCGGGGGCGCGTTGCGCGGCCACGGCTGCCTGCGCGATCTCGGTGGTCTGGTTGGTCAGGACGACCGACATCACGGCGGTGCCGATGGACGTGGCCACCTGCTGCACGATGTTCATCATCGTCGAGCCTCGGGCGATCATGTGATCGCGCAGAGTCTGCAACGCTGCCGTCATCGTCGGCATCATGGAAGCGCCCATGCCCATGCCCATCAAGAACAGGGCGCCAAGCACCACGACGTACGACGTCTGCGCACCCACCTGGGTGAGTACGGCCATGCCGCCCAGGACCAGCGTGAGGCCGAAGAGCACGATGCGTCCGGGCCCGGTCTTGTCCACCAGCCTGCCGGCTATCGGCATGGTCAACATGGCACCGAGTCCTTGCGGCGCGACCAGAATGCCCGCCTGCAGCGTCGATTCACCCCTGACCTGGAGGAAGTAGCTCGGAATCAGCAGCATGGCGCCCATGACGGCGATCGCGAACAGCGAGAGCGTGACCACTGCCGTCGTGAGCTGCTTGTTCTTGAACAACCGGAGGTCGATCAGTGGGTGCTCGGGCTTGAACGCGTGCCGGACGAACGCGGCGATGAGGACGGCACCGACTCCGGCCGGCACGAGCACCTTGGCCGCGGCGACCGTTCCCTCTTCCGGGATGGAGGACACGCCGTACAGGAACAGCGCAAGACCGGGCGACATCAGCAGCATGCCCACGAAGTCGAACGACTCGGACGGGGTCGGCGAGTCCTTGGCCAGGATGCGCCACGCGGCGAACATGGCGACGATGCCGATGGGCACGTTGATCAGGAAGATCCAGTGCCAGCTCAGGCTCTCGATCATCCACCCGCCGAGGATCGGTCCCCCGATCGGGCCGAGCAGCATCGGGATCCCCAGCACGGCCATGACCCGGCCGATACGCTCCGGCCCGGCGGCGCGAGTCATGATCGTCATGCCCAGGGGCATCAGCATGCCGCCGCCGAGGCCTTGCAGCACCCGGAACGTGATGAGGGACGTGATGTCCCAGGCGACGCTGCACAGCACCGACCCCAGCACGAACAACAGCAGGGCCAGCAGGTACAGCCGCTTGGTCCCGAACCGGTCGGCGGCCCACCCGGTCAGTGGGATGACCGTGGCCAAGGCGAGTGTGTAGCCCGTCATCGTCCATGCGACGTGGGCGTAGGACGCGTCGAACTCGGCTTGGAAGGTGGGCAGCGCGACACTCACGACGGTGATGTCCAGGATGGACATGATTGCGCCCAGTACGACGACGGCGGCGACCTTGAGGACGGCGGCGTCGAGTTTGGCCTCGCCCGCGGGCGGGCTCGGAGATTCGGTCATCGGCAGTACTCCAGCGCAGTGATGATGGCGGTTGATTGGGCTCGGATGGACGTGGACATACTCGGCGCGGCGACGGTGCCGGGAGCGAACTCAGCGAGCTGTGGGGAACGTCAGTGGGCCAGAAGCTCTCGTAGTGCGTCGAACGCCCTCGAGATCTCGTGTTCGAGCGTGCCCGTGGAATCGGGTGCCTGCGAGGTGACGGCGATCTTGAGTACGCAGGCACAGGTCGCTGCCGCGATGCGCGGGACATCGTCGCCAGCTGCCAGGTCGAGACGTCGCGCGACGGCGTCGGCGAGTGACTCCTCGAATCCGGCGATGCTTTCGTGCAACGTGGGCAACAACTCGGGATATCGGGTGAGCAGGTCGTGTACCGCGCTCACGTCCTGGCGAATGTCCGGCGACCGGCGCGCATGGTCCACCAACAGGATCCGTAGCCCGTCGATCACCGGTGTCTCGCGGTCGGCGGCGAACTGCTCGACACTCTCCGGTGCCAGGGGCTCGGGCCCCGGGATGAGCGCGGCCCTCTTGGACGGGAAGTAGTTGAAGAACGTCCGCGGCGAGATGCCGGCACGGTCGGCGATGTCGTCGACCGTCACCTCCCCCAGTCCCTGTTCGAGAACGAGATCCATGGCAGCTCGGCTGATCTCGCGCCGCGTCATGTCGCGACGACGCTCGCGCAAGCCGGAGTCGTTCATGGGCGGGTGTGAGCGGGAGTCGACTCGAGCACGGAGTGCACTTTACGCAGACTTTGCAGAGACTGCAACTTGGGCCGAGGTGTCGTAGGACACGTCGTCGTGCCCAGTCCGAACGCAGCTCCATGACGTCCTCACTCGTGGCGTCGACGCACCGTCCGGATGGTCCGCACGGTGCCCCTTCATCGTGAAGACGTCGCCGGCGCGACGCGTGTGACGCAACAGTGGTGTGACGTGCGACACCGGCCGCAGGTGTGATCGTCCGCGCATCCGGGTAGAGCCAGCAACACAGGGAGGCACGGTGCTGCCGGATCAGCGGCACCGAGACGGCATGAGGGGTGACCGCGTCGAGATCGTCATCGACGCCGGCGACGGTAGCCGGACCTACGAGGTGACAGCCACCAAGGCGGGCCGGCGCGTCGACGTCAGCATCGGCCGGGGCGTGGTCGTCGTGGCCGAGGTGACCCGTACCGGCACGCCGGTACGCTCGGCCCGGTTCATGGCCAGCCGGGTGCTCGCGCTCGTCGAGCACCCGGTCACGCAACCTCCCATCGCCCAGGACGTGGGCGAACCTCCCGAATGACCCGAGCACGCGTGCCTGATGCCGTTCGGCGATTACCCGCGGTCTCGTGATCGCAGAAAAACGATCTTCTTCTCGTTGATCTCGGCTGGTATGTCACAGATGACGGGGGTCGTGTCGTCTCAAGGTCATGAGCGAGAACATGACACATCACCGAGTAGCGCTGGTGACCGGAGCCAACAAGGGCCTTGGCCGGGCAGCAGCCGAGCAGCTCACCACGCTGGGCATGACGGTCCTGATCGGCGCCAGAGACCCGAAGCGCGGGGAGGAGGCCGCCGCCGCGCTGCGCGCTGCCGGCGGTGATGCCTACGCGCTCACGTTGGACGTCACTGACGCCGGCTCGGCGCGCGCTGCGGCAGCGCAGGTGCATGAGCGCTTCGGCCACCTCGACGTGCTGATCAACAATGCCGGTATCACCGGATCCGGACAGATCGCGCCAGAAGACGCCCACGACCAGCTCCCGAGCGCGGTCGACCTGGACACCGTGCGCTCGGTGTTCGAGACCAACGTCTTCGGCGTGATCTCGGTCACCAACGCCATGCTGCAGCTCCTCCGGCGCTCCCCCGCCCCGCGGATCGTCAACGTCAGCAGCCACGCGGCGTCGCTGAGCATCGCGAGCATCCCGGACGGGCCGCTGGCAGGCCTTCCGGCGTCGGCGGCATACACGCCGTCCAAGACCGCGCTCAGCGCGTTGACCGTGCAGTATGCCAATGAGTTGCGGGAGGAGGGGATCGTGGTCAACGCCGCGGCCCCGGGGTACGTGGCCACCGACAGCAACGATCATCGCGGGCATCTCACCCCCGCCCAGGGGGCCGCGGTCCTGGTGCAGCTGGCCACGCTCGGTGCCGACGGGCCCACCGGTGGGTTCTTCGATGCCGACGGCCCGGTGCCGTGGTGAGAATTCGCTCTTCGATCGTTTGTCACAACGATCGAAGCAGCGGTGTCTGCTGCGTATGAACCTCACGTTGTGGATCGCCACCGGGCTGCTGGCCGCTGTGGCTCTGTTCGCCGGTGTCACCAAGACTTTCATACCGAAGGAGAAGATCGCCGCCCACGAAGGCGGCCAATGGACGGCGCAGGCCAGCGCCGGCTTCGTCAGGACGCTCGGCGTTCTCGAGATTCTGGCGGCCGCGGGCCTCATTCTGCCCGGCGTCCTCGACGTCGCCCCGGTCATGGTGCCGGTGACCGCCGCCTGCTGGGTCGTACTGATGATCGGTGCGATGATCACCCATGGTCGGCTGGGTCAGGCCAAGCTGGTCGTGTTGACGGGGGGCTACCTCGTCCTGGCGACCTTCATCGCGTGGGGTCGATTCGGCCCCGAGGCCCTAGGCGCGTGAACATGGGTCACCGGTGTCTCGCGGCAGCCACGAGCAGGGAGGATGGGGTGTATGGGTGAACCCGCCGTCGACCCGGCGACCGAGAGCTTCGTCGCACACCGCAACCTGCTGTTCACGGTGGCCTACGAGATGCTCGGCTCGGCTGCAGACGCCGAAGACGTTCTGCAGGAGACCTGGATCCGGTGGGTCGACGTGGACTTGGACCAGGTTCGCGACCAGCGCGCGTACCTGGTGCGGATCACGACCCGGCAGTCGCTCAACCGGCTGCGCACCATGAACCGTCGCAAAGAGGCCTACGTCGGGCCGTGGCTGCCCGAACCGCTGCTCACCACGCCGGACGTCGCCGACGACGTCGAACTCGCCGAGAGCGTGTCGATGGCGCTGTTGCTCGTCCTCGAGACACTGGCACCGACCGAACGGGCGGTGTTCGTCCTCCGTGAGGTTTTCGACGTCAGCTATGCCGAGATCGCTGCCGCGGTGGACAAGAGCCCGGCGGCCGTCCGGCAGATCGCCCACCGCGCCCGTCGGCACGTCGAAGCCCGCCGCCCCCGCGAGACGACGCCCAGTCCGGAGCACCGAGCCGTGTTGGAAGCATGCAAGCGCGCGTTGGACGCCGGAGACCCGCAAGCGCTGCTGGACATCCTCTCCCCCGACGTCGTCCTGGTCAGCGACGGCGGCGGAGTCAAGCAAGCCGCTCTTCGGCCGGTTGTCGGCGCCGACAAGGTGGTCCGCCTGATCGCCGGTGGCTTCGGCAAGGCCGATGGCCACCTCACCGGCGAGCTCACCGTCGTCAACGGCGGTCCGGCTCTTCTGGTCCGCCTGGACGGTAAGCTCGACGGCATCTTGGCGGCACGAGTCGACGACGGGCTTCTCACCGGGTTCTACTACGTCCGCAACCCCGACAAACTGACCCGACTGGAATCGGCGACCCGGCTCACGCTGCGCTGAACGGCCTGGAGTTCAGCTCTTCAGGGTCTCGACCCAGTCCTGGTTGTTCTCCAGCCATTCGGCGACGGCTTCGGCCTCCTCGCCATCGTCGTACTGGTTCACGACGAGATCTTCCAGTGTCCCGTACTGCTCGTCGTCGAGATCGGCGTTGCCGATCATCTCGGCGAGCTCCGGATAGTCACTGGAGAAGTCCTCATTGGCCAGGACATGCAGCGCCTCCGCACCACCGAGCGCGCCCTTCGGGTCCTCCAGGTCTTTCACCGGGAACGCATTGTTCGCCCAGAACGGTCGCCAGAGCGTGACGACGATGTCCTCCTCGGCCTTGATGGCCTTGTCCAGTTCGGCTGTCATCGCCAAGGTGGACGAGGTGATGAGTTCGTAGTCACCGGCGAGTCCGTACTCCGGCATGACGGTGTTCTGCGTGACCTCGGTGAGTCCGGCTCCCGGCTCGATGCCCACGATGCGCCCGCCGAACTGGGCGGCGTTGCCGGTCAGATCGGCGATCGAGTCGATGTCGGTGTACTCCGGCACCGCGAAGGTCAACTTCGCCCCCTCGTAATAGGTGCCGAGATCCTCGATGCTGTCGCCGTGCTCGTCCATGAAGTGAGCGTGGGTCACCTCCGGCCACGCCGACGGCATGAGGTCGATGTCGCCGTCGGCGAGACCGGTGTAGAACGGCCCGTTGTCGGTCATCTCCCGGATCTGCACCGTATGGCCCTCGTCCTCGAGAACGTGCTTCCACAAGTAGCCCATCGACAGGTAATCGGTCCACGAGGGGATGACACCGATCGTGATCGGCTCGTCATCGGCCGTGCCGTCGTCGCTGCCACATGCGGCGAGCGCGCAGCCCAGGACCAACGTCGATGCCACGAGTTTCAGGTTCGTCTTCAATGCCATGGGCGACCACCCTCCCATGCCTCCGCGCCGTGACCGCCCGGTGCCTGGGCGAGACGATCAATTGCCGACGTAGGCAGCCAAGTGTTCGCCGGTGAGGGTGGAACGGGCTTCGACGAGGTCGGCCGGGGTTCCTTCGAACACCACGCGACCACCGTCGTGGCCGGCGCCGGGACCGAGATCGATGATCCAGTCGGCATGTGCCATCACGGCCAAGTGGTGCTCGATGACGATGACCGACGTGCCGGAGTCGACCAGGCGGTCGAGCAGGCCGAGCAGGTGCTCGATGTCGGCGAGGTGCAAGCCGGTGGTCGGCTCGTCGAGGATGTAGATGGCACCGTTGTCGCCGCCCATGTTGGCAGCCAGCTTCAGCCGTTGCCGCTCACCACCGGACAGCGTCGTCAGAGGCTGGCCGAGCGTGAGGTAGCCCAGCCCGACGTCGGCGAGCCGGTCGAGGATCTTGTGTGCGGCCGGGGTGCGCGCCTCGCCGTCGCCGAAGAACTTCTCGGCTTCGGCGACCGACATCGCCAGGACCTCGCTGATGTCACGCCCGCCGAAGCGGTACTCGAGCACGGCGGGTTGATACCGCTTGCCTTCGCACTCCTCGCAGGTGGTCGCAACCGTCTCCATGACACCCAACTCGGTGTAGATCACCCCGGCGCCGTTGCACGTGGGGCATGCGCCCTCGGAATTGGCGCTGAACAAGGCCGGCTTCACCCCGTTGGCCTTGGCGAAGGCCTTCCGGATCGGCTCGAGCAGGCCGGTGTAGGTGGCCGGGTTGGACCGGCGCGATCCCTTGATGGGGGTCTGGTCGACGACCATCACGCCGTCGCGGCCAGCGAGATTGCCGTGGATCAGCGAGGTCTTCCCGGAACCGGCCACGCCGGTGACCACGGTCAGCACGCCCATGGGGACGTCCACGTCGACGTCTTGCAGATTGTTCTGCCGCGCACCGCGGATCTCTTGCACGTGGGTGGGTGTGCGCACGGACTTCTTCAGCTTGGCGCGATCGTCGAAATGCCGGCCGGTGATGGTGTCGCTGGTGCGCAGCCCGTCGACGGTGCCTTCGAAACAGATGGTGCCGCCGTTCGTGCCCGCGCCAGGCCCGAGATCGACCACATGGTCGGCGATGGCGATGGTCTCGGGTTTGTGCTCCACGACGAGCACGGTGTTGCCCTTGTCGCGCAGGCGCAGCAACAGATTGTTCATCCGCTGGATGTCGTGCGGGTGCAAGCCGATGGTGGGCTCGTCGAACACGTACGTCACGTCGGTCAGCGCGGAGCCCAGGTGGCGGATCATCTTCGTGCGTTGGGCTTCACCGCCGGACAACGTGCCGGCCGGCCGGTCGAGGGAGAGATAGCCCAGCCCGATCTCGACGAACGAGTCGAGGGTCTCCCCCAGCGTGGTCAGCAGCGGGCCGACCGAAGGCTCGTCCAGACCGCGCACCCACTCGGCGAGGTCGCTGATCTGCATCGCGCAGGCATCGGCGATGCTGACGCCGTTGATCTTCGACGAGCGGGCGGCTTCGTTGAGCCTCGTCCCGTCGCATTCCGGGCACGTCGTGAACGTCACGGCCCGGTCGACGAAGGCGCGGATGTGCGGTTGCATCGCCTCGCGGTCCTTGGACAGCATCGACTTGCGAATCCGGGAGATCACGCCCTCGTAGGTGAGGTTGGTCCCTTCGACCTTGATCTTCTCCGGCTCGCCGTAGAGCAGCTTGTGCCGCTGCTTGTCGGTGAAGTCCCGGATCGGTTTGTCCATCGGCAGGCCGGCGCCGCTGAAGATCCGCCCGTACCAGCCGTCCATGCTGAAGCCGGGAACCGTCAGCGCCCCCTCGCTCAGCGATTTGTTCTCGTCGTAGATCGCGGTCAGATCGAAATCGGTCACCCGGCCCATGCCTTCGCAGCGCGGGCACATGCCGCCAGTGATGCTGAACTCGCGCCGCTCCTTGACCTTCGTGCCGGCCTTTTCGAACGTGACGGCTCCGGCGCCGCTGATGGAGGCGACATTGAACGAATACGCCTGCGGCGAGCCGATGTGCGGCTGCCCGAGTCGGCTGAACAGAATGCGCAGGAGGGCGTTGGCGTCGGTGGCGGTGCCCACGGTGGAGCGCGGGTTGGCGCCCATTCGTTCCTGGTCCACGATGATCGCGGTCGTCAGCCCCTCGAGGACGTCGACGTCGGGCCGAGCCAGTGTGGGCATGAAACCTTGAATGAACGCGCTGTAGGTTTCGTTGATCATTCGCTGCGACTCGGCCGCGATGGTGTTGAACACCAACGAGCTCTTGCCGGAACCGGAAACGCCGGTGAACACGGTGAGTCGGCGCTTCGGGATGGCGACGTCGACGTCTTTGAGGTTGTTCTCGCGCGCGCCGTGAACACGAATCAGGTCATGGCTGTCGGCGGGGTGCCTCGACGATGCCTGGGCATCCGATGTCGGCAGTGCAGTCATCAGGTAACTCCATCGATCAGGCGGTGTGATCTGGCATCCGTCGGTCGCGCTGCGTTCAATCTATTACTGCTGCGACCGTCATGACTGTGGGAACCGGTCCACGGGGGTGAGCCGGATCACCGGATACACCCGGCCTGACTTGCTCTGGTATTTGGCCATGCGAGGCTGCGCGGCGGCGATGCGTTGCCACGCGTGCTCGCGCTCAGCGCCGTCGAGTTGGTGCGGCGTCACGGCGACCCGGCCGCGGCCTGGCAGTTCTATCGACGTCCGGTCCGGATTGGCCATCAGGTTTGCATGCCAGTCCGGGTTCTGGGTGCCGCCGCCGGAGGCGACGATCAGCCGAGCGCCGTCATCCTCGGGGAACCAGGCGAGCGGGGTTTCTCGCGGCTGTCCACTTCGGCGGCCCACCGTGTGCAAGATCAGCATGTTCATGCCCATGACCGTCTCGTCGCCGCGTCTGATCTTGCGGTTCGTCCGAGCGTTCGCCTTGTGTTGCACCCACCGCGAGAATGCTCCGGGGGTTCCCTTCTTCTTAGCCGCGGGATCGTCGGGCCTGGTGCTCGATGTCATGACAACCTTCAGTCGGTCGGATCGATGTGGTCGTTACCGCGCTTTGACTTGCTGGATGCGGATCGTGCAGCCGGCGGGGTCGCGGAAGGCGCAGTCGCGGGCGCCCCACTCTTGATCGGTCGGCTCCTGGAGCACCTCGCCGCCGGCGGCCTGCACACGGTCGAACATGGCATCGACGTCGCTGGTGGCGAGCATGATGCTGGCGAACGCCGAGGGCGTAGCGATAGAAGGCCAGGGAGGCGTCTGGATCGTCGTGCGGGAGGAAGCTCGCGTGAATCGTGGTGTCCATGGCCGTCACGCTAGATCTGGCTCGGATGTCGGCGCTTCTCGATTCCTGATCGATCCGCACCGGGATGGCTGCTGGCCGGTACCAGGCCACCACGGATCTAGTGCGCCAGCCGCAGCATCGCGTGGTAGGCGGTGTTGACCAGAGCCTCCAACTGCCGGCCATCCCAGGGGGCCGACGGCTCGGCTGGCGCGTTCGGGTCGAGGCCGGCAGCGCGGACCGCTTCGGCATAGCCCAGCGGGGCGGGAAGTCCCAGCCGCCTGCGCAGGAGGTCCCACTCCCCCACGAGATTCTGACCGGCGGCGTGCTCGCCGAGCTCGGTGGCGAGCCAGCCGGCCGTCAGGACACCCGGCAGGCTCTTGCTGTAGTCGCTACGGTCGACTGACTGCTCGAGACCATCGATCAGATGATCGAGCGCTTCGCGGGGCCGGCCCGCCCGCCGGGCGGCCTCGGCCAGCAGGAGTTGTAACCAGTACGCGCATGAGACCGTCTGCGGGTAGCGAGCGCTCAAGTCCGTCACGGCACCGGCGATGGCCGTGCAAGCCAGCTCAGGTGGCGTCGTCGCGAGGCTGTACAGCGCGGTCGCCATCCGCGGCAACGCGTGGTGGATGTAGTTGTGCGGGTAGCCGAGACGATCGAGCAGGCGGCTCTTGGCTTCGGCAGCACCGGCCAGGTCCGCCCGGGCGAGCTCAGCCAGGCAGTGCACGGCCGCGAGCCGGGTGAGGTCCGCATGGGCCGGCTCACCGGGCGAGCCGGCTGCGTCG
>JAJYTA010000011.1 GCA_021793295.1 Actinomycetes bacterium
GGGCGCCGGCTATGTCCTGGCCGACGACGCCGTTCGTGCCCAGCTGGAACTCGCCGAGCGCCGCGGTGCGACGCTGCGGCGGGACGAACGCGTGCTGTCCGTCGTCGACACACCCGCCGGCGCCGAGGTCCGTACCGAGCGCGAGCGCTACGGCGCGGACGTGGTGATCCTGGCGCCCGGCGCCTGGCTGCCGGAACTGATCGAGCCCGAGCTGGCACGACTGTTCACCGTGTATCGCCAGGTGCAGTCCTGGTTCGAACCGCAACGTCCAGGCACCGCGTTCGAGCCGGACCGGTGCCCGATCTTCATCCGGCAGACCGGGCCCGGCGTCGACGACGTGTTCTACGGCTTTCCCGCCATCCACGGTCCGGCCGGCGGCGTGAAGATCGGTACCGAGCGCTACGACACACCCACCGCGCCGGGCACCGTCCGCCGTACCGTCGACCCGGCCGAGCACGCCGCGGCCTACGAGAGGTTCGTCCGCGGCCGCGTCCTGGGCGTGACCGACACCGTGCTGCGCGGTATCACCTGCCTGTACACCGTGACCCCGGACTTCGGCTTCGTCGTCGACCGGCATCCCGGGCGCGAGCACGTCGTCGTCGCAGCAGCATGCTCGGGGCACGGGTTCAAGCACTCCGCTGCTGTCGGTGAGGCCACAGCGGCGCTGGCCATCGGCGGTGTGCCGCGGCTGAACCTGTCGGCGTTCTCGTTCGCCAGGTTCACCGGTTGACGGCGCGGCGGCCTCAGCCGTCGACGGAGACGCCGAACTGGACGTCGTGGCTGGACGCATCGGCGGCGGCGAAGGCCAGCAGCCGCTCTGCTTCGTCGGCCACCGCATCGCGTGCGGCGGAGTCGAGCCGGCGAAACGGCGTGATCGCCACGGTGGCGGTGCCGCGGGCGCGGATGATCCGCCACATGCCGGCCACCGTGCCGTCGACCAGCAGTGCATTCGGGGTCACACCGTTGCGGGTGTTCATGCGTTTGCGGTCGACGTCGGAGATGATCCGGGTGCGGTCGGCGTGGGAGCGCAGCACGTTGTCGAAATCCGGGAGGAAACGCGGTGGCGCCGGGACGTCCGGGGCCGGGAGCTCGGCGTCGGGCAGGTCGAACAGCTGCGTGCCGTTGTCGTCGTCAAACGAGCGAAGGCTCGCCCGCAGCGGTTCGACGACCTCACGCAGGCGCGTCAGGCCCGACCAGGTCTGCATGTCGGCCACGCTGGCCGGGCCGAAGGCGCCGAGGTAGCGCAGCACCATCGTGGCCGGTGCTGGCTGTGGGTCGAGGCCGCGACCCAGCCACGACTCGGCCGTGGTGAGGCGGGGCTGCCCACGCTGTCCCCACACGCCTCTCGGTGGTACCTGGACCAGGGGGAGGAGATCACGAGCGGCGTGCGCCAGGTGACCGGGGCCGCAAGTGGGCCAGTGTTCGGCCAGCAACGTGCCGAGCTCGGCGTTGGTTCGCGGCTCCTGCTCCAGAAGCGGCCGGGCGACCTCGACGAGCCGGTCGAGGTCGACGTCGGCCAACGGCTTGGCATGCAGCATGTTGGTACGCAGGTCGCGATCCATGATGACCTGCGTCAGCGGGCGAAGCGTGGCACAGTCCGCCGCCGACACCAGGTGGATGGTCCCGCGCATCACGACGATGCGGACGACCTTGCGGTCGAGCAAGAGGCCGGCGAGCTCGTCGGGGGTGAATCCGGCCAGGCGCGACCACAGCTGATAGTAGGCAGACGACGGCGCCTGCGCCTGCAGGCCCACGAGATGCTCGATCGCTGTCAGGGCGTTCACGTCGCGGCGGCGCAGCAGGAACTGGCGCTCCAGCGTGGCGCGGCCCAGCTCGCGCGCCGACAAGGTCGCGCGAGCGGGCCCGGACGTTCGCGGCGAGTTCGGCATCACCATCGATCGTAGGGCTCGCCCCGGCCGTTCCGCGGACGGTCGTCAGGCACAATCCCGGGCATGGCAACGCTCTACCGCAACGCTCGCGTCCACAGCCCGACCGAGCCCGCGGCCACGGCGATGCTCGTGGTGGGCGACCGGATCGCCTGGGTCGGGGCCGACCACCCGAGTGCCGCGGCCGGCGCCGACATCGTCGACCTCGGCGGTGCGCTGGTCACTCCGGCCTTCGTCGATGCGCACGTTCACCTGACCGAGACGGGCCTGGCGATGGACGGTGTCGATCTGACGTCGGCGACCAGCCGGAGCGACGTGCTCGATGCCGTGGCCCGCCGGGCCCGGCAGCGCCCAGGCGAAGTGATCATGGGTTTCGGCTGGGACGAGGGCGCCTGGCCGGAACCACGCCCACCCGCCCGGGCCGAACTCGACCGCGCCGGCGGCGGGGCGCCGGTCTATCTCGCGCGGGTCGACGTGCACACCGCGGCGGTGTCGTCAGCCCTGCTGGACGCCGACCCCGGGATCGCGGTAGCCGACGGCTACGACGACGGCCTCGTCCGCCGCGACGCACACCACCGGGCACGAGGGGCGGCCCGGGCCGCACTGGACCCCGAACGCGTGCGGACCTTGCGGCGCGAGGCGCTGCTGAGCGCGGCGAAGCTGGGCATCGGGGCTGTTCATGAGATGGGCGCCCCCCACATCAGCGACGCCGACGACTTCGCCGCCGTCCTGGCGCTCGGCGCCGAGCCCGATCTCCCGGACGTCATCGGCTACTGGGGCGAGTTGCACCAGGTGGAGCGTGCCCGCCAGCTGGGCGCTGTCGGCGCGGGCGGAGACCTCAACCTGGACGGCTCGCTCGGCTCACGCAGCGCTCGGCTGTCCGACGGCTACGCCGATGCGCCGGGCGAGCGGGGCATGCTCTACGTCGGTCTGGACGACGCCACGGCGCACGTCGTGGCGTGCACCAGGGCAGGCCTGCAGGCCGGGTTCCACTGCATCGGCGACGAGGCGGTCGCCATGGCCGTGGCCGCTGTCGCTGCCGCCGCTCGGCACTGCGGCCTGGCTGAGGTCAGGGCATGCCGGCACCGGCTCGAGCATGTGGAGATGCTCGCCCCCGACTTGGTGCCCGAGCTGGCCCGGCTGGGGATCGCGGCGAGCGTGCAGCCGAGCTTCGACGAGCTCTGGGGTGGGCCTGACGGCATGTACGCGCAGCGGCTCACGCCGGAACGCGCCGGCGGGCTCAACCCGTTCGGGCCGATGGCCGACGCCGGCATCTTGCTGGCGTTCGGTTCCGACTCGCCGGTCACGCCCATGAGCGGCTGGCAGGCGGTGCGCGCGGCGACCGGCCATCACGCGCCCGAGCACCGGCTCAACACGCGCGAAGCGCTGGCCGCGGCCACGCGGGGTGGATGGCGAGCTGCGAGAGTCGACGACGCCGGCGTCCTCGCGCCTGGCATGCTGGCGTCGTTCGCCGTGTGGGATGTTCCCGGCGACCTCGTCGACGGTCTGCCTGACGTCGCCGCCGGGACTGATCCACCACACTGTCGGCGTACAGTCGTGCGTGGCCGAACGGTGTGGGAAGGCTGACACGCCGGTCGGCCGGACACTTTCTCGATCGACTTCACCGAAAGCGCACCGCTCGGACCTGGGCAGATGTGCTGTTTACGCAGGTCAGAGCGTGGCTTGACACCTACGGATCGGTGCAGCACAGTCGCAGAAGTCCACCAGCGGACGAACCGCTCGGGTCAGTGGCCTGGGTGGGTGGTGCGACCGGGGTCGAGGGGCGACTTTCCACCGGGAAGTCGGGCATCCTTCGAGAGCCAGGCCCACGCTCGCACGCCTCGCCTGTGCGCTGTCCGCTGCGGCACGGGGTGAGACGAGGTCGGGCCCGGCCCGCCCAGTAGACAACGGTCCGCGAGCCGCATCCAGCGGCGCCCGCGGCCCGGTCCGAAGGGTGGGGCCGGGCTGCGTCCTTGTTCGGGACATCACGGGCACTCAGGCGGCCGGTCGGACGTTGTACGGTCGTCTCAACGGCAACACACTCGAACGACGGCGGTGTGGCCGTTCATCGGCCGAAGGCAGCGGATCGGACGGAGTTCCACACGTGAGTCATCTCGCGCGCGGCGCAGGGGCGGTGCTTCTCGGCGTTGCGCTGATCGGCGCATTCCCGCCGTTCGACCTGTGGTTCCTGGCCATCCTCGTCCCCGCCGCGGTGGCGCTACTGGTCCGAGACCAGCCGCTGAAGCGATCGGCCTGGCTGGGCCTGCTGTTCGGCCTCGGCTTCTTCGTACCGATGCTGCACTGGACCGGCATGGAGACCGGCCCGGTGCCGTGGTTGCTGCTCGGTGTCTTCGAGGCGCTGTTCTTCATCCCGCTGACCATGGGCCTGACGCTCGTGCAGCGCGTGCCCGGATGGCCGGTGTGGACCGCGGCGATCTGGGTCGCCGACGAAGCGATCCGGGGCCGCATCCCCTACGGCGGCTTCACCTGGGGCAAGCTCGCCTTCTCGCAGGCCGACAGCCCGATGCTCGGAGTGGCCTCCCTCGGCGGCTCACCAGGGTTGTCCTTCCTCGTCGCCCTCAGCGGGGGGTTGGTGGCCTGGGCGGTGGTGACCCGCCGGTGGTGGTTGCGCGGGGTGGCCGTGGCCGGAGCGGCGACCCTGGTGGTCGCCCCCTTGCTGGTGCAGCCGCTGCAAGGCAGCGGCGAGTCGATCACCGTCGCTGTGATCCAGGGCAACGTTCCGAGTCCAGGTCTGGACTACAACAACGAGGCGCGAGTGATCACGAACAACCACGTCGAGGCGACCAAGGAGCTCGCCGCCGCCGTCGAAGCCGGCCAGACGCCCCGCCCGGACATGGTGCTGTGGCCGGAGAACTCCTCCGACATCAGCCCCTTCCACGATCCCGCCACCTACGACTCCATCGACAGCGCCGTCAAAGCCATCGACGTCCCGGTGCTGATCAGCGCGATCATCCCCACCGAAGATCAACAGAACGTCAAGAACACCTCGATCCTGTGGGACCCCGACACCGGACCGGGGGAGTCCTACGTCAAGCGCCATCCGATGCCGTTCGGCGAGTACATCCCGTTCCGCAGCATCGCCAGTCGCATCACCGACGCCGTCGAGAGCCAACCGCGCGACCACCTGCCGGGTGACAAGATCGGCATCTTCGAGGTCGCAGGCGCCACGGTCGGCGACGTCATCTGTTTCGAGGTCGCCTTCGACGGGATCGTCCGCGACGCCGTGCGCGCGGGCGGTGAGTTCCTGGCCGTCCAGACGAACAACGCGACATTCGGCTACACCGAGATGACCGAACAACAGCTGGCGCAGTCGCGCCTGCGCGCGTTCGAACACGGCCGCACCGTCATCGTGTCGGCACTGGCCGGTGTCAGCGCGATCATCGCCCCGAACGGCGAGGTCACCGAACGGGCCGAGCTCTTCACGCGCGACATCATGATCACCGAAGTTCCCCTGATCCACGAGACCACGCTGGCCACCGACATCGGGGTCTGGCCGGAATGGGTGCTGACCGCGATGGGCGTGGGCGTGGTCGTCCTGGTCATCATGAGTGCGCGGCGAGACCGCAACCACTCGGCCGGCGAACCGGCCGAGCCGACGCTGGCCGAAGCAGGTGCACGGTGAACGTACTGGTCGTGGTGCCCACCTACAACGAAGCCTTGACCATCGGCAAGGCCATCGAGCGAACCCGCAGCGCGGTGCCCGAGGCGCACCTGCTCGTCGTCGACGACTCGTCACCGGACGGCACCGGCGCCATCGTCGACGAGATCGCCGAGCTCGACGACCACGTCAACGTCCTGCACCGCCCGGGCGGCAAGCAGGGGCTCGGCGCGGCCTACATCAACGGGTTCCGGTGGGGCCTCGAGCGAGGATTCGACATCTTGGTCGAGATGGACGCCGACGGCTCACATCAACCCGAAGAACTGCCCCGGTTGCTGCACGCTGCTGAGCAGGCCGACCTGGTTCTCGGGTCGCGTTACGTGCCCGGCGGACAGGTGGTCAACTGGCCGTGGCGGCGCGAAGCGCTGTCGCGGGCCGGAAATCTCTACGCCCGGCTCGCCTTGGGCACCACCTTGCGCGATGCCACCGGCGGCTTCCGCGCCTACCGTGCCGAGGCGCTGCGTACGCTGGACCTTGACGGGGTCGCGTCGCAGGGCTATTGCTTTCAGGTCGACATGGCTTGGCGGGTACAGCGTGCCGGGCTGCGGATCATCGAGGTTCCCATCACGTTCGTCGAGCGGGAGCAGGGAGAGTCGAAGATGGACAGCACGATCGTCCGCGAGGCGTTCTGGCGGATCCTGCGCTGGGGCGCGTCGCATCGGGCGGCACAGATGCGTGCCTGGCGGGACGGACAGGCGCGATGAACACCACCGGGCGCGGATTGCGCGGTTTCGGCCCCTTCGCCATCGGGGTTCTCGAACTCGTCGCGCTGGTCATGGTCGCACGGTGGATCGGATTCGGCTGGGCGCTGTTGCTCCTGCTCTCCACCAGCGTCATCGGCTTGGCGGTGCTGCGCTTCGAAGGCTTTCGTGCGTGGGCATCGTTGCGTGAGGCTGTGGCGCAGGGGCGGTTCGACGACACCGAGGAAGCTGCCGCGGGAGCATCGGAGCGCATCGCGGGGACCGGCGTACGCATGTTGGCCGGTGTGATGTTGACCTTGCCAGGGTTCGTCACCGACATCTGCGCTCTGGTGCTGCTGATCCCGCCGGTCCGCAAGAGCGTGGGACGGCGGCTGTCGGCGGCCGCGCTGCGCACCTTCCCGTCCGGCAGGCCGCCCGGCGGCGGAGGGGTCTCGCAAGCGACCCGGCACGGGCCGGTCATCGAAGGCGAAGTCGTCGACTCGCGCACGCCGGACGACCCGACGCCCTGACGCGGCCCGGCAACCGGACACACAACTCAACTGGGCACGAACGGCTACCGCCCCCGGCCATGGTGGACCGGAGGCGGTAGCGGTGAGCCGGGTACTGGTCGGCTCAGGCGGTCTTCTTACGGCCGCGCGAGCGGTTCGCCAGGTGCGCCGCGCCGGGAATGAGGCCGGAACGCAGCAATTCGAGGCGCTCGTCGAGCAGAGCTTCGAGGTCCTCGATGGAGCGGCGTTCGAGGAGCATGTCCCAGTGCGTCCGCGCCGGCTTGATCGGCGCCTCCTCGGGACGGTCGGTGGCCACGCGCAAGGATTCGCCGCCACACCGGGGGCAATCCCAGAGCGCGGGAACCTCAGCCTCGGTCGAGAACGTCACCTCGAACCGGTGGCCTGCGGTGCAGCTGTAAGCCACCGTCTGACGTTCAGCGAACTCGACGCCGCGCTCGTCCTCGTAGCTCGGTGCCCCAAGGCGCGAGCCGCGCAGGGTGGAACGCTCGGACATGTGTGTAACCCTTCCGGGGCTGCCTGCCCCTAGGACGAGACGTCGGTCAAACGGTCTTTCGATGTACTACCCACTGGCAAAACAACGACACAGGTGACAACGGATGAGCCGAGAGCAATGTTCCGCGTTCGCGGTGATCTCGCAACTCCACGCGGGTGATGTTGCTCACCGCCGCGAACCGCCCCGTCGCCCGGGCTCGGCCGGCGCCGGTGGTTCCGGCCGCAGCCGTGCGGGCAGTTCGTTGCCGGCCGTCATGATCCCACGTCGCATGTCGACCTTGGCCAGAAGGGCGAAACCGGCCACGAAAAACGCGATGAGCACCAGGATCGCCGATCGGTAGGAGTCGGTGAGCTGGTAGGCCACCCCGAAGGCGAGAGTGCCGAACCAGCTCGTGCCGCGTTCAGCGGCCTGATACAGGCTGAAGTATTCCGCCTCTTTGCCCTTCGGGATCAGTAGGCTGTAGATCGATCGCGACAGTGCCTGGCTACCGCCCAGCACCAGCCCGATGGCCACGGCCAGGGCGAAGAACGGCACCACTGCGCCGACCGGCAGGAAGTAGCCGGCGACGACCACGACGAGCACCCACACCACCAGGCTGGCGAGGACGACCGAGATGTTGCCGAACCGTTCGGCGAGGCGGCCGAGCAGAAGGGCACCGGCGAAGGCCAGGAACTGCACCATCAGGATCGCCACGATGAGAACGTCTTCGCTCAATCCGAGTTCGCGGTTGCCGAAGATCGAAGCGGCGTAGATCACGGTCTGGATGCCGTCGTTGTACAGCAGGTAGGCACCCAGGAAGAGCAATGTCTGTGGATAGCCGCGAGCGTGGCGCACGGTGGTGGCGAGCTGACCGAAGGCCTGGCGCATCATGCCCGGTGTCTCGCCGTCCGCGGTGACCTCCACGGCCCCGGTGACGGGGCGGTCGCGCAGGCCGCGGAACGGGATGATCGTCCACACCCCCCACCACAGCCCGGCTGACAGCAGGCACACCCGGACCGACTCGCCCCGGCTGAGCCCGAACGGCTCGAGCGTCACGATCGCGAGGTTCACCGCGAGCAGCAGCCCGCCGCCCAAGTAGCCCAACGCCCAACCACGGCTGGAGACACGGTCGCGCTCGTCCTCATGCGCGATCTGGACGAGCACCGCGTCGTAGACGACCAGCGACGAACCAAGACAGATGGTCGCGATCACCAGCAGCCCGACGCCGAGAGCCCAGTTCGACCCGGTGACGAAGAACATGCACGCCGCTGCGGCGGCGCCGATCCAGGCGAACCCGGCGAGCATGTGCCGTTTGCGTGAGGTGCGGTCGGCGATCGCTCCCACCAGGGGCAACAGCACTGCCGACAGCAAGGTGGCGAACGTCACCGCATAGGGTGCGACCGAACCCGCGGCGATCGGCAGGCCGAGCACGGACAGGTCGCCATGGCACGGGCTCTGCGGTGTGCCGGCTTCGCCGCACGCTGCGGATTCGGCGACCGCTGTCAGATAGGGTCCGAACAAGACGGTGGCCGTGGTGGTGACGAAGGCCGAGTTCGCCCAATCGTAGAAGTACCAGGAGCGGTGCTCGCGGGATCGCTGGCTGGTGTCGCTCAGTGGTCCAGGAGGGGCGAGGGCGTCGGTCACGAGCGGACGGTATCGGGCAGCGCACGGCTGGCGCCAGCAGCTGAGGCAGGCGAGGAGAAGGGACGACGGTGGCGGTTCGCGAGATCCGGTTGTACGGAGACCCGGTGCTGCGCACGGTGGCCGAGCCGGTGAAGGAGTTCGGCCAGGTGAGCAGGGCGCTGGCCCAGGATCTGCTCGACACGCTCGACCTGCCGGGCCGCGCCGGAGTGGCGGCCCCACAGATCGGTGTGCCGCTGCGTGCGTTCTCCTACGGGTTGGAGGGCAAGCGTGGCGTGGTGTTCAACCCGGTGGTCGTTGCGACGTCGGGAGAGCAACAAGGCGATGAGGGCTGCCTGTCGGTGCCGGGCCTGTGGTATCCGACCAAGCGTGCGGCCTACGCGGCCGTCGAGGGGTTCGACGCCGACGGCGAGCCGGTCCGGGTCGAGGGGGAGGGCGAACTCGCCCGGTGCCTGCAGCACGAGACCGATCATCTGGACGGCATCGTGTACGTGCATCGGCTCGAGCCGTCGACGCGACGGGGAGCGATGCGCGCGATTCGGCGCGCCGCTTGGTTCGAGTCCTGACCGCCGGCGCTAAGTTGGGCGAGCTCATGCCGCCTCCCGGGCGCGAGGGGAGACCCGCCGTACCCCCGACGGCGTGGCCAGATACACCCCGTGCGCGGTCAGCCCGGCGATGCGGCTCGAGCCGTCGAACGCGTCATGCCAGGCCAAGTCGCTCATGCCGACCTGGGCGCTGCCAGCACGTGCGACGACGAGCAGCGCGCCGTGCACGTCAGGATGCTCGCGGACCTGACGCAGGAAGGGACCCAGCAGGCTGACTCGCTCGTCCTGCGGTGGATCGGGCGGGACGTCGTCGATGGCCACCGCGATCACGATGCGTGAGTGCGCATCGCCCAGCATGACGAGCAGGGACCCGGACGGGAGATCCCCCTGCTCGGCGAGCAGCTCGAGGTTGGTGCGGACCGCGGCCTCGTCGTCGAGGCGGAATCTGTTCGTCATGGGCGTGAGCTTCGGACACGCCGCTTGTGGATCGCCAGGTGCGATCCACAAGCGGATCGTGATAGGCGCGCCTAGAGCCGCAGGCTGTTCATCAGCGCCAGCGGAACGGGTTGATGAGAGCGGCTGCGCCCGGCACCCGCGACAGCATGGAGAACAGGCCGAACCCAAGCACGGCGCCGGCCACGTTGAAGAGCAGATCGTTCACGTCGGCCACATGGCCGCCACCCAAGACGTTGCCCGTGATGAGTTGAGCCGTTTCGATCGTCAGGCTGAACGCCGCTGCCACGGTCACCACCCGCCACAACGACGCTCGCGCGACCAGAAGCGGCACCAGCATCCCAGCAGGTACGAAGACCAGGATGTTCATGACCGCGTCGCCGACTTCGTAGTCCGCGAGCGGCACGAGGTAGACCTCCCACAAGGCGCTGCGGGAGGGCTTGTCCAAGAAGATCGGGAACACGGTGTTCGCGACGACTCCGGCGGCGTACACGCACAGGGCGAGCGCGACGACGGCACGCGGTACCGAGAGGCGGTCGCGCCGGTGCAGGTACCACAGCAGAGTCAGGAAGATCGCTGCAGCAACGGGAACCACCACCGGAAGCACCGGGACCTCGCGAAACACTTCCCACCCCTTCCTTCCGCGAGTCGAAGCGCCATCGCGCAACACGTCGTCGGCACATCGTGCCTCAAAACCACGCACCGCGGGCGGTGAGCACGTCACGCAGGATGTCGGCTCGGTCGGTGACGATGCCGTCGACCCCGAGGTCCAGCAGGGCGTTCATCCGGCTCGCCTCATTCACCGTCCATACGTGCACCTGCAGGCCTGCGGCATGTGCATCGGCGACCACGGCCGCGGTCGCGACGTCGATGAACCGGAAACGTTCGGGGACCTGCAGGCAGTCGATGCGGCGGAGGCCGGCTCGTAGCACGGGGGTGAGTCGCAGCGCGGAGGCCGCCCGGAACATCGCGACCGTGTGCAGGCCGGCCGAGGTGGCCACCGGCGCAGTCAAGCGGCGCAGTACGGCGCGGCGCCGGGCGTCGGAGAACGAGGCGACGCAGACGCGCTGATGCGAGCGGGTCCGCTCGATCGCCCGCGCCAGCGGCCCGACAGCCGGATCACTCTTGACGTCCAGGTTGAGCCGCAGGTCGGGCCAGGTTCCCAGCAACTCCTCCACGGTCGGGATCGGCTCCCGCCCGCCGATCAGAGCACGGTGCACCCGGCTCCAGGGTTGCTCGGCCACAGCTCCGGTACCGTCGGTGACACGGTCGAGGGTGGCATCGTGGAAGGCCACGGCCACCCCGTCGAGGGTGGCGCGCACGTCGGTCTCCACGTAGCGATAGCCCAAGTCCACCGCCGCGGCCACGGCCGTCATGCTGTTCTCGAGCCCGTCGGTGGAGAATCCCCGGTGGGCCATGGCCAGCGGCCCGGGGTGGTCGAAGAACGGGTGGGTGGGCGGCACATCGTCAGGGTGCCATGCCCGCTCGGAGATTCGACGTCGTGCCCCATGATGGTGGGCGTGATGACCGACCTGGCAGCGCTGATGACACGCTGGCACGCGGGCTGGACCACGTCGCGGGGCTATCGCATGCTGGGCGCCGATGCCGACTCGATCACCGTGCACGTGGCCTACCCGGGCCGCGAGGTGGAACATGTGGCATTGGCTGACGCGCCCGGGGTGCACGCCGCCCTGCTCGACCGGTTGACCGGCCACCCGGACCACTGGGTCACCTTGCCGACCAGCGATCGCCAGGCCACCGAGCGCCTCGTGCGCGAGGCCGGCTACGTCCATCGCGAGCCCGAGTGGCTGATGACCCGACCGCTCGCCGGCCATCCGCCGGCCACGTCACCACCCGACGGCCTCGAGCTGGTGCACAGTTTTCGGGCGGGCGTCCACGTCGTCGAGGTCGTGACGACCGACGGAAGCCTCGCCGCGAAGGGGCAGCTGGCGGTCGTGGGACGCGACGCGGTCGCCGACCGGATCTTCACGATGCCGTCGTACCGCCGTCGCGGGCTCGGCCGGCTCGTGATGGGCGCGTTGGCCTCCGCGGCCGTCTCGCAGGGCGCAGCGCACGGCGTGTTGATCGCCTCCGTCGACGGCCGAGCGCTCTATGCCGCGCTGGGCTGGCAGGTCGTCGCCGACATCGTCATCGCCACGCACCCGCAGGAGCAACGAAGCCAGGCGGCACCGTAACGGCGTCTCACCCACCCGCTAGAGTGAAGCGCGTCGCGACTGGCGCAATCGGCTCGGCAGCGCGGGCGAGCCGAGGTGGAACCGACCACCAGGAAGCAGACCGCTGTGGCACCGCGCGCCTGGGTGCTGCGCAGACAGCCGGACAACGGAGAGGATGTGGCTTTCGCCATGACCGCCACCAAGCCCGACGCCCTGCTCGCCGCCGACCCGCAGCTCGCTGAGCTGATCTCCGCCGAGGAGCAGCGCCAGGCGCAGACACTCAAACTGATCGCCTCGGAGAACTACGTCTCCGCGGCCGTCCTCGAGGCGTCCGGCACGGTCTTGACGAACAAGTACTCCGAGGGCTACGCAGGCCGGCGCTACTACGAGGGCCAGCAGGTCATCGACCAGATCGAGACGCTGGCCGTCGAGCGAGCCAAGTCGCTGTTCGGCGTCGAGCACGCCAACGTCCAGCCGTACTCGGGCTCGCCGGCGAACCTGGCCGTGTACCTGGCCACGGCCGCCCCGGGGGACACCGTCATGGGCATGGCCTTGCCCATGGGCGGGCACCTGACCCACGGGTGGAGCGTGTCAGCCACCGGGATCTGGTTCAACGCCGTCCATTACGACGTGCGTAAGGACACCGGGCGCGTCGACATGGACCAGGTCCGCCAGACCGCTCTGGCCGAACGGCCCAAGCTGATCTTCTGTGGCGGGACGGCCATCCCGAGGACCATCGACTTTCCCGCCTTCGCCGAGATCGCACGCGAGGTCGGCGCCGTGCTCGTGGCTGACATCGCACACATCGCCGGCCTCGTCGCCGGGGGCGCGCACCCGTCACCGGTGGGGCATGCCGACATCATCACCACGACGACTCACAAGACGCTGCGCGGCCCTCGTGGCGCGATGATCCTCAGCAACGAGCAGTACGCCAAGGCGATCGACAAGGCCGTGTTCCCCGGCTTGCAGGGCGGCCCGCACAACCACACCACCGCTGGCATCGCCGTCGCCCTCGGCGAGGCCGCGCAACCGGAGTTCCGTGACTACGCCGCGCAGGTGGTCGCCAACGCCGCGGCACTGGCCGACGAGCTGATGGCGCGCGGGTTCGATCTGGTGTCCGGCGGCACCGACAACCACCTGATCCTCATCGACCTGACATCGAAAGGCATCGGCGGGAAACCGGCGGCCAAGCATCTGGACAACGCCGGTCTCGAAGCGAACTACAACACGGTGCCCTACGATCCCCGCAAGCCGTTCGACCCCTCGGGCCTGCGGCTGGGCACGGCTGCCTTGACCAGCCGCGGCATGAAGGAAGCAGAGATGCGCGAGGTGGCGCGCTGGCTCGACGAGGTCGTCACCGCGGCCGCTGCCGATCCCGACGCCGTCGATGCGACCATCACTCGGGTGCGAGGCGAAGTGACCGAGCTGACCGGACGGTTCGCCACGCCCGGGCTCGACCGATGAGCTGAAGCCGAACCGAGCAGGTGGTGCGCTCGATCCGCGGCGCTCGCCGCCGGATCGAGCGCGCTGCCTTCGGGTGTGGTGTGCGAACATGATCGGATGCCGGTACCGGAGGGGTTCGCCCACCACACGCGCTCGGACGGTACGGTGATCATCACCCACCGGGGCCGCGTGGCTGTCACGCTGCGCCGCGGTCGCGCCGCGGCCTTCCTGGCCGAAGTGGAGGCCGACGACCCGCAGCTGGTGATGGCGCGCTGGACCGGCAACTTCAAGCGCGGCAACGAACGGATGGGCAAGAACCATCCACGCAACGCACGGCGCTGAAGCCGCCGCGTGGTCACCGCCCGGCAGGCGCCGCATGCGCGGCGGGCAGAAGCACCTGGTGCAACCGCGCCGCCTCGTCGTCGTCCAGTCGGCCGGCGGTGATCGCGGCCAGCCACGCCGCGCCGGCCACAGCGTCTTGAGCAGTCGACATCGCCGCCTGCGGCCACCGAGCGGACAACCGGGGCACCACGAGCTTGGCGAGTTCGGTGTCGGTGGTCAGGAGAGAACCGGCCAGCACCAGCGGGCTGGTGGCCCCCGGCGGGCGAACGATACCGGCGGAATGCAGCAGATGATCAGCTGCCTCGTGCAGGATCCGGCGTGCTTCGGGGTCGTCGCCGGCGTGCTGATCGACCAGCGGAGCCAGTTCCGAGAGCAGCACGGGTGCGCGGCTGTGTACGGCGAGGACGAGGTCACCTGCGGTCTGGCGGGGCGGCCGGCCTGGCTCGACCTCTCCGACGAGGGTCTGCAGAACATGGCGGCCCAGCGGACCCGGCGCCACCCGCCGGTCCAGGGCGGCGAGCGTGGCCCGGACCGCTTCGCGCCCCAGCCAGAACCCCGACCCGAGGTCGCCGAGCAACCAGCCGTGCGCGTCGGCGATGTGGACCAGTTGGCGGTCTTCGGCCCGAGCGGCCAGCGAGCCCGTGCCCGACAGCACGAGCGTGCCGTCGGGCGACGCCGTACCGGCGACGAAGGCGACGAGCGCGTCGGCGACGATGTCGTAGGGGCAGCTCAGCCCGGCCCGATGCCAGCGTTGGGCAAACGCGTCGGCGACCTCCGGGACAGCGAGATTGCGATCCCCGGCCGATCCCACGACCGCCGCGACCACGTGGCGCGGATCCACGTCACGCAGCGCGTCGGCCAGGGCCGTGGAGATCGCGTCGAGGGAGTGCTCGAGCGAATGCGACGTCAGATTCGCACCCGGCCCTCGCCCGAATCCGTAGCGGATGCCGTCCAGACCGATGACGAGCGCACGGGTCGACGTCCCGCCGATGTCGATACCCAGCGCAAGACGCGTAGCCGGTGCCGTCATAGCCGTCCTTTCGGTCTCGTGGTGGCTGCAGGACTATCACGCTTGAGCAAACTCTGGCCAAACGCTTGACATCCCGCACATGCTAGAAAGAATTCTCACGAACGTACGCTGATGGCCATATGGCGAAACTGACGACCATCAGCAGCTGACATGGCGGCAGGATGCCCCCACAGCGGAAGACCCGGGGACCACTGACGGAGGCGGTGCGTGTGGTGAGGGGAACAGTACCGCCCGACGCGCCCGGTCACGGCGGGTCGGACGACCACGGTGACACCGAGAACTCCGACAACGGTTCGGTCCTGACCAGGATCCGCGCCGCGCTGCCGGAGCTGCCCGCAGCGCTGCAGCGAGTGGGGGAGCAGGTGCTGTCGGCTCCCGCCGTGGTCGCGCGGGCCACCATCCTCGAGACCGCCGAGCGCAGCGGAACCTCGGCGGCGACGGTCACCCGTTTCTGCCGGGCACTCGACCTGCCCGGCTATGCCGACCTGCGCTTGGCCATGGCCGAGGAGACCGGACGGTCCTCGGCGGTGGCCGGGTGGGAGATCGACATCGGCCGCGAGATCATGCCCACCGACTCGCTGCAGGAACTGCTCGGGCTGATCACCACCGCCGACATCCGGGCTATTCAGGAGACCGCGGCCCAGATCGACCTCGCCGAGATCGAACGTGCCGCCGACGCCGTCGCCAGTGCCGGGCGAGTCGAGGTCTACGGCATCGGGGGCAGCGCGCTGGTCGCCGATTCGATGCAGCTGTGCCTGCATCGCATCGGTATCCCCACGTGGTCGTGGAGCGACGTGCACAACGGGCTGACCAGCGCAGCGCTGCTCGGAACCGACGACGTCGCCATCGCGGTCTCGCACTCCGGCGCCACGTACGAAACCGTCGAGATGCTCTCTGCCGCGGGCAGTCGTGGAGCCACCACCGTTGCGCTCACGAGCTTCCCCAACTCGGCGCTGGCCGAGGTCGCCGACATCGTCCTCACCACCGCCATCCACGAGACGACCTTCCGGCCCGACGCTCTGGCGGCCCGGCATCCGCAGCTCATGGTCTTGGATCTGCTATACGTTGCGGTCGCACAACGTCGCTACGACGCCACGGGCGTCGCCCTCACCTTGACCGCACAGGCGGTCAGCTCACACCGGGCGTCGGACGGAAACACGAAGGAGCATCGGTGAACGACATGAACGGCGGGGTCAGCGCGACCGCCTATCTCGAACGGGTCCGCGAGACCATCGACCGCGTGGCCGCGGCCGAATCCGCCAACGTGGCCCGTGCGGCCGACATCATCACCGACGCGCTGGGTCGCGACGGCATCGTGCAAGCCTTCGGCACCGGCCACTCGCAGGCGACCGCCATGGAGATCGCCGGACGTGCCGGCGGGCTGATCCCGACCAACCGCATCTCCTTCCGCGACCTCGTCGTCGAACACGGCGAGCCGGTGTCGATCCTGACCGACCCGCTCATCGAGCGTGACCCCGACCTCGCGCAGCGCCTCTACGACGCCGTCCCGGTGCACCCCGCGGACGTGTTCGTCATCGCGTCGAACTCCGGCATCAACGGCAGCGTCGTCGGCCTGGCCGAAGTCGCGAAGAAGCACGATCACCCCGTCATCGCCATCGTGTCCCGCCAGCACAGTGCCCAGGTGGAGTCGCGGCACCCGTCCGGGCGCAAGCTCGCCGACCTCGCCGACGTCGTGCTCGACAACGGCGGCCCGTTCGGCGACGCCGTCCTTCCCCTGCCGGGCGGCGGTGCGGCGTGCGCGGTGTCGTCCATCACCGCGGCGTTGCTCGCTCAGATGATCACGGCGGAGGTGCTGAACCGGATCATCGCGTCCGGCCAGAAGCCTCCGGT
Organism: Actinomycetes bacterium; assembly: GCA_021793295.1. Classification (GTDB taxonomy): domain Bacteria; phylum Actinomycetota; class Actinomycetes; order Jiangellales; family Jiangellaceae; genus Haloactinopolyspora. The sequence goes on from JAJYTA010000011.1 coordinate 16,727, forward strand.
CTACCTCTCGGCGAACGTCCCCGGGGGAGACGCCCACAACGATGACCTGCTGCAGCGCTACGCAGGTCGAATCCGGCCAGGTGGTTGAGGCGGTTCTCGACCGGCCACGAGTCATCCACAAGCTTTTCAGGACGAAGGGAACGTCAGATGTCCAGCAGCATCGAACGCACCACATCGGGGATGTCCTCCACCCGCCGGACCTTCCTGCAGCGCATGGCGATCACCGGCGTCGCGGTAGGCCCCGGCGGGGCCTTCCTCGCCTCCTGCGCCACCTCCGGCGGCGGTGACGACGAAGACGACTCCGAGCCGGAACCGCAGGGCGACGTCTCCGACGACAACCCGCTGGGGATCCCGGAGGACGAGCCGTTGGAGATCTACATCTTCGACGGCGGATTCGGTGACGAGTACGCCACCGACGTTCACCAGCCGATCTTCAGCGAGAAGTGGCCGGACGTCGAGATCAACCACAACGCCGCGGTCGACATCGGCGGTGAGCTGCAGGCGCGGTTCGTCGCGGGCGACCCGCCGGACTTCGTCAACAACTCCGGCGACGGCCAGATGGACGGCGCCCAGCTGATCACCGACGGCCAGCTCTACGACCTCAGCGACCTGTTCGACGCGCCCAGCTGGGACGACCCCGAGGTCCCGGTGCGCGACACCCTGATCCCGGGCACCATCGAGATGGGCAGCCGCGACGGTACGCCGTACGTGCTGAACTACGCCTTCACCGTGTTCGGGCTCTGGTACAACAAGACGCTGCTGGACGAGAACGGCTGGACCGTGCCGACCACGTGGCAGGAGATGATGGATCTCTGTGCCGAGATCAAGTCCGCCGGGATCGCGCCATGGGTGTACCAGGGCGTCACTGCGCCGCGCTACATGAACTGGCCGTTGCTGACCATGGCGGCCAAGCTCGCCGGTCCGGAGATCCTGGTGCCAGTGGACAACCTCGAAGAGGGCGCGTGGGGCCACGAGGCGATCCGCGAGTCCGCGGCAGCGCTGCGCAGTCTGAAGGAGAACGACTACTTCCTGCCCGGCGTCGAGGGTATGGAGTTCCGGGACGCTCAGGGGCTGTGGGCACGCGGCGAGGCGGTGTTCTGCCCGTCCGGGTCATGGCTGGAGAACGAGGAAGCCGACGCGATCGCCGAGGACGAGACGTTCGAGTTGGCGATGATGCCCGAGCCGCTGCTGTCCGAGGATGCGGTCATGCCGTTGGAGACCGTCCGCGCCACAGCGGGTGAGCCGTACATCGTCCCGGCCGACGCCAAGAACCCCCGGGCCGCGATGGAGTACATGCGCGCCATGCTCTCCGTCGAAGGGGCTCGCGGGTTCTCCGAGACCGTGACCAGCCTGACGTCGGTGGCTGCGGCGAACGAGGAGGTCGAGATCTCCGCCCCGGGGCTGGCGTCGGCGCAGGAGGCGCTGAACGCCGCCGGCGAGAACGTCATCAACTGGCTGTACCCCACGTGGTACCCGACCATGGAGAACCCCGGCATCGACCAGGCCACCGGGGCGCTGCTGCGCGCGGACATCACCGTGGACGAGTGGGTTCAGCAGTGTGAAGCGGTCGCCAAGGAGATCCGCGAGGACGACTCCGTCGTGAAGCAGACTCGCGAGGCATGAGGACATGACGGCACTACGGCACGGCAAGTATCCATTCATCCTGGCTTTCCTGTTACCGCCGGTTGGGATCTATGCGCTGTACATGCTGTCGCCGTATGTGCAAGCGATCTACATCTCGTTGACCCGGTGGAGCGGCCTGTCGGCCACCCAGACGTTCATCGGGTTCGACAACTACGTCGAGATGTGGAACGACGACCAGTTACGGACCGCATTACGCAACAATCTGATCCTGCTGGTCGTCGTTCCCGTCCTGACGCTGTTCCTCGGGCTGTTCTTCGCCTCGATGCTCAACGTCGGCGGCCGGCGGAGCGGCCAGGCCGTCACCGGTGTGCGGGGATCGTCGGTCTACAAGGTCGTCTACTTCTTCCCGCAGGTTCTGCCGCATGCGATCACGGCCATCGTGTTCGCCTACGTGTTCGCGCCGTCGAATGCCGGCGGCATCCTGAACAATCTGCTCGAGGCGGTCGGGCTCGGCAGGCTGACCCAGTTGTGGATCGGTGAGCCGAAGTACCTGGTCTGGATCATCGTCGTGGTGATGACGTGGGGGTTCGTCGGCTTCTACGTCGTGTTGTTCTCCGCGGCGATGCAGTCCATCCCACGTGACATCTACGAGGCGGCGTTGCTGGACGGGTCCAGCCGCATCACCACGTTCCGGAAGGTGACGCTGCCGCTGGTGTGGGACACCGTGCAGGTCGGTTGGGTCTACATGGCCATCCAGGCGATGGACGGCTTCGCGTTCGTGCACATCATGCTCGGTGTCAACGGCGGTGTGCAGGGCGCCGGCGACGTGCTGGGAGTGGCGATCTACCGCGCGGCCTTCGCCGAGTACGACTTCGGTTACGCCGCGGCTATCGGAGTGTTGTTGTTGCTGCTGACCATGACCATCGTCGTGCTGTTCATGCGCGTGCTGCGCCGGGAGAGGGTGGAATTGGCATGACGACGACGCAAGCCGAAACCCGCGAGCCCTCCTCCGAAGCTCCCCGCAATCACCGGGTCCGCGAGCCGGGCGTCGGCATCGGCGGCAAGGCGATCGGACTGCTCAACGGCGGTTTCCTGCTGTTCTGGGCGTTGATCACCACGCTGCCGCTGCTCTGGGCGATCCTCTCGTCGTTCAAGACCAACGGCGAGTTCCGCACCAACCCCACCGGGCTGCCCTCGGGCATCGAGTGGACGAACTTCGCCCGTGCCTGGAACGCAGCCAACATCGGGCAGTACTTCATCAACAGCGTCATCGTCGTGTCGATGTCGCTGACGTTGACGATGCTGTTCGGCGCGATGGGCGCCTACGTGCTGGCGCGCTACGACTTCCCGGGCAATCGCCTGGTGTATTTCATCTTCGTCGGCGGCCTGATGTTGCCGGTGTTCCTGGCGCTGGTCCCGATGTTCTTCGTCGTACGCAACACCGGCAACATCCCCCTCATCGGCGGCCTGCTCGGGCTGAACAGCTACCTGAGTCTGGCCCTGGTGTACGTGGCCTTCTCGATGCCGTTCACCGTGTTCTTCCTGACGGCGTTCTTCCGCACCCTGCCGAACTCCGTCGCCGAGGCCGGCATCATGGACGGCTGCTCGCACTTCTCGCTGTTCTTCCGGATCATGCTGCCGATGGCCAAACCCGGCATCATCAGCCTGGCCCTGTTCAATTTCCTCGGCCACTGGAACCAGTACGTTCTGCCGCTGGTGATCATGCAGGACGGCGACAAACGGGTGCTGGCTCAAGGACTCGGAACACTCGCGGCCAACACCGGCTTCCGCGCCGACTACACGGCACTGTTCGCGGGCCTGGTCATCGCCCTGCTGCCGGTGCTGATCGTCTACCTGCTGTTCCAGCGGCAAGTGCAAGCCGGCCTCACCGCAGGCGTGCTCAAGTAACCCGCTGCCGCCGTGTGAATGATCATGTTCACTTGGCAATTCCCTGGTTCACCAGGCGTGCACGCATGGTGGCGCGACAGGACGCCTAGTGGTGTCCGGTCGCGCACCGCGTGCGGCCTCAGTGCCGGTTGCGGCGGGCCAGCCCGAACTCTTCACGGAACCCGTTCCCGGGTGAAGCCGACGTCGTAGTCCGGGGTCGATCTCCGACCTGGCACGCCGAAAGTGACCGCGTGGCACCCTGAAAGTGACCGATCATGCCCGTTTTGCCCCTTTCGGGGAACGCTTCAGCGTGCCAGGCACACTCGCGCCGGTCGGCGGGGGCAGCGGTGAAGTGCGCCACGCCGAGTTGACCTCAATATTGGTTGAGGTCTCAGGGTTGATCCAAGCGCCGTCACACCGACGGCGCTCGCTCCGACCCTGAGAGGACGACAGATGCCTACGGATGCGGTTCTGCGACCGCCTTCGCGAGCGGGGCGCAAGGAATGGCTCGCCCTCGCCGTCCTGAGCCTTCCGGCCCTCCTCGTCGTCATGGACCTGACGGTGCTGCATCTCGCGGTGCCACACCTCAGTGCCGACCTCGGACCGACGAGCTCGCAGTTGTTGTGGATCACCGACATCTACGGTTTCCTCATCGCCGGTTTCCTCATCACGATGGGCTCGCTCGGTGACCGGATCGGCCGGCGCAAGCTCCTGCTCATCGGGGCCACCGGGTTCGCAGCGGCGTCGGTGCTGGCCGCCTACTCCACCAGTCCGGAGATGCTGATCGCCGCACGCGCAGTGATGGGCGTCGCCGGCGCCACCCTCATGCCCTCGACACTCTCGCTGATCCGCACCATGTTCGACGATCCGCGGCAGCGCACCACGGCCATCTCGGTGTGGATGATGAGCTTCATGGTCGGCGGCTCGGCCGGACCGCTGGTCGGCGGTGCGCTCCTGGAGAGCTTCTGGTGGGGCTCGGTGTTCCTGGTCGGTGTGCCGGTCATGCTGCTGCTCGTCGTCGCTGGGCCCTTCTTGCTGCCGGAGTACCGCGATCCTGCTGCCGGCCGGCTCGACCTGGCGAGTGCGTTCTTGCTGCTCGCCTCGGTTCTGCCGGTGATCTACGGCGTCAAACGCGCTGCCGAGCACGGGGTGGGGATCGTGTCGATCACCGCGGTGGCGCTCGGGACCGCCGTGGGGGTGTGGTTCGTTCGCCGCCAAGGCGTTCTCGATGATCCGCTGATCGACGTCGCGCTGTTCCGCATTCGCGCGTTCGGGGCGTCGCTCGGCGTCATGACGATCGCGACGTTCGCGATGATGGGACTCAACCTGTTCGTCATGCAGTATCTGCAGCTCGTGCACGGGCTGTCGCCGCTCGGCGCGGGCTTGTGGGTGTTGCCGATGACCGGCGGCATGATGGTCGGCATGCTGGCCGCGCCGGCGTTGACCCGTCGGGTGCGGCCGGCGTTCGTCATCGCGACCGGCATGGGCACAGCTGCCGTCGGAATCATCCTCATGACACAAGTCACCAGTAGCGACGGCTTCGCCGCACTCATCGCCGGCACGGTGCTCATGGGCGGCGGATTCGCACCGGCGGCGGCGCTGGGAACGGACCTGGTCATCAGCTCGGCACCGGCCGCACGGGCCGGTGCGGCATCGGCGGTGTCCGAGACGAGCAACGAATTCGGCGGCGCCCTGGGGCTGGCGATCCTCGGCAGTGTCGGTACCGCCGTCTACCGTGCGGGCATGGACCATGAGGTGACAGCCGGGCTGCGGCCGGCCACGGCAGCAGCGGCGCGCGACACGCTCGCCGGAGCAGGTGAGGTCGCGGCCACGTTGCCCCCAGGCCCCGGCGCGCACCTGTTGCATGTCGCACAGGCGGCCTTCGCCGACGGGCTGCGCGTGACGGCGGGCATCAGCGCGGTTCTCGTCGTCGGCGGGTCGGTCTTGGCCGCTGTGCTGCTGCGCACGGTGCGGTCTGGCCCGGCGTCCACGGCCCGGAAGGACGATCTCGCACCTGCTCCGGCGGGCGCAGCTACCCACGGAGGCAACCGATGAGCATGGAGGTCACGGCGTGGACGTCGCTGTACAACGCGATGCACGCGCAGGAGGACAAACGGCCGTTCTCCAAGGCCACGCTGCGGCGCATCATGGGATTCGCCCGTCCGCACCGGCGCCGACTGACGGTGTTCCTGGTGCTCAGCGTCATCACGGCGGTGCTTGCCGTGGCCACGCCGGTCTTGGCCGGACGGGTGGTCGACGAGATCTCCGGAGACGGTTCTGAGCGCACCGTGATCGGCCTCGCGGCGCTGATCGCGGCCATCGCGCTGGCCGAGGCAGGTGTCGGGCTGGTGCAGCGGTGGCTGTCGGCCAGCATCGGCGAGGGCCTGATCCTCGACCTACGAACTGCGGTGTTCGACCATGTCCAGCGGATGCCGGTGGCGTTCTTCACCCGCACGCGTACCGGGGCCCTGGTCAGCCGCCTCAACAACGACGTCATCGGCGCGCAGCGTGCGTTCAGCGACCTGCTGTCCGGCGTGGTGAGCAACGTCGTCATGCTGGCTCTCGCGCTCGGCGTCATGATCACCATCTCGTGGCAGATCACGGTCATCACGCTGGTCCTGTTGCCGATGTTCGTGATTCCGGCCAGGCGCATGGGCTCTCGGCTGGCCCAGCTCGAACGCGAAGCGGCCAACCACAACGCCACGATGGGCAACCAGATGACCGAGCGGTTCTCAGCGCCTGGCGCCACGCTGGTGAAGCTGTTCAGCCAGCCCGAGCGGGAGTCAGATGCCTTCGCCGGGCGAGCGCGGCGGGTGCGCGACATCGGCCTGCGCACCGCGATGGTCCAGTTCGTGTTCGTCACGGCCTTGACGCTCGTGGGTGCGTTGGCGTTGGCGTTGGTCTACGGCCTGGGCGGCTTCTACGCGTTACGCGGCCAACTCGACGCCGGCGCTGTTGTCTCGCTGGCCTTGTTGCTCACCCGGTTGTACGCCCCGCTGACGGCACTGGCCAGCGCACGAGTGGAGGTCATGAGCGCCCTGGTCAGCTTCGCCCGGGTCTTCGAGGTGCTCGATCTGCAGCCGCTCATCCAGGAGAAGCCGGGTGCTCGCGCCGTCCCCGGGGGTCCGGTGTCGGTCGAGTTCGACGGCGTCAGCTTCAGCTATCCGACGGCGGACAAGGTATCGCTGGCCTCGCTGGAGGAGGTCGCGCAGCTCGACGTACGCGGTGGCGAGCAGGTTCTGCACGACGTCTCATTCCGCGTCGAACCCGGCCAGATGGTGGCCCTCGTCGGCTCATCGGGGGCCGGAAAATCGACCATCGCGCAACTGATCCCGCGGCTGTACGACGTCGATTCCGGCGCCGTGCGCCTGTCAGGTGTCGACGTCCGCGACCTGACCACTACGTCGGTTCGCTCCACGCTGGGCTTCGTCACTCAAGACGGTCATTTGTTCCATGAGAGCGTGCGCGCCAACCTCCAGCTCGCGCGGGCCGACGCCAGCGACGCCGACATCTGGGACGCGTTGCGCCGCGCCCGGCTCGACGACCTGGTGGCCGATCTTCCGGACGGGCTCGACACGGTCGTGGGCGAGCGTGGGTATCGGCTCTCCGGCGGCGAGCGCCAGCGCCTCACGATCGCCCGGCTGCTCCTGGCGCAGCCGCAAGTCGTCATCCTCGACGAAGCAACGGCACACCTCGACTCCACATCGGAGGCGGCAGTGCAGGCTGCGCTGAGCGAGGCGCTCGTCGGGCGCACCGCTGTGGTGATCGCACACCGCCTGTCCACGATCCGGGCGGCCGACCAGATTCTGGTCATCGAGCGCGGTCACGTGGTCGAGCAAGGCACGCATGCCGAGCTGCTGACTGTTGGCGGACGCTACGCCGAGCTGTACCGGACGCAGTTCGCCGACTCCGACACCGACGGCGTAGTCAGCGACGACCTGACGAGCGGGGGAGAGGTGGCCGCTCCGGTGGCATGAAGGGACTACCTATTCGGTGTGGCCGGTCAGCCTTCTTCACCGCACAGTCAGCTCACGCTGATGCCCCGATCGGCGAGAAACTCACGGGTCCGGCCCAACGCGCGGTCGGCGGCGAAGGCGCGCCACTGATCAGCGAGATCCTCCGCATGGAGGAGATCACGAAATCGGCGGAAGGCGCCCGCGCCGTCGATCGCCCGCTCCAGCCGTTCACGCAGAGCCGTGTCGCGCTGCCTCCGGGCGAAGTCGGCCATGTCCTGCCAGCCGGCGCGGGAGCCGGTGCGCTCGATCCACAGCCACCTGTCGGGCTCGTCCTCGACGTCGATGGCGACATCCTCGCCGACCATCATCGGATCGGTGGCGCTGTCGTCGAACACATCACCCGTGCGCAGGTCCAGGTAGCCACCGGTCGACAGACTCGCGTCGCCCTCCATCGTGTTGCTGAGCATCTCGAGATCGACCGGAAGAGCCTTCCGTTTCAGCGGCTCGCGTCGAAGCTGGGCGATCAGGTCCTCCGCGAGCACCTGGTCACCCGCACCACCGCGCATTGTCAATCGATTGATGACCGACAGCGCCACCGACTGGGCCTGCTCCGGTTGCTGTTGCAACGCCATCGGTACACCGGCCCCGACCTGCTGCAGCGCATTGTCGACATCGCGGCCTGTCACCACTGCAAGGAAGCGAGCCGAATCGTCACCCGCGATGGCTTGACGCAGCTCGGACAGGTCCAGAGCGGGCACGTGATCTTGGGGAGGCCAGGCGTGCAGCAGCATCGGGTGTGGCCGGCTCGGTCTTCGTGGAGGCCGGCTCTGCCCGTCATCGGCCAGCCATCGGCGCCCATACTGGTCCGGGATGGTGCCCCATCCCCAGTACGGCAACGGCACCTTTGGGCGTATGCCCAGGACCTCCACCGGGTCGATCTTCTCCTCAGCGACGACGCACCGGTGCGTCCAGTCGTCACCGAGGTCGAATGTGAACTGGAACTCCGCACCCGGCCCCACGATGTCGTCAACCTTGGTCGATTCGATGTCCAGCGGCGCCAGGATCGGACCCCCATCAGATGCGGCCAGCTCAACTCCCGTGGCGTCGTCGGTGATCACCCGGCTGTCGACAAGGGTGAATACGGACAGGTGCGCCCGGTCCCAACGAGCGAAGGCGTCGTTGATGGCGCTCGCGAGGTCGGCGAAGGTGTGCGAGGGCCCGACCGCGAAGATTCGACCGGGCCACGGCCACAGCTCGTCGCCGCGTCCCCCGAGCAGTTCCACCGTCACTGACAACCAGGTCCGTTTCATCCGCCCAAGCATCCCAGGCGGGGAACGCGACCTCAGCGGCGACGGTAGAGATACATCGTCAGCGGCCCGAAGACCGCCGTCAGGGCCGCCGCGGCGAGCAGAACCCAGCCGATGTCACCAGCGCTGGCTGTTCCCGCCATCAGTCCACGCTCGGCGGTGACCAGGTGCGTGATCGGATTGACGTCGACGAAACTCTGCAGCCAGGACGGCATCGTCGATGGGTCGACGAAGATGTTGCTGGCGAACGTGAACGGCATGATGATCATCATGCCTACGCCCATGACGGCGTTCGGGGTACGCAGGATCAGTCCGAGAGTGGTGAAGATCCAGCCGATCCCGGAAGCGAAGACCAGCAGGATCACCACGGCACCGACGACGCCGATGACGCCTCCGTCGGGGCGGAAGCCCAGCACGAGCCCGAGCACGACGACGACGGTCGAAGCCACCGCGTAGCGCACGGCGTCGCCGAGCAGGGCGCCCACCAGGGGAGAAGGACGCCAGATCGGCAGGGACCGGAACCGGTCGAAGACGCCCTTGGAGATGTCGGTGTTGAGGGTGAACCCGGTGTAAACGGTGGTCAAGATGACCGTCTGCACGAGGATGCCCGGGAGCAGGAACTGCAGGTAGCTTTCCACCGACCCGGCCAGCGCACCGCCGAACAGGTAGGTGAACATCAGCGTGAAGATGATCGGCGTGAGGGTCACGTCGAACAGCTGCTCCGGCACATGCTTGATCTTGAGCATGGCCCGCCAGCCGAACGTGAGCGCCGTCGTCACACCGGACGGGCGCGGCGGGCGTGATCCGGCGGTCAACGTCGCGATCAGGTTCTCGTCCACCGCGGTGGCGACGCCGTTCTTTGCTGCGGTCGGCTGATGCGTACTCATGCCGCGGTCTCCTCGCCGGGTGCGTCTTCGGTTGCCTCTTCGGCCGGCCGGCCGGTCAGAGCCAGGAAGACCTCGTCGAGGCTGGGCTGGCCCAAGGAGAACTCCGCCACCTCGATGCCGGCGGCGATGAGCCCGGAGATGGCGCGCGCGACCAGGTCGGAATCCTCGACCCGGGCGGACAAGGCCACCGGATCGTGCTCGAGAAGGACCGGCACGCCGAGCGCCTTGGTCAGGTGTCGTTCGGCGTCGGGCCGCTTGACCGGATCTCGCAGGCGTACGTGGACGGCACCGGCCCCGACTGATGCCTTGAGCTCACCGCTGGTGCCTTCGGCGATGACCTTGCCGTGGTCGATCACCGCGATCCGGTCGGCCAGTTGATCGGCCTCGTCCAGGTACTGGGTGGTGAGCAACACCGTCGTTCCGCCGGACACGAGCACGCGGATGATGTCCCACACCTGGTTGCGGCTGCGCGGATCGAGGCCGGTGGTGGGTTCGTCGAGGAACAGGACCTCAGGGGTGACGACGATGCTCGCGGCGATGTCGATGCGCCGCCGCATGCCACCGGAGTATTTCTTGACCTGCCGGTCTGCTGCGTCGGCCAGCCCGAACGCGGTGAGCAGGTCGTCGGCCCGTCGACGAGCCTGGGACCTGGAGTATCCCAGTAGCCGACCCAACAGCACGAGGTTCTCGGTGCCGGTCAGGTCCTCGTCGACCGACGCGAACTGGCCGGTGAGGCTGACCAGGCTACGTACGGTGTCGGGCTCACGCTGGATGTCGTGGCCGAGGACCGTAGCTGTCCCGCCGTCGGGTTGCTGCAGGGTCGTCAGGATCCGCACTGCGGTCGTCTTACCGGCGCCGTTCGGCCCGAGGACGCCGTAAACGGTGCCGGCCGGGACGGCGAGGTCGATGCCGTCCACGGCACGGGTCGAGCCGAAATGTTTGATCAGGCCCGTTGCCTCGACCGCGAGGTCGGGAGTCGACTTCATGAACTGAGCTCCTCGGGTGTACGTGATGTGAGCACGGCCACGGACACTCAGCGACAACAATGAGGCCTGCCTGCTCCGTCCCGATGAAGACAAATTACGTTGTGCGCTGCCGCGTCGACAATCGGATTTTGCCGGCGAGTTCGGCTACCCACGCGGGCCGGCGGGCGATGGCGGCGATGAGCGGACCCCGCGACGCCGCAGGGCTTTGACGTCGCCCGCGCGTCGCGCCCTCGTCCGTTCGGCCGAGTTCCAGCGGCCGAACGGACACATTTTCTCGGCCTTGGTCTTCGCGGGCTCGGACAAGCAGCCATATCACCCGAAACGGACGGCGTTCGCGTTGCGATGCACGTGCATTAGGGACATGATCTTCCGGTAGGCATCGAAACCCTGGGGCGGGCTTCAACTGCCACTGTTCGTCGCGGCATGGCCGCAGCGAGAGAACGGGAGGACACACCGATGTTGCGCCGGGACACGGAGTATGTGTTGACCTGGAACGCGCAAAATCACAGCTGGCTGGTGCGCCCGATCGAGCGCGACGGCGACCACATCGTGCAGATCGGTCCCGGCGGTACTCAACTGGGCGACCCGGCCTGGGCGGCGAATTCTCTCGGCGGCGAGTGGCTCGACTGAGCCCCGGCAGCGCCTGCTGTTGCTAGCGCTCGACCGCCCAGGCCGGGCAACCGGTCAGTCGTGCCCGGCTGTTGCCGTCACTCTGGACGGCTCGTATTTCGCCTCCTGCGGGTCGACTTCGAGGTCCGGGTCGGTGACGAAGTCGAAGGCCTGGTCGAGATCGATGTCAACCGACGACACCGGCACCAGGCTGTTGTTGCCGAACAACGTGCTCACCCGGACCCCGACCAAGGACCCGTCGGCGCGCTCGTGCATGACGGTGAGCACGTGGTCAGCGTCGGAGCCATCCGACACCCAAGCGGTCTCGTCCGTCCCCGGAATCGCTCGTTCGGCACAGGCAGGGGTGCCGAGCTCGCAGCCGAGATGGATGGCGAAGTCCTCCAGGGCGAACTCCTCGGAGACGTAGTCCGGCGTCGTCACCGCCACCTCGACCATGCCCAGGCCGTCCTCGCCGGGCACGACCCAGTCCAGCTTCGTGCTCACCCGCAAGCCATCCCCGGCGCCACCAGTACCGCCATTCGACGTCTCGTCAGGTAGGTGGGACCGGTCGGGGTCGAAGTGTTCCGCCGCGGTGTCGAGCAACAGCTGCCGAGTGTTCGGGGACGGAATACCGTCGCGGTCATCGGGTGGGGAGCTCGGTGTCGCGGTGCCCGTCGGTGTGGGCGTGGGCACCGGTGCCGATGTGCTCGCTTCCGCCGGGACGCCGCCGGCGTAGCCCAGCTCCTGCTCCGGGCCGGGCCCGCCGGGCAAGGCGACGGCGACGCCGGTGGCCAGGACAGCTGTACCGGCCGCGCCGGCCGTCCAGCCGGCCGGCCGCCGAGTCCGCAGTCGTCGGTGTCCTCGGTGCAGGTCGTCATCGATCATGGCCATGGGCGGCTCCGGTCCCAGATCGAGCCGTTCGAACATGCGCTTGATGTCGTCGTCGTTCATGACCCTCGCCTCTCACTCGTCACGTCCTCAGGTGACAGGGCCGCGCGCAGGCGGGTGATGGCCCGGGCGGTCTGGCTCTTCACGGTCCCCACCGAGCAGCCGAGGTCATTGGCTGTCTCCTCCACGGACAACGCGCACCAGTAGCGCAGCACCAAGGTGGCGCGCTGTCGGTACGGCAATGTCTGCAACGCCGCAAGGAGGGCGTCGTTGTCCTCCCACGACAACGTTTCGGGCACCGGCTCGTCGACGCCGTCGAGTCCGGGCTTCTCCCGGCGCCACGGACGCCGCTTCTCGTCCAGATGAGACCGGACGATGATGCGGCGTACGTAGGCGTCCTCGGCCCCTCGGTGTGGATACGTGGCCAGGCGGTGTACAGCTTGACCAGCGCCGTTTGCACCAAGTCTTCCGCGCTGTGCCAATCGCCGCACACCAGGTACGCCGCGCGGCGCAGGTACGGCCGCCGTGCGTTCACGTAGGCGGCGAATTCCTCGTCGCGCGCGTGCGCCGAGTACGCAACCCCATCAACTCCGGCCCCTGTCGAGAACGTGTGACCCTGTCATGGTCAAGACGCAACGAGTCAGCGATGCGTTGTCAGGCCGACCGGGAATTCTTCACGCTCCGGGATGGACCAATCCGGTCTGGTAGGCGATGACGACCAGCTGCGCCCGGTCGCGGGCTCCCAGCTTGCCCATCGCGTGGCTGACGTGGGTACGCACGGTGGCTGGGCTGAGGAAGAGTTCGCTGCCGATCTGATCGTTGTTCTTGCCCTGCCCGACGAAGGTCAGGACTTCGCGCTCACGCTGGGTCAGCACGGCCAGCCGGTCCGCTCCGGTCTGGCTGACGGTTCGGGTGGCGGTGAACTGGGCGATGAGCCGCCGGGTGATGCGAGGAGCGAGCAGCGCGTCTCCGGCGGCGACGACCCGGATCGCGTGGAGCAGCTCAGCTGGCCCTGCGTCCTTGAGGAGGAAACCGCTGGCACCGGCTTGCAGGGCTTCGAAAACATACTCGTCGGTTTCGTAGGTGGTCAGGATGAGAACGCGGACATCCTCGAGTCCGCGGGTGTTGATGATCGCCCTGGTGGCTTCGATGCCGTCCATGTGCGGCATCCGGATGTCCATGAGGACGACGTCGGGACGTCTCTCGCGGGCCTGTTCCACTGCTGCGGCGCCGGTGGCCGCTTCGCCCACGACGTCGATGTCGTCCTGGACGTCGAGCAGCACAGAGAACCCGGAGCGCACCAGGCGTTCGTCGTCGGCGAGGAGCACCTTGATCGGGCCGGTTCCGGAGGTATCCATCAGCGCACGACTCCACCTGGGGCCAGCGGCAGCCGCGCCGTGACCTCGAATCCGCCGTCGGAGCGGAAGCCCGCGGCCAGATCGCCGCCGAGGAGCCGACAGCGCTCACGCATGCCCAGGATCCCACGTCCTGCTGCCGGTACCTCGGCAGGACCAGCCGAGCCGCCGTCGCGGCCGCGGGGCCCCTCGTCGATCACGCGAACCTCCACGTCGTCGCCGTGCTGTGTCACCGAGACCGAGACGCGCGTGGGCCCGGCATGGCGGATCACGTTGGTGATCGACTCCTGCACGATCCGGTATGCCGCGCTGTCCACGGCGCTGGGTAGCGACAGCGGCGAGGTGACGTCGATGTCGATGTCCAACCCGGCTGTGCGAGCTTGGGCCCTGAGGTCGTCGATCTGGTCCAAGCCGGGGTGCGGAGTCCGGCCGTTGTCGGGGTCGCGCAAGACGCCGAGGATGGTACGCATCTCATGCAGCGCTTGGGCGCTGGTGTCTTCGATGAGCGTCAACGCCTGGCGGGCGTGCTCGGGCCGCTCGTCGATGACGTGTGCGGTGACGCCTGCCTGGACGTTGATGATGGCGACCGCATGCGCGACGGTGTCGTGGACCTCGCGGGCGATCCGGAGCCGTTCGGCGTCGACGCGGGCACGCGCTTCTTCTTCGCGGGCGCGTTCGGCCCGCTCGGCCCGCTCGGTGGCTTCGGCCGCGATGACCCGCCGGGTTCGAGCGGACTCGCCGAGGGCTGCGGACATCACCGCCGCGCCGATGCGGAAGAAGACCCAGCCGATGGCGGCTTGCGGCTCGATGCCACGCGCGGCGATCAGCCACACCACGGTCAACACCACTATGCCCAGACCGGCGATGTGGATGGAACGGCGGCCGTCACCGTAGGCGGTCACGGTGTACAGCGCGACGAACAGCGCGAGCCAACCCGGGCCGTCAGGGAAGTCGAGCGTGTAGTAAACGATGCTGGCCACCGCAGCAACGACGAACACCGGTACCGGCCAGCGCCGGCGTAGGGCCAAGGCCAAGGCGGGCGCGACGAGCAGGATCAGGCCCAGCCCGCCGAAGTCGCTCAGCGGGCGCCCGTCCGGTTCGAAGTTCACGCGGGCAATGACGGCCTGGACTTGCATCACGGCGACGAACAGCGCGAGTGCCACGTCCTGTGCGAAGGCGCGCAGGCGAGACGACGTGGCCAGAGACATGCCGCTGATCCTAGAAGGATCCGGCCGCCAGCGGATCCTGCACACGGTGTGACCTTCTACGCCGAAAGGTGTGCTTCAGCCACGGCGAACTACGTACGACGACGTAGGATCGCGCGTCGGCTGGCTGACGCGGACCCAGCCAGCCCGAGGTGAGGATCGATCCGTCATTCCAACGACGGAGGGTTCCATGTCCCACGTGTCCACATCCGGCCCGGGCCGGAGCCGAGCCGATGCGCCCCGGTCAGGTCCTCCCAGCGAGCCGGGAGGCACGCCGAGCCAGCCGAGCCGGATGGCACGACTGGCCGGATTCGCCCAGCGGCATCACTGGGCGGCGCTGCTGGCCTGGGCCGTCGTCTTGGTCGGGGTGTCCGTAGCGGCGCAAGCCATCGGCGACGACTACGCCAACGGCAGCGACGTCGGCCTGCCGGGCACCCAGTCACAGGAACTGGCCGACCTGCTCGACCAGCACGCACCCGGGCTCACCGGCGACCGCGCCACCGTGGTGCTGCACGACGAGCGGGGTTGGAACGCCGAAGTCGACCTCGAGGCGCTGACCGGGGAGCTGAGTGCCCTCGATCATGTCGACTCGGTCACCGGACCGGATGCTCGGGACGGCTCGGTATCGCCCGACGGCACACTCGCGCTGGTCGACGTAGGGCTCGCAGGCACACCGGCCGGTGCTCCGGGCGAGACCTACGCCGACATCGTCGAGATCGCCGAAGCGCATGCCACCAACGACGTGCAGGTCGAAGTCGCGGGCCGGGGCATCCGGCAGATCCAGCAGAGCGACGGAATGGGGGCCGAAGCAGCGGGGCTGCTGGCGGCGCTGGTGATCCTGATCTTCATGTTCGGCTCGTTCCTCGCGGCGAGCCTTCCATTGATCACCGCGCTGTTCGCTGTCGGAACCACCGTCGGACTGGTCGCCCTACTGTCGCGGTTGATCGCCATCCCTGACTACACCACGGCGTTGCTGGTGTTGCTCGGGCTCGGTGTCGGTATCGACTACGCGCTGCTCGTGTTCAGCCGCTACCGCAGCGAATTGCTTCGGGGAGCCGACCGGGTCACGGCCACGACGATCGCGCTCGACACGGCCGGACGTTCGGTGCTGTTCGCCGCCGCCAGCGTGATCATCGCCCTGGCCGGTTTGTTCACGCTCGGCATCGCCGCCTTCCAGGGCACGGTGACGGCCGTGGCTCTCACCGTGTTGGTGACCATGGTCGCCTCGCTGACCCTGCTGCCGTCGCTCCTCACCCTCTTCGGACCGCGGATCGAGAAGCGAGTGCGCGCCCGCGCGGCGAGAACCGGGCGCCAGCCGGGCCAGCGCTGGCGCAGGTGGGCCGGGCTGGTGCAGCGGGCGCCCTGGCCGGCGCTGGTCGCCTCGGTGATCGGACTCGGTGTGCTGGCCGCTCCGGCACTGGACATGCACCTCGGATTCAACGATGCCCGCAACGACGCCGAAGGCACGACGACGCGAGCGGCGTATGACCTGATCAGCGAGAAAATCGGACCCGGCGCGAACGGTCCGCTCGTCGTCGTCACCGAAGGCACCCGCGAACAGGCACAGGCCACCCAGGCGCAGCTGAGGCAGACCTCCGGCATCGTGCCCGACCGGGTCAGCCCGCCGATTCCGCTCGCCGACGACACCTACTTGATCCAGGCCGACCCGACGACGGGACCTCAGACCGAGGCCACCGCGGACCTGGTCACCGACCTGCGCGCCGACCTGGGTGAAGCGCACATCGTGGGCGGCGCGACCGCGGCGAACGTCGACTACGCCGAGGCGATCTCGAATCGCTTCTGGCTGTTCGTCAGTGTGGTGGTCGGACTGTCCGGGTTGCTGTTGATGAGCGTGTTCCGGTCCGTGGCGATCGCGGTGAAGGCGGCGGTGCTCAACGTCTTGTCGATCGGCGCTGCCCTCGGCGCGATGACCCTCGTGTACCAGGACGGTTGGCTCTGGGGCGACCCCGGCCCGATCGAGGCGTTCGTTCCGGTCTTCATCTTCGCGATCGTGTTCGGCCTGTCGATGGATTACGAAGTCTTCCTGTTGTCGCGGATGCGGGAGGAATGGATCAAGACCGGTGACGCGCAGCGCGCGGTCCGCGAAGGCCTCGCTCACACCGGCGGAGTGATCACCGCGGCCGCTGCGGTCATGGTGGTGGTGTTCGGATCGTTCGCCTTGTTCCCCGATCGGATGCTCGCCCAGACCGGCTTCACGATGGCCGTCGCGGTCCTGCTGGATGCCGTCGTGATCCGCTGCCTCGTCGTACCTGCCGTCATGCGCATCCTCGGCGCGAAGGCGTGGTGGCTGCCGCGCATGTTGGAGTCACGGATCCCGCACCTTCATGTCGAAGGGCGCCGCGACACCATCTCACCGGTCGCTGACGTGGCCGACTCGGTCCCGGCCGGCTGACGTGGCAGGCCGGCACCCTCGAGGCCGAGTCCAGCGCCACTCAACTGCGCAGCTGCGTGTTGAGCCGGGCAGCCTGTCGGGTGAGATGGTCACGTTCAGCGACGCTGGACGCGGAATCGGCCGCGTGGGCGTAGAGCCGGGCCGCGGTCTCCGGGTCACCGGAGCGCTCGTGCAGGTAGGCCGCGACGGCGGTGTAGCGCGGCAGGGCGGGGTCGAGCTCGGCCAGGGCGGCCAGCCCGGCTTGGGGACCGTCGGCCTCGCCGACCGCCACCGCCCGGTTGAGGCGAGCCACCGGGCTGTCGGTGAGACGTACCAGCTCGTCGTACCACTCCACGATCTGCACCCAGTCCGTCTCGTCGGCGCTGGGCGCATCAGCGTGCAGCGCGGCGATCGCGGCTTGGGCCTGGAATTCGCCCAGGTTGTCGCTGGCGAGGGCGGCCTGCAGGATGTCGACGCCTTCGGCGATCAGGCGGGTGTCCCACCTGCTGCGATCTTGCTCGGCCAGCGGTACGAGGCTCCCGTCTGGGCGGATGCGGGCCGGGCGCCGCGCGTGATGGAGGAGCATCAGCGCGAGCAGGCCCGCGACCTCCTCGTGCGGGGTCTTGCGGGCCAGTTGGCGCGTCAGCCGGATGGCTTCGGCGGCGAGGTCCACTTCGCCGGAGTACCCCTCGTTGAAGATGAGGTACAGCACCCGCACCACGGTGCCGACGTCACCGGGCTCGGTGAAGCGGACACCCGTGACGGTGCGTTTGGCCCGGCTGATCCGTTGCGCCATCGTCGTCTCGGGCACCAGGTAGGCCTGTGCGATCTGGCGGGTGGTCAAGCCGCCGACGGCGCGCAGCGTCAAGGCCACCGCCGAGGCCGGCGTCAGGGACGGGTGGGCGCACAGGAAGTACAGCTGCAACGTGTCGTCGACCGCTACGCCCGCGCCGGGCGGGGGCTCGGCCTCGACGCGTTCCTCGCGGTGCCGCCGAGAGGTCTCCGCCCGCGTAGCGTCGAGGAACTTGCGCCAGGCGACGGTGACCAGCCAGCCCTTCGGGTCACGCGGCGGATCCTGCGGCCACGCGCGCACCGCTTCGACCAGTGCCTCCTGGACGGCGTCCTCGGCCGCCGCGAAGTCGGCTCCGCGGCGGCCGAGGATCCCGATCACGGTGGGGGTGAGGGTGCGCAGCAGGGCCTCGTCCACCTGATCACTCCGTGATGGTCGGGGGCTGGCTCATGAACGGGCGCAGCTCGAGCCACTCGCCGAGGGGCTTGCCACCTGCGGCGGGAGCAGCGGACAACTCGCTGGCCAGTTCCAGGGCACGCTCGTAGGACTCGACGTCGATCACCATCCAACCGGCGATCAGGTCTTTCGTCTCGGCGAACGGGCCGTCGGTGACCGGCGGGCGACCCTCTCCGTCGTAGCGGACGAACGTGCCCTCGGGCGAGAGCGCCTGGGAGTCGACATATTCCCCGGTGGTCTGGAGCCGATCGGCGAAATCCTGCATGAACTGCATGTGGGCCGAGACCTCGTCGGGCGTCCACTGATCCATCGGCACGTCGTTGGTCGCTGCCGGCGCGCCACGGTAGTGCTTGAGCAGAAGGTACTTGGCCATGGTGTACTCCTCGGTGCGGTACGGCCCATTGTGGCCGTGTTCATGCCGGGGACGAAGCTGCCCGCCGGTTCTCGACATCGGGCCGCGAACTGTTCAGGTCGGTCTCACGCCCGCGCCTGCTGCCGCTCGACGAGCTCCTCGACCGCTTTGGGCAGCGTCGTCTCGAAGTCGATCAGCTTCACCCACGTGGGGGTCACGACGACACGGACCATGCCGTCGACGTACAGGTCGCGCACGGCGGCTTCCCACTCCACGCGTTGCTCCGGCGTCATCCGGTAGCTGGTGGCGGTCTTGAAGTACTCGTCCGGAATCCCGTCGACGGGGTCCAGCTCCGCCTGGCCACGAATCAGCAAGATCTTGGGCGGGTGCACCTCGGTGTCGATCGTCAACGCGACGGCCGGGTTCACCCGCAGCGCCGCCAACTTCTGCGCGTTCGGTGGGGTGCTCATGACGATTGTCGAGCCGTTCCAGGTGAACCCGATCGGAACATTGCGGGGGGTGCCGTCTTCAGCGACGTAGGCCAGGCGAGTCACGTCGCGAGCCAGCAGTTCCTGGCTGATCGGGCGGTTCAGGATTTCGGTGATCTCGGTCTGGCGCATGATGGTTCCTCCTGGCTGTCGTGCGATGCGATATGTCATCGGCGCCTCGGGGACGAAGCCGGCGCCGGATTCTCGACATCGTCACGCCGAATCTTTCGGGCGCCCCCGCCCGAGACTTTCACGTCGGCCTTACCCTGGGCCAGATGTCGTGACCCGCGGGCTGGAGTCGAAGGAGAGCGCGATCACCCAGGACACCGGCGGCCGGTACGACGCCGTCATCGTCGGCGCCGGCCACAACGGCCTGACTGCCGCGGCCTATCTCGCCCGCGCCGGTCGCACAGTACTAGTGCTCGAACGCCTGGATCACGTCGGCGGGGCAGCCGTTTCGGCGCGGCCGTTCCCCGGGGTGGATGCTCGCCTGTCGCGCTACTCCTACCTCGTCTCGCTGTTTCCCCGGCGCATCATCAACGAGCTCGACTTGCCGATCACCCTGCGTCGACGTCGCTATGCCTCGTATACACCGCTCGGAGAGTCCGGGCTGCTCGTCGACACCGGCGACCGCGAAGCGACACGCTCGTCGTTTCGCTCCGTCACCGGTGACGATGCCGATCACGCCGGCTTCGAACGGCTCGACGCGCTGTTCGGGCACGTGGCGCGAAGGGTGTTCCCGACGCTCACCGAGCCGCTTCCGTCGCGGGAGCAGGTCCGCGCGCTCGTGGGAACGACAGCGTGGGAACAGGTGTTCGAGACGCCGATCGGGCAGACGGTCCGGGACCATGTCGCCGACGACGATGTGCGCGGCGTGGTACTCACCGACGCGCTGATCGGCACCTTCGCCTCCGTGGACGAGCCATCCCTGCGGCAGAACCGGTGTCTGCTCTACCACGTGATCGGCAACGGCACGGGGGAGTGGAACGTCCCGGTGGGCGGCATGGCCACGGTCACCACCAGCCTGCGAGAGGCCGCCGAGACAGCCGGTGCACGCATCGTGACGCGCGCTGACGTGCGCGCCATCGACCCCGAGGGTGAAGTGACCTACGTCGATGACGACGGCCGCGAGCACCGCGTCGGCGCCGGACATGTGCTCGCCGGCTGCGCACCGGCCACGCTGGACCGGCTGGTCGGCGGCGAGACGGAGCCTGAACACCAGCCTGAAGGTGCCCAGCTGAAACTGAACATGGTCGTGACGCGCCTGCCCAAGCTGCGCGAGGACATCGAGCCACAGGCGGCCTTCAGTGGAACGTTCCACGTCAACGAGTCGCTGACCCAGCTGGAGGCTGCCTACGACCACGCTGCTCGCGGCGTGATCCCGCAGCTGCCGCCGGCCGAGATCTATTGCCACACGCTCACCGACCCGTCGATCCTCTCGCCCGAGCTACGTGAATCCGGCGCGCACACCCTCACCGTGTTCGGGCTGCACATGCCGGCACGGCTGTTTCGCGCCGACAACGACGCCGCCCGGACAGCCGCCGTGCGCGCCACCCTCGACTCGTTGAACTCCGTTCTGGCCGAACCGATCGAGGATTGCTTGCTCGACGATGCCGACGGGCGCCCCTGCCTCGAGGCATGTACGCCCGTCGACCTCGAGCACGACGTCGGGCTACCCGGAGGGCACATCTTCCACCGCGATCTGTCCTGGCCCTTCGCCGAGTCCGCTGCCGACGTGGGGCGCTGGGGCGTCGAAACGCGCTGGCCACGGATCCTGCTGTGCGGTGCCGGGGCTCGCCGAGGCGGAGGTGTCAGTGGCATCCCGGGCCGTGCCGCAGCGATGGCGGTGCTCGGATAGGTTCAAGGCGTGGTGCTTCGTGAGGCCGTACGGGCCGACCTTCCAGCCGTGATCGCCCTACTCGCCGACGACGAACTCGGCCGGACACGTGAGCAGGCGGTGGTCGACGACGTCTACGAACGCGCATTCGATGACATCGCTGCGGACCCGCGTAATGAATTGATCGTGGCTGACGACGACGGCGAGATCGTCGGGTGCATGCAGCTCACCTACATCCCCGGCCTGAGCCGCCACGGTGCGCAGCGTAGTCAGATCGAAGGCGTACGGGTGCGCTCGGATCGCCGGGGCGAACGCCTGGGCGAGCAAATGATCACCTGGGCCATCGATCAGGCTCGGGAGCGTGGGTGCGCATTGGTGCAGCTCACGACGGACCGCGCCCGCACCGACGCGCATCGCTTCTACGAGCGCCTCGGGTTCATCGCCAGCCATCACGGCATGAAGCTGGCGCTCTGATTCGGCAACGGCCCGCGGATCGTTGCCGAGTTGGGTGCGCTGTTCTCGGTATACCATGGCGAGATGGCTGGCGGCGGCGAACAGCATCACGACGCCGATGACGCCGACGATGTAGCGGCGGCGCGAGAGGCGGCCGCGAGGCTTCCGCGCGCCGCAAGTGCGCAGGCGTCAGGGGAGCCTGGCGCCTCCCGTAGCGAACAGATCGGATTCTTCGCACTCCTCGCCGTCACCTTCATCGGGGGCTCGGTGTGGCTGTTCGTGCAGCTGTGGCGCGAATCATGGGGATGGCTGATGATTCTCGGTGGGCTACCGGTGTACCTGGTGGCCCGGGTGCTCTTCTTCCGGCTGCGCGGCACCGAGACCGGCTCGGTCGCTGTCGACGGCGCCGGAGTGATCCACGTGATCCGTGGGCGAAGCGCGGTACGCCGATTCCAGCGGCTCTACGACGTCGGCGGCGTGCGCTGGATGCGCTACGCGGTGGTGGGCGGCTTCCTGCTCCCGATCATCGGCCTTCCCGCGCTGGCTGCGGTCGCCGTGGTGTTCGACGCGCCATGGTTGTTGATGGTCTTCCTGACCACCGCGGCGTTCGCCTGCCTCGACCTGCTCCGGATCTTCGGACTGAGCATCTGGTCCCGCGACCCCGGGCACACCATGCTCGACGCGTACGTCATGCTGCCCGCACTCGCGCTGTACGCACGTCACCACGGCTATCGGGCCGCGATCTCCGGGGTGCCCGCTGACCGCTTGGCTGCGACGTTGGCCGCGAATCCCGAGGACTGGAACACTGCGCAAGAGTACGGCGACGTGGCACGGGCCATGGCGCGGATGGCCGGCGGATCCAACCCCGGCACGTGACCCGCCTCCACCGGCGGCGCGCGTCAACAACCGTACCCTCGCTGCGGGATGGGCGGGGCTTGCTGCCGGTGGGCGCGGGTTGCTGCAGGTGGGCGCGGGTTGCTGCAGATGGCGCGTTGGCAGCCGATGTCGGGGTCGCAGCCGATGTCGGGGTCGTGAAGATCGTCGTGCGCGAATGCGCGGGCTATAGCGGCAATTTCCACCACGACGATCATCACGACCGCCGGAACCGGCCGTGAGACGCACGACGGTCATCACGACCGGGGGGAATCGGCCATCGGACGCACGACGATCACCACGACCGGGCTCAGCCAGCGAGTTTGCCATGGGTGTCAGGGTCGTGAAGATCGTCGTGCGGGAATGTGCGGGTTATAGCGGCATTTTCGACCACGACGATCATCACGACCGCCGGGAACCGGCCGTGGAGCCCACGACGATCACCACGACCGCCGCGCGGGCAACCCTCGAGAACGTGTGGCTCCAGGTTAGAGCTCGCGGCGCAGGACCGGGATCACGCCTCCGGTGAGCACCATGTCGATCTGACGGGGCGACAACCGATGGCGCAGTTCGACGGTCCGGTCGCCGACCCGCGCCTGCAGCGCCCGCCCGCCCTGCAGGCTCTCGTGCACGCCGTTCAACTCGAGGGTGTCGCCGGGGCCGAGCGTGTCGTAGTCGGCCGGGTCGGCGAACTCCAGAGCCAGGACGCCGAAGTTGGCGAGGTTCTGCCAGTGGATACGCGCGAACGACTTGGCCACGACGACTCGCAACCCGAGGTAGCGCGGGGTGATGACCGCGTGCTCTCGCGACGAGCCCTGACCGTAGTTGTCCCCGCCGATCACGACGTGGTCGCCGAGGGAGGCCGCGCGTTCGGAGTACGTCGGGTCCACCGGCCGGAAGGTGAACTTCGCCAGTTCCGGGATGTTGGAGCGGAAGGGCAAGGCTGCCGCACCGGCCGGGGAGATCTCATCGGTCGAGAGGTTGTCGCCGACCTTGAGCGCGACCGGCAGCTGCATCGCGTCCGGAACCCCGTCGAAGTCGGGCAGTGTGGAGATGTTCGGCGTCTTGACCAGCTCGATCTTCGCGGATTCCTCCGGCGGCAGCGGTGGAACCAGCATCGAGGTGTTGATGCTGTGCCTGGTCGGCAGGTCGAGGACCGGGTAGTCGACGCCGTACTTCTCCGCCCACGCGCGGGGGTCGGTGATGACCCCGGTCAACGCGCTGGCAGCAGCTGTCTCCGGGGAGCAGAGAAAGACCGAGTCGTCCGGCGTGCCACTGCGGCCGGGGAAGTTGCGCGGGAAGGTCCGCAGGCTGTTGGTGTCTTGGGCCGGTGCCTGGCCCATGCCGATGCAGCCCATGCAGCCGGTCTGGTGCAATCGGGCGCCTGCGCCGAGCAAGTCGAACGTGGCACCCATCCTGGTCATGTCTTCGAAGATCTGCCGCGACGACGGGTTGACGTCGAAGCTGACCGACGCGTCGCTCTGCCTGCCTTTCACCATCGCCGCAGCGATCGCGAAGTCACGCAGGCCGGGGTTGGCGCTGGAGCCGATGACCACCTGGCTGATGTCCGTGCCGGCGACCTCGGAAACCGGCACGACGTTGCCCGGCGAGGTGGGCTTGGCGATCAACGGCTCGAGAGTCGAAAGATCGATGTGATCATGGAGGTCGTACGTCGCATCATCGTCGGCCAGCAGTTCGGTGAAGTCGTCTTCGCGGTCTTCAGCCCGCAGGAACTGCCGGACGGCGTCGTCGGCGGGGAAGACCGTGGTGGTGGCGCCGAGCTCGGCGCCCATGTTCGCGATCACGTGCCGGTCCATGGCCGACAGATGGGCGAGGCCGGGGCCGTGATACTCGATGATCCGGTTCAGCCCGCCTTTGACGTCGTGCCGCCGCAGCATCTCGAGGATCACGTCCTTGGCCGACACCCACGGCGGTAGCTCACCGGTGAGTTCGACACCCCAGACTTCGGGCATCGTCACGTAGAGCGGCTCGCCGGCGATCGCCATCGCCACTTCGACCCCGCCCACGCCGACCGCGAGCATGCCCAAGCAGCCGGCGGCGCAGGTGTGTGAGTCCGAGCCGGCCATGGTCAGGCCGGGCCGGCCGAAACGCTGCATGTGCGTGGGGTGCGACACGCCGTTGCCGGCTTTGGAGTACCACAGGCCGAAGCGGCGGCACGCACTGTGCAAGAAGGCGTGGTCTTCGGCGTTGCGTTGGTCGGCCTGTAGGAGGTTGTGGTCGACGTACTGCGCGCTCAACTCGGTGCGGGCGCGGTCGAGGTCCATCGCCTCGAGCTCGAGCATGACCATGGTGCCGGTGGCGTCCTGGGTCAGCGTGTGGTCGATCCGAAGCCCGATCTCACTACCGGGCGTGGCCTCACCGGAGACCAGGTGCGACGTGATCAACTTCTGCGTGACGTTCAAGCCCATGCCCTGAACCTACCCGTCGGTCATCGTGATATCCCCCACATCGGAAATGACTGGTAGGCCCAGGGCATCGAGCAAAGCTCACGTCAGGAGTCGCGGATGAGGTCCGCGGCTCGCCAGCCGATCGCCATCGCGGGAGCGGCGGTGTTGCCGGAGACCTGCTGCGGCAGAACCGACACGTCGACCACCCGGAGACCGTCGACCCCACGCACGCGCAGGTCAGGCGTGACGACGTCGTCGTCCTCGGGGCCCATGGCCGCCGACCCGACGGCGTGGTAGATCGTGATCCCGGGGGAGTGGGCGAAGTTGACGACCTGTTCCGGGGTTTGCACGTCCGGGCCGGGGAACTCCTCGAAGGCGATCTCCGAGGCGATGGGTTCCTGAGCGGTCACCTCGCGCAGCTTCTGCACGATGCTGCCCGTGACACGCCGGTCTTCGGCATCGTCGAAGTAGTTGGCGGCGATGATCGGGGCCGCACCTGGACTGGCGCCGCTGATGTGGATGGAACTGTGCGTGTTGGGCCGGATCTGGTAGCCCAGCATGTACAGGCCGGGTTCCTTGGCGACATCGAGGCCGTTGGAGAAGTCCAGTCCGAACGGCACCGCCACCACTTGGATGTCCGGACGGCTCGCGTCCGGGCCGGATCTGATGTGCGCCATCAGGTCATACCCTGCCGTGCCCACGGGGCCCTGGCGGGTCAAGAGGTACCGGGCGCCCTGAGCCAGCTGCTTGGCCTTGGAACTCAACGCCAGGGTGTTGCCGATGGGGCGCTTGAACCGGACTTGAATCGCCACGCCGTGCTGCTCGATCATCCGTTCTCCCACATGGGGACTTTCGACCCGGATCGGGACGCCGGCTCGCCTCAGCACGTCGCCGCGGCCGATACCGGACCGCTCGAGCAAGAGGGGCGTCTCGATCGCGCCGGCGGAGAGGATGACTTCCTTGCGGGCGGTGTACGAGATGAGTCGCCGTCCCGACCTCGCCCTGACACCGATGACGCGCTTGCCGTCGAAGCGCAGGGTGCCCACCGTCGTTCCGGTGGCGATGGTCAGGTTCTTCCGGCCGCGGATCGGCCAGAGGAAGGCGTTCGCGGTGCTCTGGCGGATGCCGTTCTTGATCGTCGACGGCGTGAAGCCGACTTGCTGCTCGTCCTGGGCGTTCAGGTCCTCGACGAACTTCCAGTCCGCACCGGCAGCCGAATCGAGGAACAGGCGCACGGTTTCGTCGTCGGTGTCGGTCGGAACGGTGACGCCCAACGGGCCGCCGGTGCCGCGCATCGCGGAGGCGCCGAGAGAATGGTCCTCCATGGCCAGGAAGGCCGGCAGGATGTTGGTCCAACTCCACTGTGGATTGCCGGCCGCGGCCAGGGCGTCGTAGTCCTCTTGCTGACCGCGTACGTACATCATGCCGTTGACCGCTGTGGATCCGCCGAGCACGCTGCCGCGCAGCCAGGGCTCGACGTACCCCGACGGGAACGGTTTGGCCGAATAGGTCTTGGTCAACGAGTCGGACTTGAGGGTGAAGAAGAACCCCTTGGGGATGTACAGCAGTGGATTCCATCCCTTGCCGCCTCGCTCGATCAGGAGCACAGACGTACGTGGGTCCTCCGACAAGCGGTTCGCCAGCACCGCTCCCGAACCCCCAGCTCCCACGATGATGTAGTCGTACGACCTCTGACCGCCGGACATGGCGAACCGCCTCCTTGAAAATATTGGGTTGTTGATACATCAACAAATGTTTCGGCGATGTTGTTCCCCGAGCCCGCGCACGGCGTCGCCGCGCCGCTGGCGTCAGCACTGGATAAGATTTCGCCATGGCCGACACGCATGACTTGCGTGATCTGGTGCGGTTGCGTCGAGTGCGCGACCGCATCGACCGTGAGTACGACCAGCCGCTGAACGTCGAAGCGCTGGCCCGCGACGCGCACATGTCGGCGGGGCACCTGAGCCGTGAGTTCAAGCGCGCCTACGGTGAGTCGCCGTACTCCTACCTGATGACGCGGCGCATCGAGCGCGCCATGGCGCTACTGCGACGCGGCGACCTCAGCGTCACCGAGGTGTGCTTCGCCGTCGGCTGCTCCTCGCTGGGGACATTCAGCACCCGATTCACCGAGCTGGTGGGGGTGGCACCCAGCGTGTACCGGCGCGAGGCGACCGGCGCCATGGTGGGGATCCCACCCTGCGTGGCCAAACACGTCAGCAGACCGGTCAGGAATCGAGAAGCGCGGGTTCTCCAGCGCGCCTAGCCTCGTCACCATGAACATCACCATTCACAACGCCTACCTGCCGCACAACGACCCGCAGGCCTCGTTGCGCTTCTACCGCGACACGCTGGGCTTCGAGATCCGCAACGACGTCGAGTACGGCGAGCTGCACTGGATCACCGTCGGCCCGCCGAACCAGCCCGACGTGTCCATCGTCTTGCATCCGCCGTTCGCCGACCCGGGCATCACCGACGACGAGCGCCGCACGATCACCGAGATGATGGCCAAGGGCACCTACGCCGGCATCAACCTGGCCACCCCGGAACTCGACGAGACCTTCCAGCGACTGCAAGCCGACGAGGCCGAAGTCGTCCAAGAACCGACCGACCAGCCCTGGGGGATCCGCGACTGCGCGTTTCGCGACCCCGCCGGCAACATGATCCGCATCTTCGAGGTCAGTTGACCCGACGGCTTCGCGCGGTCGCTACCGGGCACCACCGCGCCGCGATTGCAATTCGAAGGCATCGATGACGGTCTGCTGGACCCGGTTGCCGGCGTCGTCGACCGCCTCGGCCCGCAGGCTCACCGTGGTCCCGGCTCCGTGACGCGCCGGGTGAACCAAGACGACCCGATAGGCGCCGTCGCCGGCCACCTGTGCCGTCCGTGCGGGTTGCCAGTGCTCGCCGCTGTCGTAGCTGACCTGCACGTCGAAGCTGTCCACGGCGCTGGGCGGAGCCCCGGGCTGTCGGTACACGTAAACCGTCAGCTGCTGGGCGCCGGGAGCCGGTGCCGTGTTGTCGACGGTCAAGCCCGCGGCGAAGTCCCAACTGAGCTGCAGCAACCGCTCGACGCGACACAGCTTGGGCCCGGGTGGAGCATCGGGTCCGCCTTGGCCCTGGCACTCGAAACCATCCACCGACTCGTCACTGGTGGGATGTTCGGAGGTGAACTCCCACTCCGAGCTGATCTCGGCAGGGTGCGGTGTGTAGGCCGGGTTGACGCGGTGCGTCAACCGGTAGTGCGCCCGCTGCGGGTACTGACTGAGGTCCCACAGGGCGGGAATCGGCGTCGGCAGCTCCGCACCGTCCCGGTAGAGGTGCACCTCGGCATCGCCGGCCAGCGCGGCCCACAGGTAGTTCTCGCCGCTGTGCGTGCCGTCGCTGTACGTGGACTCCGGGAAGACGTACAGGTTCTGGCCGTCCCGGCAGAACACGCAACCGTCGTGGAACGGGAAGACTCCGGCCAGCTCACCGAGGACGGGCAGGCGCAGCGAGCCCAGCCCGGACGGCATGCCCCACGTCGTGCGAATCCGTTCGGCTCGGTCGAAGACCTCGAAGGCCTCCTCGGACTTGTCGTCGGAGATCAGCCCGTCCGGGTTGTCCCGCTCGCTCGGGTGAGCACCGTCCAGCAGCGTCCACCACAGCACATCGTCGGACACCGGCCCGACGTACTCGGTGCGCACCGTCTGCCCGGGCAACCAGGCCCGGGTCGCCACGCTGGCGCCGTCAGGCTCGATCTGGCGCGTGATCCGGTGGATGTCTCTGGGGCGCGAACTGTTGTAGTGCGACTCGACCGTGGCCAGTTCATCGGCCCGCACCTGATAGCGGCCGTCGTCGGGTACCACCGGGTCGGTGAAATGCAGGCGATAGGCCACCGACGGGTCGGTCGCAGTAGACAGCCGCACCGGCACCGGCTCGCCTCCGGTGTACGAGCGCAGCTGCTGCACCTCACCGGGACCGAGGCGCAGCACCGGCAGCGGCGCGCTCGGCTCGCACCCTGCCGGCGCGCCGCCGTCGATGATCGGCGGGCCACACCAGGTGGGTACCCCCACGTCCACGGCGAGCACCGCGCCGACCGCACCGGCCTCGCGCAGCCGCATCAACGTCTCGTGCACCGGCACGCCTGGATTGTTGATACTGAAGCCGTCTTGCCACGTGCGTGTCAGCAGGGCGAGATTGCCGCGGAGGTCCGAACGTTCGACGGCTTCGGCGCTGCCGGACCCGACGTCGACGAGCTGGAGATCACCCTGCACGTCGAGCTTGGGGGCCTGGAAGTAATAGTGCAGGTACGTCGGGTCCACGGTGGGAGCGTCGGCCCCCAACACATCAAGCCGCGTGATGTCGTCGATGGCCTCGATTCCGGTGATGAATCGCGCGGATGCGACGGTGACCGGCTCGGTCGGGGTGACTCTGAGCAGTTGTGCCCCCATCCGGCCATGGTCGGCCGCCCAGCCGATCCGGTAGGAGCCGCCGTAGGTCGTCTCGCGAACCATCGTCTGACTGACGGTGAGCAGCTGGGTCGGCTGCGGGGCGGACAGTCGTAGCGGCACGGCAGCCGTGCCGTCCAGGACGACCTCGTGGTCGGCGCCGCTGACGACCACTTCCGGGTCGACGAGCTCGGTGTGGGCGAACGCGCCGCTCGAGGGGTCGACGTGCAGGAACGACACCGAGATCGCGTACACCCCGTCCGGCACCCAGACGTCGGCGGATGGAACCTGGCGAGCCTCCAGCATGACCGGCTGCTCAGCGTCCACCCGAACGAGCGTCCACAGCGCCCAGTCGGTCATGCGCTCGTTCGGCCACCCCTGCGGCGGTACGGCGGTCAGCCGCAACGTGTGTCCCGGCGGCAAGGGATTGGCCCCGATCGCCGTGCCGAACATCTCTACCCCGGAGTTCGAGTCGAGCACCTGGAACCGCCCGGAGTGCGAGCCGTGCCCGTCCCGGCGTGGCGTGAAGGTGACCTCGACCTGCCCCGAGCCACCACCGGGCACGGTGAGTGTGGCCGGCTCGACAGCGATCTGCGAATCCGCCCCGTCACCGGCGGAATCCTGCAGATGTGCGGCGAGATCGATGGTGGCCGGTGCGTCGGCGTGATTGGTGATCGTCACGGTCGTGGTGACCGGTTCCTCGTGCGGGAAGGCCAGCTGTCCGAAGTCGATGCTGGCCGGGGACATCGTCAGGTCCTGCTCGAGCGCTCGAGCCATGTCGACGCGGCCGGCTCCCTGCTCGTAGCCGGACAGGCCCGATGGAGAGACGGCCGAGCCCATCAGCGCCGCCTTGAGCTGTTCGGCCTGCCAGTGCGGATGCTGCTGGGCAAGAATCGCGGCAGCCCCGGCCACGTGAGGTGTGGCCATCGACGTGCCCTTCGCGGTCGTGTAGTGCTCTCCGACTGCGGTGCCCAGGCTCGTCCCGGCCGCGCGGGCCGCAGTGATCGCGACGCCGGGAGCGGTGATGTCGGGCTTGAGGGCGAAGCTGCGGGTGAGGGGCCCGCGTGAGGAGAAGTCGGCCAGCCGGTCGGTCTTGTCGACGGCGCCGACGGTGAGCGCGGCCGCTGCGGCGCCGGGCGCGGCCACGGTTCTGGGGTTGGGGCCGGTGTTGCCGGCGGCGACGACGAACAACGTTCCGGTCCGCTCGGTCAGCTCGTCGACCGCCAAGCTCAACGGGTCGTTGCCGTCGCTGGGGGCATCGGTGCCGAGGCTCATGTTCACCACCTGCGCATCGGCGGCCGTGGCCCACTCCATCCCGTCGATGAGCCATGACTCACGCCCGTCGCCGTTGTCGTCCAGCACCTTGCCGACGAGGAGCGAAACGCCAGGTGCGACGCCGCGGTACCGCGAGTCCGATGCGGCGCCCGAGCCGGCGATGGTCGAGGCCACGTGCGTGCCGTGCCCGTGCCGGTCGACCGCTGAATCCTCGGTGGTGAAGTTCACCGCTTCGACGATCTTGCCGGTCAGATCCGGGTGGGTCTGGTCGATCCCGGTGTCCAGGACGGCGACGCTGACCCCGGCGCCGTCGAGGCCGGCCTGCCACGCGGCCGGAGCGCCGATCTGGGCCACACTCTGGTCCAACGTGGGGTGCACCGGGCCATCGAGCCAGACACGTTCGATCTCCGCCGGTCGCGCCTGCCGGCTGCGTTCGTGTGCTGCTGCGCCCAGCCGATTCCGAAGGTCGCCCCAGAACGCCTCCAAGTGCTGCGCGGACACGGCTACGCCAGCCGCGTTGATGCTCTCCAGCGCGCGCACGTCGCTGCTACCGGGCAGCTCGCCGGTGCGGGCCCTCAGCGTCGCAGCGAGGCTCGCCGCCCCGGTCTCCGCCCGGCCCACCGCCTGGTCCGCGTACTGCACGATGACCGGGAGCTCGTCGGTGTCGGCGTAGCCGGCCTCCACCAACCTCCGCACGTCGAACAGCTCGCGATCCACGATCCCGGCGGCGATCGCCGGCCCGGCATCGGAGGGAAAGACGTAGTGAGCTCCCTCCGGCGTGCTCACGGTCCGGAACGTCACCGGCGCGCCGTCCGCCGTGAGCCGCTGCGACGTCACGGTGGTGGCGTAGTCGCCGGTGCCGAGCCGCTGGACCGTGACGGTGTCGCCGGTCAGGAGGGTCACCTCACCAGCGTCGAGGGCCTCATCGCCGGTCACCGCGGTCGGCAGGCCGCCGGGCCGGGCCGCCGCCTGGCCGATGCCGTCGAGTGATTCACTCGGCAGCGCCGGGGCCCCAGGGGTGGAGAGCGCGGCCAGGGCCACGATCGTGCCGGTCGCGATGGGTGCGAGTCCACGGCGGAGCATGTTGCCTCGGGTCACGAGGAAGTCCTTTCCAGCTCGTCCACGCAGCGGCGACTTGCGGCCATCAGCAAGCTTGGCCGGACTTGGTTGGCACCGGCTTGACATTTCCTTGACACCGATGCCGCCCTCACTACGCTGCTGGCGTGGAATTCCGCCTGCTCGGCCCGGTCGAGTTCGCCACTGACGGCACGGCGCGACGGCTCGGGCGGTTGCAGGAGCGGTGTGTCCTGGCGGTCCTGCTCGTCGAGCTGGGCCATGCCGTGCCGGTCACTCGGCTGGTCGACTTGCTGTGGGACCGATCGCCGCCGGCTCAGGCCACGGCGATCGTGCAGACCCACGTGTCACGGCTGCGTGCTCTGTTCCGCGACGCCGGCGCCGAGCGCTACGGGGTGCGCCTGGCCACGACGGGCGCGGGATACATGATCGAGGCCCCGGACCAGGTGGTGGACATGCACCGGTTCCGGCGGCTCGTGCAGGAAGCGCGGCGTGCGGACTCCGCGTCCGCGCGGGTGAGCATGCTGCGTGACGCGCTCGACCTGTGGCGGGGCCCGGCGTTGGCCGACGCGGCGACCGCGCCGATCAAGGCACAGATCTGTGCCGGACTCGACGAGCAACGGGTCTCGGCGCAGGAGGACTACGCCGAGCTCCGGCTGGGCCTGGGCCGGCATCGCGAGCTGGTCACCGAACTGACCACGCTCGTCGCGCAGCACCCGTTGCGGGAGCGGCTGGTCGCCTTGCTGATGCTGGCGCAGTATCGCTCCGGGCAACAGGCCGAGGCGCTGGCCAGCTTCCGGTCAGCTCGCCGGCGGTTGATCGACGAACTCGGCATCGAACCCGGGGCCGAGCTGCGCGCTGTCGAGCAGGCCATCCTGGCCCATGATCCGGGACTCGAACCGCGCCTGTCCGCCATGAATGCCGTTGAGCAGCCCTCGGTCGAGACGTCGACGACTGTTCAACGGCCGGCATGGCGGGGTCCGCGGTCGCGGCTGACCCACCTCATCGGCCGGGAGCCCGAGGTGGCCGGGCTGACCCAATTGATGAGCGATCATCGCCTGATCACTGTGGTCGGAGCGGCCGGAGTGGGAAAGACGACGCTGGCGTTGCACTGCGCCGAATCAGCTGCGCCGGAGTTGCGAAGTGACGTCACCGTTGTGTTGCTCGGCTCGCTGCGCAGCTGGGACGAGCTGGTCCTCGCACTCGGTGGCCTGCTGGGTGTCAAAGCGGCCACGGTCGACGAGTCGCTGTCCGGTGTTCACGCCGTGCTGGGTGGGCGACCACATCTGCTGCTGCTCGACAACTGCGAACATCTCACTCAGCCGTGTGCTCGGTTGTTGCGCCGGTTGTTGTCGGCTTCAGCGATGCTGCGCGTGCTGGCGACCTCACGGCAGCCGCTCGGCGTGGACGAAGAGACGGTGTATCGCTTGGAGCCGTTGCGGTTGCCGGACGTCGATCGCCCGGCCGACGCCGATGTCCCCGCGGTCGCCCTGTTCCTGCGCCGCGCGCGTGAGATCACTCCTCAGGTTGCGCCGACGGACGACGACTTGGCCGCAGTCGGGCGAATCTGCCGTCGAGTGGACGGTCTGCCGCTGGCCCTGGAGCTGGCCGCTGCCCGGCTGCGGACCCGATCGGTGACCCGGCTCGCCGACGACGTCGAGCACGGCTTCGACCTGCTGGATGTCGAAACCGATTGGACCGGCACCACGCTTCACCCCCTGAGCGCCACCCTCGACTGGTCCTACCAACTGCTCAGCCCCGCTGAGCAGAAGCTGTTGGCTCGGCTGTCGGTGTTTCGCGGTGGCTTCACGACACACGCGGCCGAGCAGGTGTGTGGCGACGCCGACGCTCCGGATTCTGTCCTGCCTGCGCTGTCGCGGCTGGTTGACCACTGCTTGGTCCAGGTGCACGACACCAACGGCCGGCGACGTCATCGGCTACTGGAGGTCGTGCAGGACTACGCCGCCGGCAAGCTGGACGACGCGTCGGCCATGGCGGAGGCACACCTGGAGTACTGGCTGGACCGCGCACGCAGCGTCTTGGCCCGCCAAGGCTTCGACGACCAGGTCCGCAGTTGGACGGAGATGGAGGACGACCTGGGCAACCTGCGCGCCGCCGTCGAGTACGCGTACCGTACCGGCCGCGCCGCGTCTGCTGTGGAGTTGACCTCGCTGCTGTTCAACGTGTGGACCGCTCAGGGCAATCAGTTTGCCGAGCCCCAACTGTGGTATGACCGCGCGGTCCCGTACCTCGACGAGTGTCCGTCCGGCCCCCGCAGCGCGGCGCAGTTCCACCGGGCGCTGCTGTGCCTGAACCGCAACGACCACGTCGGCTGCCTCGCCTTGTTGCGCCCGGCGATGCCGGACTTGCTCGACTACGATCCCGACGCCCACTTGGAGGCGCGGATCATCGAAGCCCGGGTGATGTCCTGGATGCTGGACCCGGACGCCCTGACCCGAGCCGCGCAGGTCTTCGCCGACGCCAGCGCTGCGGACGATCTGCACTATCAGCTCCACGGAGCGACGATGCTGGCCGAAGTGCTCATCACGTGGGGCCGGTATGAGGACGCGGCCCAGGTCTGTACCCGCTTCGACGCAGCCGGCTCGCCCGGTGAGCCGGCCAATGCGGACCTCACCCGGCTCGCGGCCGTGCACTGCCTGGCTGAACTCGGCCGGGCGAACCTGGCCGGTGCTGCCGAAGCCGAGAGCCGCCTGCTCGACCGTCTCGGCTACCCGTACAACTACATCCACCATGCGTTGCCGCAGTTGGCCACCGCGCTACACAGCCTCGCGACGACGCCTCCCGAGCTGGCTTGCACGGCCATCGCCGGTGCCGTGACGGACTTGAGCGCTCGCTACCCGCAGACGGTTTCGTGCGCCTACTGGCTCCAGTTACTGCTGGCCGAAGCCGCCCGGCGGGCGGGCCGGCCCCGTGAAGCGCTCGATCATCTGGTCGATGGTCTGGAGCAGTCAGTCGAACGTAGCGACTACAGCAAGAGCCTGCCGGGTGTCTTGACGGCCGGCTGGCTCGCCACTGAGCTCGGTGAGGACGCCGCCGGCCGGAATCTCGTGGGGGAGTGGGATCTCCTGCGCAGCCGGCTGGGACTTCCCGCCCCGCTGGGCTATGCCGAAGCTGTCCGCGCCGCCGGCCTCGACCCGAACGCACCCGCCGAGCCGTCGGCCCCCTGGGATGGCCAGCAGCTGGAGACTCTGGTCGACACCGCCTACCACGTGATGCTGCGGCTGGCGCCCTAGCTCCGCGGCGACGTGGCCACCGGCCAGCAGTCATCCCGGCGCGGATCGATCAGGAATCGAGAAGCGCCGGCATCCGAGCCAGATCTAGCGTCACGGCCATGGA
Organism: Actinomycetes bacterium; assembly: GCA_021793295.1. Taxonomy (GTDB): domain Bacteria; phylum Actinomycetota; class Actinomycetes; order Jiangellales; family Jiangellaceae; genus Haloactinopolyspora. Next base: position 51,573 of record JAJYTA010000011.1, read on the forward strand.
CACCACCATTCACGCGAGCTCCCTTCCGCACGACGATCCAGACGCCTCCCTGGCCTTCTATCGCTACGCTCTCGGCGTTCGCCAG
>JAJYTA010000142.1 GCA_021793295.1 Actinomycetes bacterium
CGATCTGGTCCGGCGAGTAGCGCACCGACACCGACCACCGCGGCGACGATCACAGCCAGGCCGGCCAACGCGAGTGCGACAGCAGACTTCATGCTCACGATGCTGTTCCAGCCCGACTAGACCGCGATGAGACCATCATGAGAGGTCTCTCATGCATGATGCCACGGATCAGCGATGCCGGCCGGTGAGCGCGGGCGACATACCCGGTCAGGGCAGGCCGAGCGCGTCGCGGAACAAGGCATAGCCGACGAACGAGACGACGTCGAGGATCGTGTGTGCGATCACCAGCGGCATCACCCGGCCGGTGCGGTGGAACCACCACGCGAACAGCACGCCCATCAACGCATTGCCCACGGCCATCCCGAACCCCTGGTACAGGTGGTAGGACCCGCGGAGCACGGCGCTCGTGGCGATGATCGCCGGGAGCCGCCACTGCAGCTGCCGCAACCGCGTCATCAAGAAGCCGACGACGATGACCTCTTCGACCACGGCGTTCTCCACGGCCGCCAACACCAGAACCGGGATGGTCCACCAGTGCTCGTTCAGCCCTTCCGGCGCGATGGTCGCGTTGACGTTGAGCAGGCGGCCCAGCAGGTAGATGCCGATGCCGGGGATCCCGACGACGGCGGCCAGGCCGGCGCCCAAGGCGAGGTCGCGTCCCGGCTTGGCGAAGTCGAAGCCGATGGCACGGGTGGCCGAGCGACCCGACGATGAGAGCAGATAGAGGGCCAGCACGACCGGCACCAGCGCGAAGCCGATGGACAGCAGTTGATAGGTCAGGTCGAGGTAGCCCCGGCTGCTGCGCGAGACGTTCATCGTCACGACCTGGTCGCGCAACGCCGTGTCCTCGGTCAGCTTGGCGATCAGGCTGACCACGGCGTAGACGGCGGACTGTCCCAGCGACAGCCCGAGCACGATCCAGATCTCGGCCCGCAGCCGACGCGGAGAGCGCCGGTCCACATCGGTCTCGTCGGATGCCTGGCTCACCACGCCACGAGAGTAGCCGTCCGAGCGCGCCGAGCGGGCGGCGCACAGCGTCAGAGCGGACGGGGATGCGTCCGCCAGGCATTGCTGATCGGCAAGCGGGAATCCTGGCCGAAAGCCCGCGAGGTGACCTTCACGCCGGGCGGTGCGTACCGGCGTGTGCGCTCGGCGGCGGCGAAGCGATGCAAGACGTACAAGGCGACGTCGGGGTCGTGTCCGGCAGCGACGATGTCCGACAGGTCCTCGCCGTGTTCGACGTGGCGGCGCACGATGTCGTCGAGGATCTCGTAGTCGGGCAGGTGCTCCGGGCCGAGACGTTGCGTCGTCGCCGGTCGCCGCAGCACTCCGGGCGGGAACACCGGGCTGCGCTCTTGGCGGTATCCGGCCAGCTCGTACACCAGCGTCTTCGGGCAGTCCTTCAGCGGCGCGAAGTCCCCGAGCAGGTCGCCGGCCAGCGACGCCGCCCCGATCGAGATCTCGCTCTTGTTCCCCGTGGCAAGGACGAGATATCCGCGCTCGCCGAAGGCCGCGCCGAGCACGGCGCCCCGGGCTCGGGCGTAATGCCGTTCCCGCTCCAGCGGGGAGACCTCCGGGTGGCGACGGCGCACCGCGAGCGGGACGTCCTCCGCGGCGGCCTGCATCTGCACCGGGATGACCTCGAAGGAGATTCCGAGGTTTTCGGCCAGCCGGCGGGCGTCCTCGGTCTCAGCAGCAGCCGTATCCGGCGAGGGCATGGCCACAGCGAACACGTTCTCTGCGCCCACGGCGTCGACCGCCAGCGCCGCGGCGACAGAAGAGTCGATGCCCGCCGACAACCCCAGCGCCACCCCCTCGAACCCGTTGTGCTCGACGAAGTCGCGCAGCCCGGTCGTGATGGCGTGCCAGACGGCTTCCACCTCACCCATCGGCTCCCTGGGCGGCTCCAAGGCGAGTGGCGACGGGCGCATGGTGGGCCGGGTGTGAACGTTCGTGACCGATCGCCCCACCACACGTGGCGGGGCGACTTCGAGGTCGAGCCAGAACCGGTCGGCGGCGAACTCCCGCCCGCGGTGCAGCAGGCGGCCCTGCGCGTCGACGACGATCGAGCCGCCGTCGAACACCAGGTCGTCCTGCCCGCCGACGCAGTTCACGTAGACCACCGGCAGGCCGTTGCGCACCGCCACCGCCCGGGTGGTGGCCAGCCGGCCTTCGGCCTTGCCCCGGTGGAACGGTGAGGCGTTCGGGACCAGCAGGACGCGCGCGCCGGCCGCGCTCTGCGCCTCCGGCGGACCGTCGGCGGACCACATGTCCTCACAGATGACCACACCGGCCACGACGTCACCGATGCGCCACAGCGCGTCGGGCTGGGTTCCCGGCACGAAGTGGCGGCCCTCGTCGAACACGTCGTAGAAGGGCAGCAGCGACTTGATGTACCGGCCGCGGATCTCTCCCCCGCACAGCAACGCGGCGCTGATGGCGACGTCTCGCTCGCGGCTGTCGGCCCAGCGGACCGGCGGCACCCGCTCGACCGTGCTCACCACGGTGGTCACCCGGCCCGAGCGGATGGCGAGTTTGGAGAGCGCATCGGCGGCGTCGTCGACGAACTCGCGGTGCAGCACCAGGTCGCCGAGTCCGTAGCCGGTCAGGGCGAGCTCAGGGAACACGAGAACGTCGGCTTCGACGTCGTGTTCGGCCCAGTCCATGGCCGCGCCGATGCGCTCGGTGTTGCCACGCAGGTCGCCGACCCGGTTCGGGATCTGCGCCACGGCGACGCGAAGAGTGGTCATCGGAACCTCCACTCAGGCCGGAGGACGCGGAGTCACCACTCGGCGAAACGGCCGACGAGGTTACGTGGGTCTATGCCGGTGAGCTCGCGTTCGAACAGGCGGTAGTAGGCCAACTCCTCGGGAGAGCGCAAGGGCGGGTCGATGACACCGCGTTGCGCCTCGAACTCCTCCGGCGAGACCGTAGAGGCATAGTACTCGCCCAGCGCGTCCCGGGCACCGGTGCCTTCGCCGAACTGAGCCTTGGGCCGCCACAACACCCGTTCGGGCAGCCATCCGGTGAACGCCTTGCGGAGCAGCCACTTCTCCATCCGGCCGCCGTGCGACAGCTTCCACTGCGCGGGCAGGCTGAGCCCGAGCTCGACCACGTCCAGATCGAGAAACGGGGTACGAGCCTCCAGGCCGGTGGCGCCGGCCACGCGGTCGACCCGTTGCAGACCGCCGACGTGCAGCCCGCGGATCGTCTCGAGCAGCTCCTCGTGCAGGTCTTTCTCGTCCTTGATCTTGCTGTAGTAGTCGTAGCCGGCGAACAGCTCGTCTGCGCCCTCACCGATGAGCACGACCTTCACCGATCGCGCGGCCATCTTGGACACCAGCAGATTCGGGACCGAGCTGTGGACCAGCTGCGGGTCGAACGACTCGATGACCCGGATGACCTCCGGGACCCAGTCGATGAGCTCGTCGTCGGTGTAGACCCGCTCGTGGTGGTCAGTGCCCAGCTCAGCGGCCACCTGCCGGGCCTTGCGGAGGTCGTCGCTGTCGACGAGGCCGACGGCGAACGTGGGCAACTGGCGGCCCTGCCGATGCATGTGGCGTGCGGCGATCGCGGTGACGATGCTGGAGTCCAGCCCGCCGGACAGCAGCGACCCCACCGGCACGTCGGTCTCCATGAGGCGTTCGACCGCGGCGATCAGCCGCTCGCGGATCATGGCCAGCACGTCGTCGGACGGCTCGGCCTCGGGCTCGCTCGCGGCCGCAGCGATGACCGGCTCGACCTCGGGCAGGCTGCGGAACTCCCGCAGGCCCTCGTCCGGTGTCCACACGTGACCTGGCGGGAAGGGCTCGACATCGGGCCGACGGTCCGGGTCGAACGCCTTCAGCTCGCTGCCGAACACCACCGTGTCGCCGGGGCCGGTCCAGTACAGCGGTGAGATGCCGATGGTGTCGCGGGCGGCGAAGAAGCCGCCGTCGGCTGTGGCACCCACGAACGCGAACCATCCCCACAACCGGGACAACGCGTCCAGGCCATCGGCTTCGAGCAGGTGGAACACGCTTTCGTGATCGGTTCGGGTACGAAACACGTGGCCGCGTCGCTCAAGTTCACGGCGCAGCCGGCGGTAGTTGTAGACCTCGCCGTCACCGACCAGCAGCCGGGTGCCGTCCGGGTCGCTCAACGGCTGGAGGCCGGCGTCGAAGTCGACGATCGCCAGCAGCCGGTGGCCCAGCCACGCGTGGTCGAACGTGCGAACGCCTTGCCCGTCCGGGCCGCGATGGGTCAGCCGGTCCAGCATCCGCAATCCTTCGAGCGGATCGAATGGACCGTAAGCTGCCGCGATTCCAGAAATCGCGCTCACCTACCCGTTGCCGACCTTGACTTCCACCCTACCCACCCACCCCTCCCCTGTTGAATGATCATGTTCACTACCCGATTACCTGCCGCACCATGCGTGTACGGGTGGTGATGCGACACAACACCTCGTGGTGCACCTCGCCTTTCCCCTCGTGGTGCACCTCTTTCCCCTCCTGGTGCGCCTCGCCTTACCCCCGCCCGCGCCGCCGCACGAGCACCCCGTTCGTTCCGGCACCGTCGGCGGGCTCGACTACTGTGGCGAAGCGAACCAGCGAGAACAGCGAGGAGACTCGGAGAGGCGGTCACGGTGTCGGGTTGTTGCGGTCCCTCGGCCGATCACGGCGAGCCTGCGGCGGACGTCCTCGAACTCCCCTTCACCCCGCCGCAGCGCGACCCGCGCGATGTCGCCCGCGGCATGGTCGCCATCCCCGGGGGCGAGTTCGCCATGGGCGGCGACGACCCCGACGCCTTCCCCGACGACGGCGAAGGCCCGGTCCGCACGGTGCAGGTGTCGCCGTTCCGCATCGACGCCACCGCCGTCACCAACCGCCAGTTCGCAGCATTCGTCAAGGCGACCGGGTACGAGACCGATGCCGAACGATTCGGCTGGTCGTTCGTGTTCCACCTGTTCATCGGTCCTGCCGCGCGTCCGCACGTCATGGACGCCACCGTTCCCGGGGCGCCGTGGTGGCTCGCCGTCGAAGGCGCCACCTGGCGTGCCCCCGAGGGACCCGGTAGCGACGTCACCACCCGGCCGCAGCACCCCGTCGTCCACGTGTCCTGGCGCGATGCCGCGGCCTACGCTGCCTGGGCCGGGAAACGACTGCCCACGGAAGCCGAGTGGGAGAAGGCCGCCCGAGGCGGACTGCACCAGGCGAAATACGCCTGGGGCGATCAGCTCGTGCCGAAGAACCGGTGGCGGTGCAACATCTGGCAAGGTGACTTCCCGCGCGTCAACACCGTCGAGGACGGGCACGTCGGTCCGGCGCCGGTGAAGTCCTACGCCCCCAACGGGTACGGGCTGTACGAGGTGGCCGGCAACGTGTGGGAGTGGTGCGCGGACTGGTGGAGCACCACCTGGCACGCCGAGGAGCGGCCGCAGACGCGCATCGACCCGGTCGGCCCCCCGGAGGGTGAGTTCCGCGTCACCCGCGGCGGCAGCTACCTGTGCCACCATTCGTACTGCAACCGCTACCGCGTGGCCGCACGCACGCGGAACACGCCAGACAGCTCCACCGGGAACACCGGCTTCCGCTGCGCGGCCGACATCGCCTGACGACGGTGACCGCTTGAGCGGTCCTAGCGCATCTGAGCGACGCGTGTCGGCGCAGTGAGAGCGTTACGCGGCAGTTTCGGTTGCTTCGACCGCTCAGACGCGCACGGATGGGACCCGCGGCTGCTTGGGAGCGCTGGATTCCCGGCCGAAGCCGCATCGTCGTGATCGACAACGACGACCTCGCCGCGCCGCGCTCGTGCAGGCCCCCTGAAACCCCGCGCTGCTGGGCACCAGTGAGCACCCGGGCGCAGAAATCGCACTATTCGCCGTTAACCTGCACGTTAACCACAATTTGACTTCTAGTATGGCCGTCCGTGATGTGATCGACGCCAATGTCACCCGGCCCTGGAGGAGTCATGTCCGACCGCCGACCACCGACCCTGGACCGTCGCCGATTCCTCACCCTCACCGGAGGCAGCGGCCTCGTCGCGGCCTCCACGCTGGCCGGTTTCTCGGCGTCGTCGGTCTGGGCTTCGCCGACCTTCGCCGACGATCCGTTCACCCTGGGTGTGGCCTCCGGCGATCCCACGCCGGACGGTGTGGTCCTCTGGACGCGACTGGCGCCCGACCCGACGGAGCCCGAGGGCCGCGCCGGCATGCCCCAGCGCGCGGTCCCGGTCAACTGGCAGGTAGCCGAGGATCCCGACTTCCGGCGGGTGGTGCGCCAGGGCACCCAGCGAGCGACGCCGGAGCTCAGCCATTCCGTGCACGCCGAAGTCGACGGCTTGGAGCCCGGCCGCGACTATTGGTACCGCTTCCGTGCCGGTCCCGAGATCAGCCCGGTCGGCCGCACCCGGACCGCCCCGGCACCCGGCGCGGCCCTGTCGTCGCTGACGTTCGCCTTCGCCAGCTGCCAGAACTTTCCGGAAGGCTTTTTCACCGCGTACCGGCACCTGGCCGCTGAGGAAGATCTCGACCTCGTGGTCCACCTCGGTGACTACATCTACGAAGGCGCGGCCCAAGGTGAGCTCGGTCGCGGGCACCTACCAGCCGTCGAGTGCGAATCGCTGGCCGATTACCGCATCCGGTACGGCCAGTACAAGGCCGACGCCGACCTCCAGGCAGCTCATGCCGCATTTCCGTGGGTGGTCGTGCTCGACGATCATGAGGTCGACAACAATTGGGCCGGTGACGTCGACGGCAACGGTGTCGGCGGCCCGCAGTTCCTGGCTCGTCGCGCCGCCGCGCTCCAGGCGTACTACGAGAACATGCCCATGCGCCGGGCGTCCCTGCCGACCGAGAACGGGATGCAGCTCTACCGTCGGCTCACCTACGGTGACCTCGCGCAGTTCAACGTCGTCGACACCCGCCAGCACCGCGACGACCAGGCGTGTGGTGACGGCCGGCAGATCGGCTGCGAGGAGCGGCTCGACCCGGATCGCACCATGCTCGGCACCGAACAGGAGACGTGGCTGCTCGACGGACTCGGTTCGTCTGAGGCGACGTGGAACGTCATGGCGAATCAGATCTTCGTCATGCAAGGCGATTCCGAGTCTGGTCCCGAGCAGGCGTTCGGCATGGACACGTGGGATGGTTACGCAGCCGCGCGCACCCGGTTGTTCGACGGTGTCCAGGAGCGTGGCGTCGACAATTTCGTGGTCATCACCGGCGACGCCCATCGCAGTGTGGCCGCGGACCTGAAATCGAACTTCGACGATCCCGACTCGGCCACCGTCGGCGTCGAGTTTCTCGGCACGTCCATCAGTTCCGGCGGCGACGGGCAGGACATGGACGACTGGGGGCGACGGTGGTTGGCCGAGAATCCGCATATGAAGTTCCACAACGTGCAACGTGGTTATGCTCGCTGCGAGTTGACGCCGCAACAGTGGCGCACCGACTACCGCGTGGTGGATCGCGTCACGGCCCGCGATGCCCCGATCAGGACTCGCGCCAGCGTCTACGTGGAAGCCGGCCGCGCCGGCATCCAGGACGTCGACGACTCGTGATCGTCAGACGGTGCTGACACCTCAGTCGTCCAAGCCCCGCGCCTGCAGCGCCTCCCCGAGTGTGTCGGCGTAGCGCAACACGCCGACGACAAGCGGCACCGCGAACGCGCGGATACTGCGCTCCTGTCCCCGGGCACGTTGGGCGTCGCGGACCCGCCCGGCGATGCCCGCGACGACGGGGACGCTGCGGATCGCCAGCGACATCAGCAGGCTCACCCGGGCGGGGTCGATGCCCACGCGCCGCAACGGCGCCAAGCCGCGTTCCAGGGCGGCCATGAGCTCGGTCATCCGGGTCGTCAGCGTCACGAGCCCGGCCAGCGCGACCGCGAGCACGATGCGCGCCGTCAGCGACACCGCGGTCGATGCGTCGGTGATCAGCAACTGCACCGCCAACAACACGAGCACGAACCAGCGCACCGGGCGAATCTGCGCCCACGCGGCGCGCGCCCCCACGCCGGACAGCACGTACAGCGCCGCCACGACGACACCGGCCACACCCACCGTCAGCGGCGTGCGTACCGCGACGAGCGCCGCGCACGCCAGCGCCAGCAGCCCCAGCTTCACCCCGGCCGGCAGCCGGTGCAGCGGCGACGTTCCGGGCATGTACGCGCCGGTCAACCCGGTCATCGGACCACCTCGACCAGGGCCGCCACACCCATACCGCCGCCTACGGCGGCCGTGGCCAGGCCCAGCGTGCCCGCAGGCGCGCCGCCACCCACGAGCCGGCTGAACAGCCGGACCATGACGACAGCACCGGTCGCACCCCACGGGTGCCCCAGAGCCAGCGCGCCACCGTCGGCACACACCAGTCCGGCGTCCGCCCCGAGCGGGTCGAGGCCGAGCGCATCGGTGACCGCCAGGACCTGCCCGGCGAACGCCTCGACGATCTCGATCGCCGCCACCTCCCCCACGTCCACCCCGGCGGTGTCCAGCACGCGCTCGACGGCGGGGACGGGGCCCCAGCCCGGCAGGCGCGGGTCGCAGCCCACGACGGCACTGGCCACCAGCCGCAGCCCGGGGGCATCGGCTCGGATGTTCTCACCGACGACGGCGACGGCGGCGGCGCCGTCGCTGTTCGGGCAGGAGTTCCCGGCGGTGACGGTGCCGCCCGGAACGAAGGCGGCCGGCATGCGGGCCAGGGCCGCGGGGGACAGCTTTCGAGGCCGGTCGTCGACGGTGACGCCGACGGTCGCCACCAGCTCCCGGTCGAAGCGCCCGGCCGCCCGGGCGTCCAAGGCGCGGGCATGGCTGGCGCACGCGTAAGCGTCCTGGCGGTCGCGGCTCACGCCGCGGCGTTGTGCAAGGTTCTCGGCTGCGACCCCCATGTCGGGGTCGCCGTACTCCGGCGGGGTGAACCGGGCGCGTTCGTAGGTGTCGCCCGATCCACTGGCGGTGCCCGGGTGCTGTCGCCGCGGTGCCGTCGACGCGCTCTCGGCGCCGCCGGCCACGACCAGCGCAGCATCGCCGCTGCGCACGGCCTGCCCAGCCTGCACGATAGCCGCGAGGCCGCTGCCACATTGGCGGTCGATGGTGACGCCTGGCACGGTTTCGCCGAGGCCGGCGGCCAGCGCCGTGACCCGGGCCAGGTTGCCCCCTGGGCCGGTGCAGTTGCCCAAAACGACGTCGTCGACGGCTGTGGTGACGCCGGCCGTCCGGACATCCTCGGTCACCGCGCTCACCACTCGGACGGCCAGCTCGTCGACGGTGACCGCGCGCAGACCCCGCCCAGCAGTGGCGATGGGGGTACGCCGCGCTGCGACGATGACCGGCGCTGTCACGGCAACGGCTCCGTGGGCAACCGTCCCGCGGCGACAGCGGAACTGATGGCCGCGCGCGCCGGCTTACCGCTCGACGTACGCGGTAGCGCATCCACCGCGAGCCACCGGCGTGGCCGATGTGTGGGCGCCAGCTCGGCGTGCGCCGCGGCCTCCAGGACCGCCCGCGGCACCGTCGCGGCACCGCGCTCGACGACCGCGGTGACGACCGCGCCGAGATGCTCGTGCGCCGTGGCGATGACGACCACGTCGGAGACCCCGGGCACCGTACGCAGCACCGACTCCACGTCCTCGGGCACCACGGTCGCCCCGCCGGTGATGACCGCGCCGTCGCCCCGCCCGCGCAACCGCAGCGGCAGGCCGGGTGCGGCCAGATCACCGACGCTCGCCCAGCCGGCAGAGTCCCGGCGCAATGGCCCCCCGGCCCCGGCGAGGTACCCCTCGGCGACCCACGGCGAGCGCACCCACACCTCACCGAGATCGGCACCGCGCTGCGTGCGCACGTCGATGTCGACGGCGGGGAACGGCCGTAGCCCCGCACCGTCGGGGTCCACGGCGACGAACGACAACTCCGCGGCGCCGTAGTACGCCACGACGCCGAGACCGGCCTCGGCTGCCCGCTCGCGTATCCCCGGCGCCAGCGCCGCGCCGCCGACTACCGCCGTACGCAGCCGCGCGGGAAGCCCGGTGCGATGCCCACCCGCCCGCTCGGCCAGCGACCCAGTCAGCAACTCAGCCAACACGTGCGGCACGACATGGACGACGTCCGCCCCGGGCAGCGCGGCGGCCAGCGATCGCCCGCGCCCGGCTCGCCCCGGCGGCAGGAGCGCGAGCGTCGCGCCCACGCCGAGCGCGTGCAGAGCAGCGAAGGCGAACAGTGACGACGCCGGCGACCCGGGCACCAGGACGGTGTCGTCCGGCGTGATGCCGGTCAACTCCGAGACGGCGGCGAAGGAGCCGGTCCACGACGCCCCGCTGCGAACGACCGCCCGCGGCCGCCCGGAGCTGCCCGAGGTGAACCCGGCCCAGCTGGACTCCGCGCCCGGCGACAGGTCACCCGAGCCGGGCCCGCCGGAAGCGCCCCGTCGGGCGGGCAGTGCGGCGACCCGGGCCACCGGGCGAATGGAGTCCAGCACGCGGTCGCGGTGCGCGGCGTTCCAGGTCGGGTCGCAGACCAGCGGGGTCGCGCCGAGCACGTCCGCGGCGAGCACGGCCGTCAGGGCGTCGACCGGATCGCTCACCTCGATGGCCACCACCCGGCGATGGTCGCCGCTGCCGACGGCCGGCACCGTCCCATCCGCCGCCCACACTCGAGCCGCGGCGACCACGTCGTCGGCCAACTGCGCATACGTCCGCGTGCGCTCACCGCAGCGGATCGCGACCTGCCGCGGGTGCGCCGAGGCGGTCTGCAGGACGAGGCTGGCGATCGGCATCGGCGACGCTCAAGCTCCCCGGGTGCCGCTCAGCCGAGCGCGCCGGACGGCAGGCGAGGCGTCGGGGTAGGCACGCTGTACCCCGGCGACGACCACCGCGGCGAACACGGCCTTGGCGATGTCCCCCGGAACGAACACCGTGGACAAGGCGATGGTCTCCAGCAGCGGAACGCCCGTCACGGCGGCCTGCACGGGAATCCCGATGAGCAGGACCACGGCCGAGCCGCTCAGGCACGCCACCAGGGCCACGGCCAGACCGGCGCCGCGGTGCATGCGCTCCATGATCCAGCCCACGACCCACGCGGCCACGACGAAGCCGATCAGGTAGCCCACCGACGGCCCGGCGAACACGCCGAGCCCTCCGCGCCCGCCGGCCAGCAGCGGCAGGCCGACGGCGACCAGGGCCAGCAGCAAGACCATGGACAACGCGCCGCGCCACGCGCC
>JAJYTA010000143.1 GCA_021793295.1 Actinomycetes bacterium
CGTCGTGCAACGAAACGCGGGCTATACCGGCAGTTTCTGCCACGACGATCATCACGACCTGGGTGTCGGGCGGCCTCGCGCCGCGTGGGGCTACTGGGCTGCTGGCAGGGCCGGTTGGCCGGTGCTGATTGGGGCGAATCGGACGTGAATGCCTGGTGGTGTCGGTCGTGAAGATCGTCGTGCGAGGAAGTGCGGGCTATACCGGCAGTTTGTGCCACGACGATCATCACGACCGGTCAACTTCGGCAATCTTCGGCACGACGATCTTCACGACCGACATCACCGACCCGAGGCAGCCGTGACGAGCGGCGACCGGGGCGGCCAATGACGATCACCGACCGCGCCGGCCGCGCCCACGACGACACGAGTCCTAACGCCGCCAAGCCGGATCCGCCGGCGCCTCGCGGAAGGCCGCGTTGCACCAGCGTTGCAAGTCGGCCTCGCCCCACATGGCGTGGTGCGGTGCGGCGTTGGAACAGACCACGGTGCCCCGCGCTCCGACCGACGCAGCGGTCCGCACGGCGAGCCGGCAGATCTCCGCGCCGACCGGGCCTTCCTCGAACCAGCTGCCCAGCGGGGTGTAACCGACCCAGCCTTCACCCAGGACCAGCGGGACTCCACGGGACAAGGCGAAGTCGGCGGCGCCGTTGATCCAAGTCACGAGCTTGTCGGTCATGGCAAGGCGGTATTCGCCGTAGCGTTCGTACAGCCAGCGATCGAAGGCGTTCACGTCGCACCAGTCGTGCACGTAGATCTCGGTCGGGCGGACCACCGTCGCGTCCAGCTTCCACCGATCCGCCGCGGGCGGAGCCCAGTCCGCCAGGTCCGGCGCGTCGGGTCGCAGCAGCTCGGACCGGACGGCGTCCTGCGGGAACTCCGCGGCCGGGCCGCGCAGGCCGAACTCCTGGATCAGCCCGCCCAGCACGCCGTACACGTACGGGTGAAACACCGCGACGTCGATGTTCTCCGGCACGCCGCGTAGCTCGTCCAGCGGCACGCGCGCGTAGTTCACCGTCACCGGCACGTCGGGGTGCCGGGACTTGAACTGCTCGATACCGCGGGTCAGCCGGGGTTTCAGGCCGACGACGTACGGCTCGTCGGTCGCCAGGCCTTCGGTCAGATGCCCGCCCTGCACCTCGTTGTGCAGCTCGACGAACGCGACGCGGTCGGCGAGTCCGTGTTCGGCCAACAAGTCGATGAGGTCGGCATGGGCGTCAGCCAACCGCACGGCGCGCTCGTCCGGTTCGACGGCGAGGAGCGCGTCGAACCAGGCTCGGTCGGTGGCGAACGACGGGCTTTGCTGGTACTCCCAGCTCGACACGATGACGAAGCAGTCGTGCCGGTCAGCGGCCCGGAAGAGCTCGAGCAGGTGCTCGCGTGCATCGATCGTGGTGGTGTGTTTGACGTCGTACCAGCGGGTGCCCTGCCCGTAATCACCACCCAGCGGGCCGAGCTCGACCTTCGACGTGTCGAGTCCGGAGCCGAACAGCAGGAACGGCATCGCGCAGATGCGCACGGTGTCGTAGCCGAGTTCGACGGCGCGGGCGAAAGCAGCGTCCAGGTCCTCGAACGGCTCACCCGGCCCGGTGCGGGTGTACCAGGTGAAGTCCCACAGACTGATCGTCATGCGGTCGGGAAGGTGATCGGCGAGAGGAACGGGCACGTTCATGGCTCCTAGGTCGAGTCGAGTGCGACGGGGCGTGGACCCCGGCCGGGTAAGACCCCGGCCGAAGACGAGCTGCTGCTATTTGTTCGCCCCCACCAGCAGCCCGGAGACGAAGTGTTTCTGGAACGCGAAGAACACGACCGCGGTCGGGATAGCGGCCAGCACGGCGCCGGAGGCCACCACGTTCCAGTTGCTGACGAAGCCGCCTTGCAGGTTCAGCAGGGCGACGGTGATCGGGAACTTGGTCTCGGTGCGCAGCACGGTCAGCGCCCAGATCAGGTCGTTGAAGATCCACGTGGTCGCCAGCGCCGCCAACGCGGCCAGGGCGGGACGGCACAGCGGCAGGACGATTCGCGCGTAGATGCGCGCCGAGCCGGCGCCGTCGACCACAGCGGCCTCCAGCACCTCGTTCGGGATCGAGCGCATGAACCCGTGCAGGACGAAGGTGTAGAAGCCGAGCCCGAAGCCGACCTGGACGACGATGAGCGCGAACAGCGAGTCGTAGATGCCCAGCGACTGCGTGATGCTCGATACCGGAATCAGCAGGATCTGTGGTGGTAACAGGTTCCCGGCCAGCATGGTGAGCAGGATCGTCCGGCTGAACGGGATGGCGTGGCGGCTCAGCGCGAACGCCGCCAGCGAGGCCAGGAACAAGGTGGCGACGACGCCGATGACGGTGACGACGGCGCTGTTGGCCAGGGCTCGCCCGATCGCGCCCTCACTCAGCGCCGTGCTGAACCCGTCCAATGAGAACGACGCCGGCAACGCGCCCAGGCCGCGCGCGGCGATGTCGTCGAACGAGCGGAACGCCACCGCGAGTACGAACACCATCGGTGCGACCCACAGCAGCGTCAGCGGCGCCATGCAGGCGTGGAAGATCCAGCCGCGCCGACGCGGCCCGACGTTGGCGCTGCGGCGGACCGTGCCGGGATCCACTGCGGTTTCGGTGGTCACGTCTCAGTCCTCCCGGGTCGCGCGGACGAGGTACGTGATGATGAACCCGATCGCCAGCACGAAGATCACCACGGCGAGCGCGGAGCTGTAGCCGAGGTTCAGCGCGGTGAAGCCCTGCTCGAACATGTAGGTGCTGAGCAGCTGGCTGCTGTTGTACGGCCCGCCGCGGGTCATGGCCCAGACGATGTCGAACGTCCGCAGCGAGTCGATCACCGTGATGGCGAACACGACCGTGTTCACGCCGCGCAGCTGGGGGAACACGACATAGCGGAACCGCTGCCAGGCCGAGGCGCCGTCGACGGCCGCAGCCTCTTCCAGGCTGGGATCGCAGCCTTTCAGTCCGGCCAGATACAGCACCATGATGTAGCCGACCTGGCGCCAGATCGCGGCGACGAGGACGGCGTACAGCGCGGTGTCCGGGTCGGCGAGCCATTGCCGCGCCACTCCGTCCAGCCCGATGTTCTCCAGAGCGGAGTTGACTGTCCCGCCGGGCTGGTAGAGCACACGCCAGAACAGTCCGGTCACCGCCAGCGCGAAGACCATCGGCAGGTAGATCGCGCTGCGATAGAGCCCGACGCCGCGCCGAGGCCGGTTCAGGGCGACGGCGAGCCCCAACCCGATGAGCACCGACAGACCACCGAACACGACGATCCAGATCACCGTGTTGGTGACGGCGGTGCGCACGATCGGGTCGTCGAACATCCGCCGGTAGTTGTCCAGACCGACTGGTTCGGCGGCGCCGACGCCGTTCCACTTCGTGAGCGACAGCGAGAAACTGTTCAGCGCGGGCCAGAACACCCAGGCCAGCTCGACGGCCAAGGGCACCAGCAGGAACACCCAGACCAGCGGCGGTACTCGGCGCCATCGACGCCCCGCGCGCACCGGCTGGCGCCCGTCGTGCGAGGACGTCTCCGGGGTGGCGACTTGCGTGGAACTCACCCTTGGAACACCTGCTCAGCAGCCTGCTGCCACTGGGCCAAGATGTCGTCTACCTGGTCGGGTTGGTCGAGGAAGCGGGTCAGGGCGGTGTCGGCCGTGGTCTGCAGCTCGTCGCTGGAATCGCGGTTGAAGAACTGGGTCAGCTGGTCGGACTCCTCGAGCAGCGTGATGCCCTTCTGGATCATGGGCGAGAAGCCGGAGGTGTCGACGTCGGTGGACGTGGGCAGGAACGCCCCGCCGGCCTTGGCGACGTAGACCTCTTGGCTCTCGGGGGCGGCGAGATGCGACATCAGCTCCTTCGCCCCGGCGGGGTTGTCGGTGCGGGAGGCCGCGAAGTACCCGTCCGTCGGCGCCTCTTCGGCCAGGGGCAACGAGTCGTCGATGATGGGGACCCGGAAGAAGTCGATGTCGTCGACGACGTCGGACGGCACGGACTCGGTGAAGAACGCTCCGACCAGGTACATGGCCGCCTTGTTCTGCACCAGCGGGGTGACGGCTTCCTGCCAGGAGTACGAGCGGCCGTTGGGGTCGATGAACGGGATCAGTTTCGCGTACTCGTCCATCACCGCGCGCACTTCGGCGCTGTCGAACGAGTGCTCGCCGCTGAGGAGCGCCAGGTGGAACTCGGGTCCGTTGATCCGCAGGTTGAGGTAGTCGAACCAGCCCGACGACATCCACGGCGTCGAGCCGGTTCCCATGGTCAACGGCGTGATGCCCTGCCCGAGCAGCGTCTCGCACAGCGCGAGGAAGTCGTCCCAGGTCTCCGGGGCCTGAATGCCCCACTGGTCGAAGGCGGATCGGCGGTGGAACACGCCCCACCAGTAGTAGTGGGTGGGGACGAAGATCTGGGTGCCGTCCTCGGTGGTGGACAGTTCACGCAGGGCATCGGAGAAGCCGGCGCACGCGCCATCGCCTTCCCACAGCTCGGACACGTCGAGCAGGAGCCCTTCCGAGGCGTAGTCGCGGGCCACCGAGCCCGCGTACCAGGTCAGCACGTCAGGCGGATTCTCCGAGGTGAGATACGTCGGCAGTTGGGCGCGGAAGTTCTCGACCGCCACGGTGTTGATGGTCGTCTCCGGACCGTCAAACGTGTCGACGACGGCTTTGAGGGCGGCCTTGGGCTGGGGGTCGGCGGCACTGGACTGCAGCGTCAACGGGCCGGAGGAGCCGGCGCTCTCACCGCCACCACCGCCACCGCCGTCGTTCGACCCGCCTGAACCGACGCATCCCCCCAGCGCACCAGACAAGCCGATGGCGGCGGATCCGGCGAGGAACCTCCGCCGAGAGAGGTCAGTCGTGCTCATGTCGCCCTCCTCCGCGCCGCGAGGGCGCTGTGGTCGTCAAGTTCCACCGGCGTGACGGCGGTCACTCCGACATCTTGAGGCCGGACAAGGACAGTGTCAAGAAATAGTCATACAAAATGCTTAGTGTTAGGTTCGTATGCAGCGGGTTGCATCAACCTTGACCGATGGCAGGGAGTACGGATGACGGGGAGCATGTTGGCGAGCTTGTGCGGCCGGGGCGCCGGGGCGTCCGCGCACCGCAATCGATTCGGCGCCGTGTTGAGGGGGACCCGACCATGACCCGACTTCCGCACACTTCTCCGTACCGCGGCATCCACGGCTCCGTCGTGGCGCACGTCGGTCAGCGGATCATCCGGGGCGACATCCCGCCGGGGCAGTCGATCGACCCGGTGCAGCTCGAGAACGAGCTCGGCGTCAGCCGAACCGTCGTACGCGAGGCGCTGCGGGTGCTCGCCGCCAAGGGGATGGTCGACGCGCGGCCCAAGCGCGGCACGTTCGTCCGCCCGCGCGAGGACTGGGCCCTGCTCGACGCCGACGTGTTGCGCTGGCAGACCGAGGCCGGGCCGGACGACGCGTTTCTCGACAATCTCGCCGAGGTGCGCGGCATCGTCGAACCGGCCGGGGCGCGCTTGGCCGCCGAGCGGCGCAGCGACGCCGACCTCGACGCGCTGCGAGCCGCTCTCGAAGTGCTCGCTGACCCCGACGCACCAGCCGCGGATGTCATCGAAGCCGACCTCACGTTCCATCGCGTGCTGCTGTTCTCGGCCCACAACGAGCTCCTGCAGCAGATGGAGCTGGTCATCGAGACCGGGCTACAGGCACGCGACCTGCTGGTGCACGGGCAGGGCACCTGGGCCGACAGCGTGCCGGCCCACCGGGCCGTCTACGACGCCGTGGCCGCCGGAGACGCCGACGCCGCCGAACGGGCTGTCCACGACCTGCTCGAACAGGCCGATCGCGACGTTCGCGAGCTACGCACTGAACTGCGTGAAGAGAAGGAAACCCGATGAAGATCGTCGACGTCGAGACGTTCAGCGTGGCTCCGCGCTGGCTGTTCTGCCGCATCAGTACCGACGACGGTCTCGTCGGGTGGGGTGAGCCGATCGTCGAAGGCCGGGCCGAGACCGTCCGGGCGGCCGTGCACGAGCTCGCAGATCACCTGATCGGTCAGGATCCGCTGCGGATCGAAGACCACTGGCAGGTGCTGACCCGAGGCGGCTTCTACCGCGGCGGGCCGGTGCTGTCCAGCGCCGTCGCCGGTATCGACCAAGCCCTGTGGGACATCGCCGGTCAGTACTACTCCGCTCCCGTGCACGCGCTGCTCGGCGGGCCGGTCCGGGAGCGGGTCCGCATGTACACCTGGGTCGGCGGCGACGAGCCGGGCGAGATCGCCGACGCCATCAGCGAGAAGCTCGAGCAGGGCTTCACGGCGGTGAAGATGAACGCCAGTGCGGCCATGTCGCCGATCGCGACCAGCGCCGAGACCGACGCCGTGGTGCGTCGGCTGGCGGCCGCGCGGGAGGTGCTGGGCCCGGACAACGACGTCGCCGTCGATTTCCACGGCCGGGTCTCGGTGGCCAACGCGCGGCGGTTGCTGCCGTTGATGGCGTCGCTGCATCCGATGTTCGTCGAGGAGCCGGTGCTGCCGGAGTTCGCTGGGCAGATCGATTCGGTGGTGGCCTGCAGTTCGGTACCCATCGCCGTCGGCGAGCGGTATTACCACCGCCAGGAGTTCACCACGCCGCTGGCGGCCGGGGTGAGCGTGGTGCAGCCGGACATCTCGCATGCCGGCGGTATCTCTGAGGTACGGCGGATCGCCGCCCTGGCCGAAATGTCCGACGCCGTGCTCGCTCCGCATTGCCCGCTCGGGCCGATCGCCTTGGCGGCGAGCCTGCAGGTGGCCTTCGCGACGCCGAACTTCCTGATCCAGGAGCAGAGCCTGGGCATCCACTACAACGTCGGCAACGACCTGCTCGACTACCTCGTCGATCCGGCCGTGTTCCGGTTCGTCGACGGTCACGTGGAGCGCCCGCTGGGGCCTGGGCTGGGGATCCGCATCGACGAGGACGCCGTGCGCCGGGCGGACAAGACCGGGCACCGGTGGCGTTCGCCGGTGTGGCGCCACACCGACGGCTCGTTCGCCGAGTGGTGATCGCTACGGTCGCCCGGCTGAGCGGCTGGTGAAGCGCCACCGGCCGGCGCCGACGGTGTGCACGACGTAGCCGGGCTCGGCCCGGATGTCGCCGACATGGCGGGACGGGGCGGCGGTGACGTCGTCGGCGGACTCGGCCGGAACGTGCACCTCGGCGGTCGACCCGACCGGCACCGTGACGTCCATCCGCAGCGACCGCCCGTCCTGGCGCCACGCCACACCCACCCGCCCGCGGACCGTGTCGGTGCTCAGCGACACGGACGAGACCTGCGAACGCGCGTCCGGGCGCACCACGATGGACCGCCAGCCGTCGGCGACACAACGCAGCCCCGCCACGTTCTCCAGCAGCCACTGCACGACGGTGCCCTTGAAGTAGTGGTCACGCGAGCGCGTGTTCGCGCCCCACATCTCCCACATCGTGTCGGCGCCGGAGTCGATCCAGTGGCCCCAGCTCGGGTCGGTGCGCTGCAAAGCCACCTTCGCCGCGGTGTCGGCGTGTCCGTGCGCGGTCAGGACCGGGAGCAGCACCTGCGTCCCGAGGCACCCGGTGTTCAGATGCCAGTCGCGTTGTTCGATGTCGGCGACCAGGCTGTCCACGACGGCTTGGACGTACTCGTCGGGCACCAGGCCGAGTGCCAGCGGGACGGCGTTGGACGTCTGGCGGTACTCGGGGTCCTGGTCGGTGCGATACAGCCCGCGTTCAGTGTCGAGGAAGGTCTCGTTCAGCCTTGTCCGCAATCCGTCGGCCGCCGACCGCAACCGCGCTGCCTCGTCGTCGTGCCCGAGCATCTCGCCCACCTCAGCCATCGCGATCAACGCTCGATGCAGATACGCCGTCGCGGTCAGCCGGGTGTCTTCGGGCGGGTTCCCGCCGGTGCCGGGGGACAGGTAGTCGCCCAGGGCGGTGACGGCGAGGCCGTCCTCCAGGCGGCCCAGCTCCCAGTCCACATAGGCCAGCGCCGGTTCCCAGTGCTCGCTGAGCACGCGGGTGTCGCCGTACCAGCGGTGCATCTCGCGCAGCAGGTACGGGTAGACGGTGGTCCACTCCGGCGCGGGCGCGAGCTCCTGATAACCCCATCCGCCGCTGGGGACGATGACGGGAATCTGGTCACTGTCGATCTGGCTGTCGCGCAGGTCGCCCAGCCACTTGGTGAAGAACGGCGCGAGGCCCAAGGTCAACGCCATCGTCGGTGCGCCGACCTGGGCGTCGCCGGTCCAGCCGTTCTTCTCGTACATCGGCGTGTCGGTGGGGAAGCTGTGCAGGTTGTTCAGCACCGTGCGGCGCATCATCCGCTCGAGCTGGACGTACGTCGGCTCGTCGCAATCGAACTCGGTGATCTCGGCGACGTCGGAGTGCACGACGCGCATGGTCACCGTGTCGGTGGTCGGAGCGCTCGGCAGCCCGTCGAGCTGGACGTAGCGGAACCCCTTGTATGAGAACTTCGCCTCCCACACCTCCTCGCCGGTGCCGCGCGCGGTGTATTCGTCCACCTGGAAGCGTCCCGGCACATGCCCGGTCGACGCCTCGACGGTGCCGTCCGCGGCCAGCGCCTCGCCGTGGCGCATCGAGATCGTGGTTCCGGCAGGTGCCGTCACCCGCAGGCGCGTCCACCCCGCCGTCGTGCGGCCGAAGTCGGCGACCCACGTACCGGGCGCGGGTTCGGTGAACGAGACCGGTGCGACGTCCTCGATGACCCGGATCGGCTCGTTCTCCTGGGCTCGCAGCGTCCCCGCGGGAGCCGGCAGGACGCTGGCCCGAGCCCAGCCGCCGTCGTCGAAAGCTGGCTCGGTCCACCCGCCTTGTTCGAGCCGGGCGTCGTAGCTTTCGCCGGCGTACAGCGAGTTCGAGACCGTGGGCCCGTCGGCGACTCGCCACTGCTCGTCCGTGGTGATCTCGGTGACCGAGCCGTCGTCGTGCTCGACGACCAGGCGGGCTATGAGACGCGGCTCGCCGTGCCAACTCGCCTGCTCCCAGCGCCAGACGTTCGGTGTCGTCATCCCGAAGAAGCCGCGGCCCAGCTCTGCGCCGAGCGCGTTCTCGCCTTCGCGCAGCAGGTCGGTGACGTCGTGCGTGACGTAGAGAACGGTCTCGTCGTAGTCGGTGAATCCGGGGTCGAGGACGGTGTCGCCGACGCGCGCGCCGTTGACGTGCAGTTCGTGGTACGCCAGGCCGCTGGCGTAGAGCCGCGCCCGGGTGATCGAGCGGTCGAGGGTGAACGTCCGGCGCAGCAACGGCGCGGGCTGTTCGGGGACCGGTACCGAGACGCCGTCGCCCCACGCGCCCTCGCCGTACGGCGCGAGCACGACGACCGAATCCCAGCCGGAGTCGTCGAACCCGGGGTCCTGCCACCCGTCGACCTCGGTGCCCGTGCCCACCCAGGAGTCGTCGGTCCTGAAGACGAGCTCGTCACCGGCGCTGGTGTGCACGACCAGTTTGGCGATCAATCCGGCCGGGTTGATGCCCGCGCCGGGCCGGTTGGTCGCCCGCGCGGCGAGCACGAGGTCACCGCCGGCCGCAGCGGCGACGATGCCGGTGACCTCCGTCGTCTCGGCGCTGCGCCACCCGTCGACCTCGACCGGCGCCGACAGCACCTCCTGGCCGTCGAGGTAGGCGGTGTAGTCGTCGTCCGCGGTCATCGTCAACTGCGCGGAGACGACGTCGGCGCCGGCCGGTAGCGTGAACCGGCCGCGGAACCAGGCCGGGCCCTCCGGGGCGTTGTCCTGGGTCGCGCCCGGCGTCCACACCCAGGACGCGCCGTGCACGTCCGGACGTTCCGCTCCGGTGGGCTCGGCGCCGATCCACTGCGCCGCGCCGAAGCCTTCGTCGCGCAGCCCGGTCTCGAACCACGCCGGGTCGCTCCATCGTGTTCCGCGGCCGTCGCCGTCCCAGAGCCGGACCCGCCAGTGATAACGGGTCCGAGGGGCCAGCGGCGGGCCGGCGTATTCGATGCCGGTCGACTCCGCGGAGTCCACCCGCCCGGAGTCCCACACGTCGGCGTGCCTGGGGTCGAGGAGGCCGGGGTCGGTCGCGACGACGACCTGGTAGGCGGTTTGGACGGCGCCGTGGCCGTGGGTGGTCGGAATCCACGCCAACCGGGGTCGCGTGACGTCGGTTCCCAGCGGATTGACGGCGTACTCCGTGGTCACGTCAGCGATACGGAGCGGTCCGGCCCCGCTGGATGTCGCCGGGCCCGCGGAGGCGGTGTGGCCGACACCGAAGGCAGCGATTCCCGCGCCCGCGGCGGCCGACCCGAGCAAGGCGCGCCGGCTGAGCCGAACGGCATCAGGGTGGACGGTCTGCTCCTGGTCTTCCGGACGGTCAGCCATGAGACCCCTCCGTGGTGAATCGTTCCAACGCGATGGCGTGAGAGTTCAGCGGCAGTTCAGGACGTGTCGGGAAGGCTACGCAGCATGATCGCCGGTGGCAACGGTCGTGACTGGAACCGGCCACCACCGTCGCGGCCTTGGGGTCGCTGTCGGTGCGGGTCCGTACGATGCGGCACATGCCGATGCGCCTGGCCTTCGACGATTACCTCGATGCTCTGCAGCTGGCCGGGTCGGGCCTGCAGGTCGCGGCCGGTGCGGCCGGCCTGGAGGCTCAGGTGCCCACGTGTGCGGAGTGGGACGTCGCCGAACTCGTCGCGCATCAAGGCATGGTGCACCGCTGGGCGGCGGCCAATCTTCGCGGCGAACGCGAGCCCGACACCGAGGAGTCGCTGGCCCAGGCCAGGACGGCCCCGGACCTGTTGGCGTGGTTCGCTGCCGGCCTGGAGGCCTTGACCGACACGCTGCGCACCACATCCGACGACGCCGAGGCCGTGGTCTTCTTGGCCGACGCTCCGGTGCCCCGGTGGTTCTGGGCTCGCCGGCAGGCCCACGAAACGACCATCCACGGCGTCGATGCCGTCTCAGCCGTT
>JAJYTA010000144.1 GCA_021793295.1 Actinomycetes bacterium
GCTGTCCCCCATGGCCTGGCGCATGATCATGCGCCGCGCGCCCGGACGGTCGATGACCGTGGTCGGTGACATCGCGCAGACCGGAGCTGCGGCCGGGGCACGGTCCTGGGGCGACGTGCTCGATGAGCACGTTCCCGGCCGGTGGCGGCAAGAGACGCTGACGGTCAACTACCGCACACCCAGCGAAGTCATGGACACCGCCGCGGGTGCGCTCGCCGCGATCGATGCTCAGGTGCGCCCGCCGACTTCGGTGCGCTCGACCGGTGTGCGCCCGTGGGTACGTCCGGTCGGGTCCAGGACGCTGGCCGACGCCGTGGCCGAGGCGACGGCTGCCGAGGCCGATGCCGTCGCACCGGGCAACGTCGCGGTCATCGTCTCGGCCGCGGACCTCGATTCCGTCTATGCGGCGCTCGCGGCCGCGATGCCGTCCGCGGTGTCGCGGGTCGACAACTCCACCACGCTGGACTGGCCGGTCACGGTGCTGACCGTCGCCCAGGTCAAGGGGTTGGAGTTCGACGCCGTCGTTGTCGTGGAGCCCGCGCAGATCATGGCCGATTCCGCGCGGGGTGCGACCGACCTCTACGTCGCGCTCACCCGCCCGACCCAGCGCCTCGGCATCGTTCACGCTCAGGCACTGCCGGACGTTCTGGATCCCGCGACGCTAGAGGTGCGGGACGGGGCGTAGCCGGAATCACTCCTAGGCCGGAGCGACCTTGCGCAGCTGCTCCATGAACGCGCGGAACCAGTCCGGATGGTCCGGCCACGCACGTCCGGTCACCAGGTTGCCATCGACGATGGCCGCACCGTCGACAAAGGTGCCTCCGGCAGTCTCGACATCGACGGACAGCGCCGGGTAGGCCGAGCTGCGCCGGCCGTCCAAGGTCTTGGCCGCCGCCAGGAGCAGCGGGCCGTGGCACAACGCCGCCGTCGGGGCGCCGGCCTGCATGAAGTGCTGCACGATGCGCTGGGCATCCGGGTCGTTGCGGATGTACTCCGGTGCCCGCCCACCGGGCACGACGAGCGCGACGTAGTCGTTCGGGTCGACGTCGGCGAAGGCGATGTCCGCCGGCCAGGTGTGTCCGGGCTTCTCGGTGTAGGTGTCGAAGCCGTCGACGAAATCGTGCACGACGAACTGCAGCTTCTTCGCCGTCGGCGCGGCCACGTCGACCTCGTATCCCTCTTCGAGCAGCCGCTGATAGGGGTAGAAGAACTCCAGGTCCTCGGCGGCATCTCCGGTGAGGATCAGTACCTTGGGCATCGTGGACCTCCCTGTCCGCACATGGAGTCTGTGTTCTCCAGTTTCGGCGTTCTTGCGGCTGGATGCCAGGGCAGCTCGTCGAGATGATGAGATGGATTCGTGCAGCAGATCTTCCCGACTCCAGGCACCCTCGACGACCTCGACTCGCTCGCAGCGGCGTACGCCTACCCGCCGCTGACGGGGGACACCGCCTGGGTCCGGGCCAATATGGTGACAAGCATCGACGGCGCGGCTCAGGGGCCCAACGGGCGCTCGGCCACCATCTCCAGCCCGCCGGACCGGCGTGTGTTGTCCCTGTTGCGCGCCCTGGCCGACGTGGTACTCGTCGGCGCCACCACCGCACGGGTGGAGCGCTACGGCCCGGCCGAGCCGCACAAGGTCCTGGGTGAACGCCGGCAGCGGCAGGGCCGCCCGCCCGCAGCGCCGATCGCCGTGGTCAGCCGCAACCTCGACCTCGATCCCGCTGCCACACTGTTCAGCGCTGCGCCCGAACGCACGATCGTGCTCACCGTCGACGCCGCGCCGGCCGATCGCCTGGCGGCGCTGCGAGGCGTCGCCGACGTCGCCGTGGTCGGGCACACCAGCGTCGACGTCGACGCCGCGCTCGAGGCGCTGGTCGAGCGCGGACACACCCGGGTGCTGTGCGAAGGTGGCCCGCATCTGCTCGCGCACATCGTCGAAGCCGCCCGGCTCGATGAGCTGTGCCTGACCCTGACCCCGAAGATCGTCGGGGGCCACGCGACCCGGATGATCCAGACGCCCCGGCAGCTCAGCGGCGACTGGCGCCTCGCTCACCTCATCGAGGAAGGCGGCACGCTGTTGACGCGGTGGCTCGCCCCCGCCACATGATTCAGCTGAGGACGTCGGCGATGTCGAAGCGCACCGGCTCCTGAACCTGCTCGTACGTGCAACTACGCGGATCGCGGTCAGGCCGCCACCGGCGGAACTGCGCGGTGTGGCGGAACCGGTCGCCCTGCATGTGGTCGTAGGCGACCTCGACGACCAGCTCGGGCCGCAGCGGCTGCCACGACAGGTCCTTGCCGGCGTTCCAGCGGCTCTGCGCACCCGGCAGCCGAGCCGATTCGTGCGCCTCGGCCTTGGCCCACTGCGCCCACGGGTGGTGGTCGAGCTCGGCCTCGCTCATGCGGTAGGGCTCGAGCTCGTGCACGAGTTCGGCCCGGCGCTTCATCGGGAACGAAGCGCTCACCCCGACGTGATGCAGCACCCCGTCGTCGTCGTACAGGCCCAACAGCAGGGAACCGACCACGCCGCCGCTCTTGTGCCAGCGGAATCCGGCGACGACGCACTCCACCGTCCGGTCGTGCTTCACCTTGGTCATGGCCCGCTCCCCCGGCAGGTAGGCGCCGTCCGGCCGCTTGGCGATGATGCCGTCGAGGCCGGCCCCCTCGAACTGCTCGAACCACTGCTCGGCCTCGGCCACGTCGGACGTCGACCGTGTGAGGTGAATGGGCGCTGACACGTCGGCCAGCGCCTGCTCCAGAGCTGCGCGCCGCTCGGCGAACGGCTGCGGCATGTAGTCGGTGTCGTCCAGCGCGAGCAGGTCGAAGGCGACGAAGCTGGCTGGCGTGCGCTCGGCGAGCTCACGCACCCGTGACTCAGCGGGATGAATACGATCGAGCAGCCGGTCGAAGTCCAGCCGGTCGTCGGTCACGATCACGATCTCGCCGTCCACCACACACCGTTGCGGCAAGTTCTCACGCACGGCCGCCACCACTTCGGGGAAGTAGCGCGTCATCGGGCGCTCGTTCCGGCTGCCGATCTCCACCTCGTCTCCGTCCCGGAAGATGATGGCGCGGAAGCCGTCCCATTTGCCCTCGTAGTGCATCCCGGGCGGGATGGTCTTGGCCGAGCGGGCCAGCATGGGCGTCACGGGCGGCGACACTGGAAGGTCCATGCCGCCATCCTCGCCCATCAACCCGGGTTTGGTGTCACACTGGGGCTCAGACAGCCGGAGGTGCACCATGTCGTACGTCGTCGTGGTACTCGTCGAAGAACCTCTCGCCGACTGGGACGCCCGCCAGATCGTCGCGTTGCACGCCGAGGCTCCCGAACCGGTCCGCTATCACCTGCTCATTCCGGTCGAAGACGCTGCCAGCCGGGTCGAGTCGACCATCGGGTCGCTCGCCGCGAGCGAAGTCATGGGCACGGCTGCCATGTACGTCGACGAAGCCGACCTCGAGCGGGTGCACGAAGAGATCCGCGAAGCCAGCAGGCAGGCACTCGAACAATCGCTCAAGGCCTTCACCGCGCTCGGCGCCCAAGCCCAGGGCGAGGTGACCGCAAGCGACCCGCTCGAACGCCTGAGCGGGCTGGTCCATGAGTGCGGAGCCGCCGAGGTCATCATCCTCACCCGCCCCCACATCATCGCCGAACTGTTCCACGTCGACTGGACGAACCGGGCCCGGCGTAAACTCGAGGTCCCCGTGCTGCACCTGCTGGCTCGCAACGAGCCGGACTGGGAGACTGAGGCGGCACACGAAGACCACGAACCCCGCCCGGAGAACAACTCGACATGAGCGCAGCCATCGAGGTCGACGCCGGCTCACGCACCGTGAGGGTGTCCAACCCCGACAAGGTCTATTTTCCCGAGCGCGGCTTCACCAAGCGCGACGTCGTGGAGTACTTCCTCTCCGTCGGCGACGGCATTCTCGGTGCCTTGCGTGATCGGCCCACGACGCTCGAGCGCTGGCCCGGCGGTGTCTTCGAAGGCGCCAAGCTGTCCACCCGGCAGAACAACCGGGGCGATGCCTTCTACCAGAAGCGGGTTCCGAAAGGCGCCCCGCCCTGGGTCGAGACGGCGACCATCACCTTCCCCAGCGGGCGTACGGCCGACGAGGTCTGCCCGACCGAGCTCGCGGTCGTGGCGTGGGCGGCCAACCTCGGCACGTTGACGTTCCACCCGTGGCCGGTGCGCCGCACCGACGTCGATCATCCCGATCAGCTGCGGATCGATCTCGATCCGCAGTCCGGCACCGACTTCACCGACGCCGTCCGGGTGGCGCACGAGGCACGGGCGCTGTTACGCGAGAACGACCTCGACGGGTTCCCGAAGACCTCCGGCGGTCGCGGACTGCACGTGTACGTGCCGATCGAGCCCCGGTGGGACTTCGTCCAGGCCCGGCGGGCCGTCATCGCCTTCGGCCGCGAGCTGGCCCGGCGGATGCCCGACCTGGTGACGGTGGACTGGTGGAAGGAAGAGCGCGGCGAGCGCATCTTCATCGACTTCAATCAGATGGCCCGCGATCGCACCATCGCCTCGGCGTACTCGGTGCGCCCGAACCCTCGGGCCACGGTGTCCGCGCCGCTTCGCTGGGACGAGATCGACGACGCGCGCCCGGACGACTTCGACATCATGACGATGCCGGCCCGCTTCGCCGAGGTCGGCGACCTGCATGCTGCGGTGAACGACACGGCGTACTCCATCGAGGTGTTGCTCGAGATGGCCGCGCGCGACGAGCGCGATCACGGTCTCGGCGATATGCCGTACCCGCCCGACTACCCCAAGATGCCCGGCGAGCCCATGCGGGTCCAGCCCAGTCGGGCACGCAAGGTGACCAGCGACAACGGCTAGTCTCCCCGGCCGAGGTGCCGGTCGAGCCACGGGCCGATGACGCTCACCGGGTCCGCGCGCAGCTCGTCCACCGTGCCCGTCGCGACGATCCGGCCGCCCGCATCCCCGCCCTCCGGTCCCATGTCGATGATCCAGTCCGCATTGGCGACGAGGTCGAGGTCGTGCTCGACCACGATGACGGTGCCGCCCTGCTCGACGATCCGATCGAGCACGCCGACCAGGGTCGCCACGTCGCGCGGGTGCAGGCCGATGGTGGGCTCGTCGAACACGAACAGCGCGGTATCGTGCCGACGGCGCAGTTCGGTCGCCAGCCGCAGCCGCTGCGCCTCACCGCCGGACAGCGCAGGCGTCGGCTCGCCCAGGGTGAGGTACCCGAGCCCGACGTCCTCGAGTGTGGCGAGGATCCGCTGGAGTCTGCGCAGCGGAGCCGAGCGCCCGGTCACCTGCGCGTCGGGGCGCCGGCTCAGACGGGCGAACCAGTCGCGGGCATCGGTGACGGTCATGTGCAGCACGCCGGCGATGGACCTGCCGTCGACGACCGCCTCGAGCGTCTCCGGGTTGTACCGGTCGCCGTGACACTCCGGGCAGGTGACCGGGAGATCGGGCAGATACTGCAGGTCGAGCTCGAGCTCGCCGAGACCCTCGCAGACGGGGCACCGCCCCGCCGGGGTGTTGTACGAGAAGCGGCCCTTGTTCCAACCACGCTCACGGGCGAGGTCGGTGGTGGCGAAGAGCGTGCGGATCTCGTCGAATGCTCCCGAGTAGGTCGCCGGTGTCGAGCGGTCGTTCGCGCCGATCGGTGTGGCGTCGACGACCACGACCCGATCGATCCCTACAGGATCGATCGTGCGGACGTGCCGCGGGCGGGGCTGTGCCCTGATCTCGGCCAGAACGCCGGGGACGAGCGAGTCGAGCACGAGCGCTGTCTTACCCGCGCCCGATACTCCCGTCACGGCCGTCATCCGGTTCACCGGAAACTGTGCCGCGACGTCGTCCAGGTTGAACAGCTGCGAGACGTCGACGGCGACCACGCCGAGGTCGACGGAGGGAGCTCGGCGTTCGCGGACGACGATCTGCGCCGCGCCGGTGATGTACGGGCCGATGCGAGACTCCGGCAGCGCCGCCACCGCGGTCGGCGGTCCCTGGGCCACGAGCTGTCCGCCGTCGGCGCCCGCGTCCGGGCCGAGCTCGATGAGCTGCTCGGCCGAGTCGAGGATCTGGATGTCATGGTCGACGACGACGAGGGAATTGCCGTCGGCGACAAGTTCGAACAGCACCGTGATGAGGCCCTCGACCGCGGACGGATGCAGCCCGATCGACGGTTCGTCCAGGACGTAGAGCATGCCCGTCGTGCGGCGCATCGCGGTCGACTGCAGCTGGATGCGCTGACGCTCACCGGTCGAGAGCGTCTCCCCGGCTCGGTCGGGCGAGAGATAGCCCAGCCCCAGCGCAAGGAGTGGGCTCACCGCCTTCCGGAGCTCGCCGGCGAGGCGCCCGGCGGTGGGCGTCAGCGCTGGGGACGTCGCAGTCGCCTCCGTCTCGATGGCGTCGGCGAGCTCCGTGAGCCCCCGGAGCGGGGTGGCGAGAATCGCTGCGAGGTCGAGACCGGCGAGCCGCGACGTCAGCGCAGTTGGGGAAAGGCGGTTCCCTTGACACGTCGGGCATACCCGGCTGACGAGATACCGCTCGGCACCGGTCCTGCCGGACCCTGTCTCGTTGCCCGCCATCTTCCGCACGGAGTCGATCGCTGACTCGTACTCGGCGTTGAGCGGGAACGGCCGGCCGGTGCCGGACCGGATGACGATGTGCTTGCGCACCGGGTGCCCCGGACCGTCGATGACGAGACGCTGCTCGTCGGGCGTCAGGTCCCGCCACGGCACGTCGGTGCGCACGCCGAGCTCCGCCGCCACCAGCGGCATGTGCGAGCGGCCCAGCATGCGCCACGGGCCGATGGCGCCGTCGGTGAGCGACAGTGCATCGTCGACGACGAGCCGCTCACGGTCGACTTCCTTGGTCACGCCGAGGCCCTGGCAGGTGGGGCAGGCGCCGTGGGTGTTGAACGAGAACGACTCCGCCGACGGCAGCGGGGCGGTCTCGCCGCACGTCGGGCAGGTGATTCGCTCCGTGGCCCAGGTCTGCAGGTTCGGCCGCACCGCATGGCCGTTCGGGCACAGGTGCGTGCCGAGCCTGCTCATGGCTAGCCGCAGGACGGCGTTGACCTCGGTCATCGTGCCCACGGTGGATCGCGGCCCCGGCACCGGCGGGCGTTGCCGAAGCGCCAGCGCGGCCGGAAGGTAGTCGATCGAATCGACGTCCGGCGCCATCGCCTGGGTGATCCGGCGGCGGGCGAAGGTCGGTAGGCCGTCGAGGTAGCGGCGCGATCCTTCGGCATACAGGACGCCCATCGCGAGGGACGACTTGCCGGAGCCGGACACGCCGGTCAGCGCGACGAACCGGCCGAGCGGAACATCGAGGGCGAGATCGTTGAGATTGTTGACCCGGGCTCCGCGCACCTCGATGCTGGTAGGCGGCCCCCGGCGGTCATGCATACCGGTAACGGTAGTCGGCGAGCTTGTGTCGCCGCCGGTTCACGCACCACCACTGGTGGACGATGAGGCCATGTTCCGCAGGTCGCCGGGGTGCGCAATACGCGCGCGAACCGACTACCGTCGATCTCATGGGCTACGAGGTCGAGAAGAGCGACGCCGAATGGCGCGCCACACTGTCCGCCGAGGAATACCACGTCCTGCGCGAGGCCGGTACGGAACGGCCTGGTTCGAGCCCGCTCGAGCACGCTGACGACCAGCCGTACACGTACTCGTGCCGGGCCTGTGGGGCCGACCTGTTCGAAACGACGACGAAGTTCGACGCCCAGTGCGGGTGGCCGTCGTTCTACTCCCCCTTGGCCGAAGACCGCGTCGAATATCACGAAGATCGCAGCCTCGGCATGGCTCGTACCGAGGTCCGATGTGCCCGCTGCGGCTCGCATCTGGGTCACGTCTTCAAGGGCGAGGGGTTTCCCACGCCGACGGACCTGCGCTACTGCATCAACGGCATCGCGTTGAGCCGTCGTCCCGCCGAGCTCGGCACGTGACCGTCCGCTGTGCCGAGTGCGGCGGGTCCGGTGACTCGGCCGGGCACTGCCGAGTGCTGTTCGAACGCCTCCTCGCACTGGAGTTCTCCCACGTTGAGCCGTGGGGTCCGCTGCATGGGCTCACCGTCGCCGTTCACGCGCTGCAACATCCGGATCAGTTCGCTGCGACCGACCCGACCGGCTGGTGGACCAGCCTGCACGTGTACGTCGCGCACGGATTCGAGTCGGCTGCCCGGATGTGGGCCGGCGCGCCGGGCGGGAGCGGGGTGGCTCCGTTCACCGACACACCCCCGATGGCGCCCAAGCCCGCAGCGTTCACGGTGACCATCAGCGACGTCGCCGGCCCACAGCAGGATTTCCCGGCGTCCGGGCACGTTGAGCGAGTGGACCGGTGGGCGCGCGCCACTCACGCCGAGCTGATCGGTGTCTCGGCGTAAGCTGCGCCGCGTGGAGATTGATCGCACCATACATTCGGCCAGCTTCGGCGAGTTGGACGCCGCCACGTTGTATGCGTTGTTGAAGCTGCGCACGGATGTGTTCGTGGTCGAGCAAGGCGACCCGTACCCCGAGCTGGACGGGCGCGACACCGAACCCGGGACCGTGCACCTGTGGATGGCCCGCGGCTCCGACCTGATCGCCTACCTTCGCATTCTCGACGAGCCCGACGGGGCGGCCCGGATCGGCCGGGTCGTCGTCGCCGCCGACGCCCGCGGGAACGGCCTGGCCGGTGATCTGATGAGCGCCGCCCTGGACATGATCGGAAACCGCCGCTGCGTGCTCGAGGCGCAAACTCCGTTGACACAGTTCTACGCGCGCTACGGCTTCGTCCCCACCGGGCCGGAGTACGACGAAGGCGGCATCCGGCACATCCCGATGGCCCGAGATCGGTGACCGCTGACCTGGCGATGATCAGCATCGCCGCGGGACACGTGACGCTGACCGATCGGCGAACGCGGCGTCGGTGGGTGGCGGAGTTCGGAGCCTACGACATCGCCGCGGTCCAGGTGACTCAGGAGCTCTACGCCGCCGTCACCGGCTGTTGGCCGAGCACGATCCATGACCGGCGCCTGCCCGTGGTGAACGTGTCCTGGCCGGAAGCTGTCCGATTCTGCAACGCCGCTTCGCGGCGTGACGGTCTGCGCCCGGCGTATGCCCTGACCTCCGGGGACGAGGACGTCGTGTGGGACGTTGCGGCCGACGGCTATCGCCTGCCGACCGAGGCTGAATGGGAGTACGCGTGCCGTGCCGGTACGAGCCGCCCCCGCTACGGCCCGCTCGACGACATCGCCTGGTACCGCCACAACTCCAGTGAGCGGGTGCACGACGTCGGCGGCAAACGACCCAATGCGTGGGGCCTGTACGACACGCTCGGCAACGTGTGGGAATGGTGCTGGGACATCTATGACGCCGAAACCTACGGCTCGTATCGGGTCCTGCGCGGCGGCGGGTGGTTCGACGAGCACTGGAGCTGCCGGGCCGGAGTACGCCGGCGCAGCCATCCCACGTTCCAGATCGACGACGTCGGATTCCGCCTCGCCCGTTCGGTGGGGCACTGAACTGAGACGAAGCCCCGCCCACCCATCGTCCCCTGCAAGC
The DNA here is from genome assembly GCA_021793295.1 of Actinomycetes bacterium. Taxonomy (GTDB): domain Bacteria; phylum Actinomycetota; class Actinomycetes; order Jiangellales; family Jiangellaceae; genus Haloactinopolyspora. The sequence continues at coordinate 9,541 of JAJYTA010000144.1, forward strand.
CCATCCTGCTGTCGCAGTCAAGCCCTGGGCGGTTGCCCTGTTCAGTCCTAGCCGGTTGCCCAGTTAGGGCAATCGGTAGCCCTGCATTTCAAGCCCTTTCATCGCTTGATTTCGAACATGTGTGCGGTTGAATGGTGAGCAGTTGCATAGGCCGTACGCGGTTCTGGAGGTAGCGGTGGACGACGATGAGCATCAGCACGACAGTGAGAACGACGGCGAGTCGGGGCGCGATGACGATGAGAAGCGGCATGATGGTGAGTTCGCGGCGCAAGCAAGGCAACCACCCGGCCCGCTCCTGGCAGCCTGGCTGAGCGAGCTGAGTCTCGATGAGATCGAGACCCATGACCTGGTGCTCGCGGTCCAGGCCATTGACCGGCTCGTGGCTCATGTCGAGGCGTTGCAGGTGCAAGCGCTGGCCGAACTGTGCGAGCGCCCGGAATACGCGCGCTGTAGCTGCCCCGTCGACGTGCTGCACGAGCATCGCGCCATCGAACCCGCGGGTGACGAGGTGTCGCTGGCGTTGGCGTGGGCACCCGGGCGGGCCAAGAACCGCGTCGCGGCAGCAGTCGAGCTGGTCCACGATCTGCCCGACACCCTGACGGCGTTGACCTGCGGGCTGATCGATGCTGACAAGGCCCGCCTGATCGTCGAACGAACTCGCTGCTTGGGCGACGTGTCGCTGCGGCGCGAGGTCGAAGCACGGGTTCTGCCGATCGCCTCTCGCAAGACCCGGGCGCAACTGGACCGCGCAGTGCGCCGCGAGGTCATCGCCGCTGACCCCGACGCCGCTGAGCAGCGCCGTCGGACGGCGGCCGACCAACGCCGAGTGTCTCGGCCCGAACCGGCCGATCCCGGCGGCAACGACGGCATGGCGAGCATGAACCTGTGCGGCCCGGCCGAAGACCTCGCCGCGTTGTACACGGCTATCGACGCCGCCGCCCGCCGTGTTCGCGAGCAGGGCGACGAACGAAACCTCGACCAACTCCGCTTCGACACCTTGACCGGCCTCGGCTGGACCGGCCTCGACCTCGCCCACCTCGGCTGCTGCAATCCAGCCTGCACCGCCGTTGCCGCCCCCACCACCGTTGCCGCCCCCACCGCCGCTGCCGAAACCACCGACGAC
>JAJYTA010000145.1 GCA_021793295.1 Actinomycetes bacterium
GTGCGCGCTCGTGGTCGGCTGCACCAGCAACGAACCCGAGGAAGAGAGCGGCGGTGACGACGGCGGCAACGCCGAACCCGCCGCCGGTAGCAACGACGAGCCGGGCGAGGAGATCGTCATCGGCTTCTCCGGACCCGAGGCCGACCACGGCTGGCTGGCCGCGGTCAACGACTCGGCCATCGCCGAGGCCGAAGAGTTCGAAGACGTCGAACTCCGGGTGGCCGAAGGCACGAACGACGCCAACCTGCAGATCAGCCAGGTCGAGACGTTCATCAACGAGGAAGTCGACGCCATCGTCATCCTGCCGACCGACGGCGCCCAATTGACCCAGGTCGCCACCCGGGCCATGGAGGCCGGCATCCCGGTCGTCAACGTCGACCGCGAGTTCTCCAGCCCGTTCGCCGCCCGGACGACGATCTTGGGCGACAACTACGGGATGGGTGTCTCGGCCGGCACCTACACCTGCCAGCTGATCGAAGAGAACAACATCGAAGACCCGGTCATCGCCGAGATCGCCGGCATCGACTCGCTGCCGCTGACCCAGGACCGCTCGCAGGGCTTCGCCGACGCACTGGACAAGTGCGGCCAGACCGTCGACAACCGGGTGGCCGCCGAGTTCACCGTCGAGTCCGGCGAAGCGGCCGCGTCGAACCTGCTGCAGGCGGCGCCGCAGATCGACGTCATCTGGAACCACGACGACGACCAGGGCGTCGGCGTCAAGCAGGCCTTCGACAACGCCGGGCGCGACGAGTTCTTCTTCATCGGGGGAGCGGGCTCGGCCAACGCGATGCGCTGGATCGAGGCGGGCGAGATGGAGGCGACGGTCCTCTACCCGCCGACACAGGCTGCCGACGGCATCCGGCTGGCCCGGTTGCTCGCGCAGGAGAAGGGGATGTCGGACCTGGTGCAGACCGACGTGCCACGGCGGATCGTGCTGAACGCACCGGTCGTGACCGCCGAGAACGTCGACCAGTACATGCACCTGGGCTTCGAGTCCTGATCATCCACGTCGGCCGTGACGACGCGGGAGGGCGAACCGGGAACCGTCTCGGTACCGCGTCGTCAGGGCCGTCCGTGCAACACGAACGGAAGGCACACACATGACGCTTGACGGTAAGCCGACGCTGGGGATCGGCATGGTGGGGTACTCGTTCATGGGAGCCGCCCACTCCCATGCTTGGCGCGACGCGCCGAGCTTCTTCGACGTCGCGATGGTGCCACACCTGCGGGTGATCTGCGGCCGGAACGAGGACGCGGCTGGCGAGGTGGCGCAGCGGTTCGGCTGGCAGCACGTCGAAACCGACTGGCGGCGGATGATCGCCCGCGACGACGTCGATCTCGTGGACGTGTGCACGCCGGGTGACACCCACGCCGAGATCGCGATCGCGGCGCTCGAGGCGGGCAAGCACGTGCTCTGCGAGAAGCCGCTGGCGAACACGGTCGACGAAGCCGAAGCGATGACCCGGGCCGCGGCGAAGGCGGCGGAGTCGGGCGTACGAAGCATGGTCGGGTTCACCTACCGCCGGGTGCCGGCCATCGCCTTGGCGCGCAAGCTCGTCGCGGACGGTGTGGTCGGCCAGATCCGCCACGTCCGCGCGCAGTACCTGCAAGATTGGGTCTCCGACCCGGAAACGCCGCTGAACTGGCGGCTGCAGAAGGAGCGGGCCGGCTCCGGGGCGCTGGGCGACATCGGCGCGCACATCGTCGACCTCACGCAGTTCATCACCGGCGAACGCATCACCGGTGTCAGCGCGATGATGGAGACGTTCGTCAAGGAACGCCCGGTCGCGGAGTCGACCGGGGTCCTGGGGACCGGAGCCGTGGCGGCCTCGGGGGGCGCCTCGGTGCAGAAGGCCCCGGTGACCGTGGACGACGCCGCGGTGTTCCTGGCGCGGTTCACCGGCGGTGCCATCGCGACCTTCGAGGCGACCCGGTTCGCCTCCGGGCGGAAGAACTCGATCCGCATCGAGGTCAACGGCTCGTCGGGGAGCATCGCCTTCGACTTCGAAGACATGAACGTCCTGCAGGTCTACGACCACACCGCCGACCCGGCTCGCGGCGGCTTCACCCGCGTGCTGGTCACCGAGCCCGACCACCCGTACCTGGCCGGCTGGTGGCCGCCCGGCCACGTGCTCGGTTACGAGCACGCGTTCACCCATCAAGCACTCGACCTGGTCAACGCGATCGCCGCCGGTGAAAACCCACAGCCCTCGTTCGCTGACGGCCTGCGAGTCCAGCGTGTCCTGGCGGCCGTGGAGGCCAGCGCCGCGGCGAAGAGCGTCTGGACGGAGGTCGGCGCATGAGGACGCCGGTGCCGACGGCTCCGGGCCATGACGACCCTCGCAAATAGCCCGCACCACCTCATCAAGGAGGAGACGTCACCATGAGAGTCCCAAGCCCGCTCGGCCGTCAGCGCCGGACCGGACATCGGTGCCCTGGCACCTCGGCCCTGCCAGCACGCACCGGACCGGACTCTCGTGGTCGGCGGGGGGCCGGCAGCGACCGTCCCCTGGCCCCGGCGCCGGAGGTCAGCGCTCCACTCCGGCGCCGGGGTGCACGCAGCGGAGGTCACCGATGAGCGGCGCGGGCAAGACCGGTGTGTGGTTCATCGGTGCTCGCGGCTCGGTGGCGACCACCACGATCGTCGGCGCTCTGGCCGTGCGTGCCGGGCTCGCCGAGCACACCGGCATGGTCGGCGAGCTCCCGGATGTCGCCGTGGCCGGGCTGACCGGTGTCGACGACCTGGTCTTCGGTGGGCACGAGCTGGCGACCGGAAGTCTGGGCAAGCGCGCGGAGGAACTGCGCGGCGGCGGGGTGCTGCCGACCGCGGTGGTGGCCGCGGTGGCCGACGAGCTCGCCGCCGTCGACGCGCGGATTGCCGCCGGAGTCGTACCGGGCGCCGGCGCGCAGCGGGCGGCGGCGGACCGCGTGGAAGCCGAGCTGCGGGCCTTCCGGTCCGACCACGGCCTCGACCGGGTGATCGTCGTCGACGTCTCCAGCACCGAGCCGCCGCCGACGGCCGCACCGGCTCTCGATGATCTCGCTCTGCTCGAGGCGGAGCTCGACGCCGGGGGCGCGCCGTTGCCCGGCAGCTCGCTGTACGCCTACGCCGCCCTGCGAGCCGGCTGCCCCTACGTCGGGTTCACGCCCAACCCCGGGCCCCGGTTGCCGGCGCTGAGCGAGCTGGCCGAACGCGAAGGCCTGCCCTGGGCCGGGTCGGATGCCAAGACCGGCGAAACCTTGCTGAAGACCGTTCTGGCGCCGATGTTCGCCATGCGTGCGCTGAAAGTCCGGTCGTGGTCGTCGACGAACCTGCTCGGTGGCGGTGACGGGCAGACGCTCGCCGATCCGGTGGCCGCGGCCAGCAAGACCGCCACCAAGGCGCAGGGACTGGAAGCCATCCTCGGGCATCCGGTCGACGGGCCGCTGCACATCGACTACGTCCCTGACCTGGGGGACTGGAAGACCGCCTGGGACATGGTGTCGTTCGAGGGCTTTCTGGGCACTCGGATGTCGCTGCAGTTCACCTGGTCCGGCTGCGATTCGGCGTTGGCGGCCCCGCTGGCACTGGATCTGGTCCGGCTCGTCGCCCGGGCGCACGAACTCGGCCAGCGCGGGCCGGTGTCCGAGTTCGGGTTCTTCTTCAAGGACCCGGCCGGCACCGACGAACACGGGCTGAGCGACCAGTGGCGCAGTCTCACCGCCTGGTGCTCGCAAGCGGCCAGGGCGTGAGCCGATGGCACTTTCCATGCAGCTGCGTGGTGGGCCGGGGCAGAGTATGCGCTGGCGCGACGTCGCGGAGCTCGTGCGCGCGCCGGCGGCGTTCACCGTGCCGGGCGACGGTCTGGCCGGTGCCGCGGCGGCGGGATTTCCCTACGGGCTGCGTACCGGGCTGATTCCGCTGTCGTCGGCGTGCCTGTATTGGGCCGGCATGGCGCTCAACGATTACGCCGACCGCGACCTCGACCGCGTCGAACGGCCCGAACGGCCGATTCCGTCCGGGCGGGTCCGTCCTCGACAGGCCATCGCGTTGGCTACCGGGTTGTCCGCTGCGGGCCTCGGCCTTGCCGCAGCGGCCGGCGGACGCCCAGCGCTACGCGTCGCCGTGCCGCTGACCGCCACGGTCTGGACCTACGACCTCGTCGCCAAGTCCACTGCGACGGGTCCGCTGGTCATGGCCGCCGCGCGCGGACTCGATGTCCTGCTCGGCGCGGGCGGGCGGCTGCGTTCAGCCGCCTGGCCCGCGTTCACCGTCGCCGTCCACACCGCCGGTGTGACGGGATTGAGCCGCGGCGAGGTGCACGGCACCTCCGCGGCCGCCGGTCGGCTGGCGACGGTCGCGACCGCAGCCGCGACCGTCGCCGCCACCGTGCCCAGGGACGGGTGGGCGGCTACGTTCCGCCCACCCGCACGCAACCTGGCGACGGTCGGTGCCGCGGCGGCATCGGCCGGGGTGTACGCGGCCTCGGTGGGCCGGGCGCAGTGGGCGGCGGCTTGCAGCCCGGACGCGGCGACCGTACGCCGGGCCACGGGGACCGGGATCCGCGGGCTGATCCCCCTGCAAGCCGCACTGACGGCGCGCACGGGTGCACTCGCGGTCGCCGCCGGCGTCCTGGCGGCCGCTCCGCTGGCCAAGCTCGCCTCCAAGGTGGTGTCGCCGACATGACGCTGCGCCTGGGATACGGCACCAACGGATTCGGCAGCCACCGCCTCGACGACGCGCTCGCGGTCATCGCCGGGATCGGCTACGACGGCGTGGCGCTCACCGTCGACCAGCCCCACCTCGACCCGTTCGCGCCCGACCTGTCGGCGCGCACTGCCGCCGTCGGGCGCAGGCTGGCCGAGCTCGGGCTCGACGTGGTGATCGAGACCGGCGCACGCTACGTGCTGGATCCGTGGCACAAGCACGAGCCGACCCTGGTCTCCGACAGCGGCCGCGAACGGCGGGTCGACCTGCTGTGCCGCGCGGTGCGCATCGCCGCGGACCTCGGTGCCGAAGCGGTGTCGTTCTGGGCCGGGACGCTGCCGCCGGGCGTCGACGACGCCGAAGGCTGGCGCCGGTTGGTCGACGGCGTCGGCGCGGTGCTCGACGAAGCCGCTCGGCGCGGAGTGGTGTGCGCCTTCGAACCGGAGCCGGGCATGTTCGTGGACACCGTCAGCGGCGTGCTGGAACTCCGCGAGCGACTCGGCTCGCCCGAGCACTTGCGCGTGACGCTCGACGTCGGGCACACGGTGTGCAACGAGCCCGCACCCGTCGACGAGTGCGTCCGGCAAGCCGGCGGGTTGCTCGCCAACGTCCAGCTCGACGACATGCTGCCCGGTGTACACGAACACCTGGAGTTCGGCGACGGCGAGCTCGACCTGCCCGCCGCGCTGAGTGCGCTGGTCGACGTCGGCTATACCGGGCTGGCCGCCGTGGAACTGCCGCGCCACGGTCATGCCGCGCCGGTGGTGGCGCAGCGATCGTTCGACGCCCTGCGCGCGGCGATGCCGGAGGCGAGCCAGGCCGCCGCGGCCCGGGAGGCCGGCCCATGATCTCGCCTGGATGGCCCGGTCACACCTCGGGTTCGCGTGTCTTGCACCGGAGGAACCTCATGATCATCGGACACCGTAGGAGGACGTGCGATGAACACCATGATCGACCATGCCGCGCCACACCTCGACGACGCTGCCCGTGCGCGGCTGGCTGAGCTCGTCGAGGAGTTGAGCGCCCAGCCGAGCAAGATCTCCGGCGTCTTCCCGGCGGTGGGCCGCACCGTGGCCCGCGGCCCGAGTGACCCGGCCGACCCCGACGGTCTGCGCACGCCGCGGTTGGAGGACGAAGCCCGCGCAGTTTTGCTGCAGGCGGTGGCCGCGGCGTGGCGTTCGGAGCCGGACCGGTTCGCCACCGAGTTGGCCGCGTTGTACCGCTTCGGCGACGCCGACGAGAAGCGCGGGGTGCTGCGTGCCTTGCCGACGCTGAACATCGGGACGAGCGGGCTCCCCATCGTCGCCGACGCCCTGCGGACCAACGACCTGAGATTGATCGCCGCGGCCATGGGTCCGTATGCCGCCGAGCACCTCGATGGCGACTCGTGGCGGCAAGGCGTGCTCAAGTGCCTGTTCGTCGGCGTCCCGCTCGAGGCGGTGGCCGACTTGCACCGCCGTACCGACGCCGAGCTGGCCCGGATGGTGGCCGATTACGCCGCCGAACGCGGTGCGGCCGGGCGGTCCGTGCCGTCGGATGCCTGGCTGGTGCTCAACCACGGTGATGCCGGCGCTGAGAAGGAGAACTGATGCGCATCTACGACCCCCACATTCACATGACGTCGCGCACCACCGACGACTACGCCCGGATGTACTCGGCGGGGGTGCGAGCGGTCACCGAGCCGGCGTTCTGGCTGGGCCAGCCGCGCACCAACGTCGGGTCGTTCTGTGACTACTTCGATTCACTCCTGGGCTGGGAGCGGTTCCGCGCAGCGCAGTACGGCATCAAGCACCACTGCACGATCGCGCTGAACCCGAAGGAGGCGAATGACCCGCGCTGCGTCGAGGTGCTCGAGCTCCTGCCCCGGTATCTGGCGAAGGACGGCGTCGTGGCGGTCGGCGAGGTCGGGTTCGACTCGATGACCGACGACGAAGAGAAGGTGTTCGCCCGCCAGCTCGAGCTGGCCGGCGAGCATGACCTACCCGTCCTGGTGCACACGCCGCACCGGGACAAGGCCGCCGGTACGCGCCGCACCCTGGAACTGGTCGCCGCGAGTGGGCTGCCACCGGAGCGGGTGCTGGTCGACCACCTCAACGAGACGACGGTCGCCATGGTGGCCGACTCCGGCTGCTGGATGGGCTTCTCCGTCTACCCCGACACGAAGATGGACGAGCACCGCATGGTGCGCATCCTCGCCGACCGCGGCCTGGAGCGCATGATCGTCAACTCCGCGGCCGACTGGGGGCACAGCGACCCGCTCAAGACCGTCGCCACCGGGCGCGCCATGCTCGAGCACGGGTTCACCGCCGCCGACGTGGACCGGGTGCTCTGGCAGAACCCGGTGGACTTCTACGGCCAGAGCGGGCGGTTGCTCCTCGACGACGACACCACGGCCACCGGGCCGACAGCGACGTTCGAGGGCAACTCCGTCCTCCGGGGACAACGCCCGAGCGGCCAGGAGGACTGAGTCCGATGCGGTTCCGGCACCCCGACGGCACGATCGTGCACCTGGCGTATTGCACGAACGTGCATCCCACGCATGACGTCGAGGCGCTGATCGACCAGCTCGTCCGCTACGGCGGCGGGGTGCGTGAGCGCCTTGCCGCCCCGCGCCTGGGGTTGGGGCTGTGGCTGCCCGCTCCGGTCGCCGCCCGGCTGGCCGGCGAGGCCGACATCGCACGGGTGCAGGAGGCGCTGGACGCGAACGGGCTCGAGGTCGTCACCTTGAACGCGTTCCCGTACCAGGGCTTTCACGATCGCCAGGTGAAGAAGGCCGTCTACCACCCGGACTGGGTGGAGCAGGCGCGGCTGGACTACACGCTCGACTGCGCGGCGGTCCTGGCCCGGCTGTTGCCCGACGACGCTGCGCGCGGCAGCATCTCCAGCCTGCCGCTGGCCTGGCGTGACCCGTGGACGGCGCAACGAGAGCAGCAGGCTCTGGACCACCTCGGCCGGCTAGCTGACGGGCTGGCGAAGGTGGAGGCCGAGACCGGCCGGACCATCCGGGTCGGGCTGGAACCCGAGCCGGGCTGTGTCGTCGAGACCGTCCACGACGCCGTCGAGCGGCTGGGCGGGGTCGACACCGAGCGCATCGGGGTGTGCGTCGACGCGTGTCACCTCGCCGTCGAGTTCGAATCGCCGGACTCTGCACTGGCCGAGCTGGCCGGTTCCGGGTTGTCCGTGGTCAAGGCGCAGGCTTCGGCGGCGCTGCAGATCGACGAGCCGGGGAGCACGACCGCGCAGGCGGCGTTGCGGGCCTACGCCGAGGACCGCTTCCTCCACCAAGTCCGCGAGTGGTCCCGTGACCGGAAAGCCGGGCGGGACGATCTGCCCGAGGCGCTGGGCGGGCCGGCAGCCCTGCCCGGCGAGGGACCGTGGCGGGTGCATTTCCACGTGCCGGTGCACGAACATCCCGACCCGCCCTTGCGGGTCACTCAGGAGCACCTGACGGACACGCTCGGCGGATTGTTCGGCGCGGCCGGCGCCGTGACCGACCACGTCGAGGTGGAGACCTACACCTGGTCGGTGCTGCCGCAGGGGCGTCGGCCTGCCGGTGAGGCGGGCTTGATCGACGGGCTCGCCGCCGAGCTGAGGTGGACGGCGCGTCGGCTGACCGAGGACTTCGGACTGGAGGCAGTCGGGTGAGCTGCAGGCGGAGGTACGGCGAGCGCAGCGAGGTGTGCTGGAGCCGGAGGCGAGGCCGAGGCCGACCGATGGATGTGGAGGCAGTCGGGTGAGCTGCAGGCGGAGGTACGGCGAGCGCAGCGAGGTGTGCTGGAGCCGGAGGCGAGGCCGAGGCCGACCGATGGATGTGGAGGCAGTCGGGTGAGCTGCAGGCGGAGGTACGGCGAGCGCAGCGAGGTGTGCTGGAGCCGGAGGCGAGGCCGAGGCCGACCGATGGATGTGGAGGAAGTATGAACAGATTGCTCGTGCTCGACGTGGTGGGGCTCACGCCGAAGTTGCTGGAGCATGCTCCGGCGCTGAAGTCGATCGCCGACGACGGCTGGCAGGCCCGGCTGGACACCGTGCTGCCGGCGGTGACGTGTTCGGTGCAGTCGACGTTCCTGACCGGTCGGCGCCCGAGCGAGCACGGCATCGTGGGCAACGGCTGGTACTTCCGCGACTTGGGCGAGGTGTACCTGTGGCGCCAGCACAACCGCCTGGTGCAGGGCGAGAAGGTATGGGAGACCGCCCGGCGCACGCAGCCCGGTTACCGCGTGGCGAACGTGTGCTGGTGGTACGCGATGGGCGCCAGCACCGACTGGACGGTGACGCCGCGACCGATCTATCACGCTGACGGGCGCAAGTCGCCGGACTGCTACACCCGCCCGCCGCAGCTGCACGATGCGCTCACGTCGCGGCTGGGCCCGTTCCCGCTGTTCAACTACTGGGGGCCGACGGCGTCGCTGAAGTCCAGCGAGTGGATCGTGGGGGCGACGCAGCGGCTGCTGCCGCAGGCGGACATGACGTTGGCCTACATCCCGCATCTGGATTACGACCTGCAACGTTTCGGCCCGGACAGTCCCGAGGCTGTCACCGCCGCCCAGGATGTCGACCGCGTCCTCGCGCCGCTGCTGAGCCAGGCTCGTGACGCCGGAGCGACGGTGCTGGTCATGAGCGAGTACGGCATCACACCGGCGAGTACGCCGGTGCATGTGAACCGGGCGCTGCGCGAGTCGGGGTTCCTCGAGGTCTACACCCAGGCCGGCATGGAGTACCTCGATCCGTGGAAGTCGCACGCCTTCGCCGTCGCCGATCACCAGGTCGCGCACGTGTACGTCGGCGAGAACGCAGATCTGCAGGCGGTGCGGCGGGTGTGTGAGGCGTTGCCCGGCGTCGATCTCGTGCTGGACCGGGACGGCCAACGCGACTACGGGCTGGATCACGAGCGCGCCGGTGAACTCGTGCTGGTCGCGGCTCCCGAAGCGTGGTTCACCTACTACTACTGGACCGACGACGAGCGGGCCCCGGATTTCGCCCGTGGCGTCGACATCCACCGCAAGCCCGGCTACGACCCGGCCGAACTGTTCCTCGACCCCGCCGACCCGCGCGTGAAGCTCCGGGCCGGTCTGGCGTTGGCGCGCAAGAAGGCCGGGCTGCGCTACGCCATGGACGTCGTCCCGCTCGACGGGCGGTGGGTGAAAGGCACCCACGGCCGGCTGCCCGACGATCCCGACGATGGCCCCGTCCTGTTGTGCAGTGACCCTTCGACCGCGCGTGATCGGCTGGCCGCGACCGACGTGCGCGACCTCATGCTCGAACTCGCCGGCCTGCCGGCACCGACGCCCGCCCCCGAACCCTCCCTCTCGAAATGATCATGTTCACCAGGCAATTCCCAACGCCACTAGGCATGCACGCCTGGTGATGCACAAGAAGCCCTGGTGGTGAAAGGAGCAACCATGTCCCGACCGATCACGTTGTTCACCGGCCAATGGGCGGACCTACCGTTCGAGGAAGTCGCCCGCCTCGCTTCGGAGTGGGGCTACGACGGCCTCGAGATCGCGTGCTGGGGTGACCACTTCGACGTGTGGCAGGCCGCCGAGAACGACGCCTATGTCCAATCGCGCCGAGACATCCTGGAGAAGTACGGGCTCAACGTCTGGGCCATCTCGAATCACCTCAAGGGCCAGGCGGTCTGCGACGACCCCATCGACGCGCGGCACCGCGCCATCTTGCCGGACCGGATCTGGGGCGACGGCGATCCCGAAGGCGTGCGCCAGCGGGCCGCCGAGGAGATGAAGGTGACTGCCCACGCCGCGGCGAAACTCGGCGTGTCGACAGTCGTCGGCTTCACCGGTTCGTCCATCTGGAAGTACGTGGCGATGTTCCCGCCGGTGTCGCAGGACATGATCGACGCCGGCTACCAGGACTTCGCCGACCGGTGGAACCCGATCCTCGACGTGTTCGACGAGGTCGGTGTCCGATTCGCGCACGAGGTGCACCCGTCGGAGATCGCCTACGACTAC
>JAJYTA010000146.1 GCA_021793295.1 Actinomycetes bacterium
CAGCCGGACGTGCTCGCCGGGCTCCACGTCGTCCGGGCTGCGGACGACAGTGTCGTCGGCACGCTGGACGACGGCGTAACCGCGCTCGAGCGTCGCGGCCGGTGACAGCGCACGCACCCGGGCGCGGGTGTGGTCGATGTCGGAGGCCGCGCGGTCGAGCAGGTGGCGCATGGATCGCCGGGCACGGTCGACCAGATGGGTCAGCTCGTCGCGGCGCACGCGTAGCGCGTGGTGGGGGTCGGCGAGCGCCGGGCGGGAGCGGACCGAGTCCAGCCCGGCACGTTCATGGTCGAGGCGACGACGCAGGGCCGACCGGATCTGCTCGCGGGCCCGCGCGACCCGATCGAGTTCCTCACGAACGTCGGGGACGACCCGCTTGGCGGCGTCGGTCGGGGTGGAGGCCCGATAGTCGGCAACCAGGTCGACCAACGGCGTGTCACTTTCATGCCCGATGGCGCTGACGACTGGCGTGGTGGCCGCACTGACGGCGCGGACGAGCGCTTCGTCGGAGAAGGGCAGCAGATCTTCCACCGAGCCGCCACCACGAGCGATGATGATCACGTCGATGTCGGGGTCGCGGTCCAGGATGCGCAGGACCTCCAGGATCTGGCTGACCGCTGAGACGCCTTGGACGGCGACCGGTTCGACGCGGAAGCGTACGCCGGGCCAGCGGCGCCGCGCGTTCTCGAGCACGTCGTGTTCGGCCTTGGAATCACGTCCGCAGATCAGGCCGACCCCGCGCGGCAGGAACGGCAGAGACCGCTTGCGCTCGGCGTCGAACAGCCCCTCCGCCGCGAGTATCTTGCGCAGCCGCTCCAGCCGGGCGAGCAGGTCGCCCAGCCCGACCGGGCGGATGTCGTCAGCGGCCAGCGACAGGGTGCCCCGGGTGTAGTACCAGGACGGCTTGGCGTGGACGACGACGCGCACGCCGTCGGTCAGCGGCACCTCCATCGCGTCGAGCAGCCGGGTGGCGCAGGTGACGGTCACCGACACTTCGGCCGCCGGGTCGCGCAGGGTGAGAAAGGCGGTTTGCGTTCCCGGGCGGCGTGAGTACTGCGCGACCTGGCCTTCCACCCACACCGGGCCGAGCCGATGAATCCATTCGCCGATCAACTTCGAGATCACGCGAACCGGTGCCGGTTGCTGCGGGGATGTGTCCAAGGCCACGACCGGCACGCTACCGGGCGAAGCGCCTGGAGGCGATGCCGCCAGGGGTCGCACATACGATGGGCGGTATGGCTGCTGAGGGTCGTGTCCTGTTGGCGGCGCCGCGAGGTTACTGCGCGGGCGTCGATCGAGCCGTCGTCACCGTAGAGAAGGCTCTCGAGCATTACGGTTCGCCGGTGTACGTCCGCAAGCAGATCGTGCACAACAAGCACGTCGTGGAACAGCTCGAGCAGCGCGGTGCGATCTTCGTCGAAGAACTCGGCGAAGTGCCCGAGGGCGCCCTGGTGGTCTTTTCCGCGCACGGCGTGTCGCCGATGGTTCATGACGAAGCCGCCAAGCGCGAGCTGCGCACCATCGACGCGACCTGCCCGCTGGTGACCAAGGTGCACAACGAGGCCCGCCGCTTCGCCCGCGACGACCTCGACATCGTGCTCATCGGCCACGACGGGCACGAGGAGGTCGAGGGCACGGCGGGCGAGGCTCCTGACCATGTCCAGCTGGTCGAGGGGCCCGACGACGTCGACAAGGTGCAGGTGCGCGACCCGTCCCGGGTCGTGTGGCTCTCGCAGACCACGCTCTCGGTGGACGAGACGTACGAGACGGTCGAGCGGCTGCGTCAGCGCTTCCCCGACCTCATCAGCCCGCCCAGCGACGACATCTGCTACGCCACCCAGAACCGCCAGGTCGCGGTGAAGGAGATCGCGGCCGAATCGGAGCTGGTCATCGTCGTCGGCTCGGCGAATTCGTCCAACTCGGTCCGTCTGGTCGAGGTGGCCCTCGACGCCGGCGCGGATGCCGCCTACCGCGTGGACAACGCCGGTGAGATCGACGAAGCATGGCTGGACGGGGTACAAACCGTGGGCCTGACCAGCGGTGCGTCGGTCCCTGAGGACCTCGTCACCGAGGTCGTCGACTGGCTGGCCCAGCGCGGATTCCCGACGGTGGAAGAGCACCGCACCACCGAGGAATCGCTGATGTTCTCGTTGCCCCGTGAGCTGCGCCGCGACCTCAAGTCGTCCGCGTCCACCTGATCAGCCCTGGGTGCCGTCGAGCTCCGGCGCGTTGGCCCCGGCGTTCGCGTCGGTAGCGGCGTTGAGGCCGTAGCGCGGGTCGGTGCGGATGTCGTCGACCGCGCTGGATTCGTCGACCGAGACCGTCAACTCGGGCGCTTGCGTCCTGCGGGCCGCTCGTTCGACCTGCGCCGGAGCTTCGAGGTCGCCGTCGACAACTCGGAGCTCGCTCATCCGGCGCGCTGTCACCAGGACGCGGCTCTCCAGCGAACTGACGGTGTCGTTGTAGGACTTGACGGCGTTGTCGAGTTGGCGGCCCAGCCGGCTGATGTGGCCGCCCAGGGTCGACAACCGCGCATGCAGGTCTCGGCCCAGCGACAGCACCTCTTGGGCGTTGCGGGCCAGGGCTTCCTGCCGCCACGTGTAGCCGACCGTACGTAGCAAGGCGACCAACGTCGCTGGGGTGGCCATGACGATGTTGCGCTCGAAGGCATGCTCGAACAGCGTCGGGTCCTGCTCGAGTGCCGCGTTGAGGAAGACGTCGGAGGGCACGAACATGACGACGAACTCCGGGGACGGCTCGAACTGCGACCAATACTGCTTGCGGGCCAGCGAGTCGATGTGCGCCTTGAGGTGGCGGGCATGCGCCGCCAGCCGAGCCTGCCGCGTCGAGTCGTCCCGAGCCTCCTGGGCTTCCAGGTAGCCGTTGAAGGAGACCTTGGCATCGACGACGACGCGCTTGCCTCCGGCGAGGTTGACGACCATGTCAGGGCGGAGCTTGCCGTCGGCGGTCTGCGCGGAAGCCTGCTCGGCGAAGTCGACGTGCTCGACCATGCCGGCCATCTCGACCACCCGACGCAGCTGGAGCTCACCCCAGCGACCGCGTACCTGAGGTGCGCGCAACGCGGTGACCAGCTGCTGAGTCTCCAGCCGCAGCTTCTCTGAGTCCTTGCCCATCGCCTCGACCTGTGTTCGCAGCTCGGCGTAGGCCGTGGCGCGAGCGCGCTCGAGCTCGTTGGCGTGATCGGCGACCTTCGACAGTTGCTCGTTCAGCGGCTTCACCAGCGCCTCGACCGCGGCCCGGCGGTGCTCGAGCTCGGCGCGGGAGCGTTCTTCGGAGTTCTTCAACTGCTCGGTGGCCAGTTCGAGGAACTCGGCCCGGTTGCGCCGCAGGGCATCGGTGGACAGCCGCTCGAACTCGTGGGTCAACCGAGCCTGCTCGGCACGAATCAAGGCGAGTTTCTCGTCAGCGGCCACCCGCGCGTTCTCCAGCTGGGTCTCGAGCCGCGTGCGCTCGCTCTGCGCCTGCCGCAGAAGCTGCTCGGCCTCGTCGAGCTCGGCGTAGGACGCATCGCGCTCGGCCCGGACGGTGTCGCGTTCGGCCCGGGCGGCATCGCGTTCGGCCACGAGCGTGGCCGCTCGGACGCGCAACGTCAGGGCGCCGAAAGCGAAACCCACGAGCAGCGCGATCGACGTCGCGAGGATGCCGGTTGCGTTCATGGGTCCCACTGTGCCCGCCGCCTCCGACACAACGCGGCAGGCGCGGCGCTACGGCGTACCCTTGACGACCGTGAGTCTCACCATCGGAATCGTCGGTCTTCCCAACGTCGGCAAGTCGACCCTGTTCAACGCGTTGACCAAGAACAACGTCCTGGCGGCCAACTATCCGTTCGCCACCATCGAGCCGAATGTCGGCGTCGTCGGGGTTCCCGACTCCCGGCTGGCGACGTTGGCCGAGATCTTCGGCTCGGCCCGGCAGATTCCGGCCACGGTCAGCTTCGTGGACATCGCCGGCATCGTGAAGGGTGCCTCGGAGGGACAAGGCCTGGGCAACAAGTTCCTGGCCAACATCCGTGAAGCCGATGCGATCTGCCAGGTCATCAGGGTGTTCAACGACTCTGACGTCGTCCACGTCGACGGCACGATCAATCCGAAAGCCGACATCGAGACCATCAACACCGAGCTGGTTCTGGCCGACATCCAGACCATCGACAACGCGCTGCCGCGGCTGGTCAAAGAAGCGCGGATGATCAAGGACAAGCAGGAGCAGGTCGCCGCCGTCGAGCAGGCCCGAGCGGTACTCGACGAGGGCCGGACCATCTTCGCCGCCGGACTCGACCCCGAGCCGCTACGCGAACTGCACCTGTTGACGTCCAAGCCGTTCCTCTACGTGTTCAACATGGACGAGGAGGAGCTCGGTGACGACGCCCTGAAGGACGAGTTGCGCGCGCTCGTCGCCCCAGCCGAAGCGATCTTCCTCGACGCCCAGATCGAGGCCGAGCTCGCCGAACTGGACGACGCGGAAGCGCTCGAGCTCCTGCAGTCGATGGGGCAGGAGGAATCCGGCCTCGACATGCTGGCCCGCGTCGGTTTCGACACCCTGGGGCTGCAGACGTTCCTGACGGCCGGACCGAAGGAAGCCCGAGCTTGGACGATCCGCAAGGGCGCCACCGCCCCTGAGGCGGCGGGCGTCATTCACACCGACTTCCAGAAAGGCTTCATCAAGGCCGAGGTCGTGTCCTTCGACGACCTCGTGGCGGCCGGCTCGATGGCCGAAGCGAAGGCGCGGGGGCTGGTCCGTATCGAAGGCAAGGACTACGTGATGGCCGACGGCGACGTCGTCGAGTTCCGGTTCAACGTGTAGCGTCAGGCGACACGAAGTAGCCGCTTCGCTGATTGGTCCGACGCCCAGCCGCGTAGTTGGGCACCAGCCCTGGGTTATCCGGCATGGTCGATTGCCGTGAGGTGCGGTGCCATGAGGCAGATCACCCGCTTGTGCATTTCCGCGTCTGCGGCGGCGATCAGCCCCCGGCCGGTCTCCAATGGCCCATTGCTGGAGTGGGTCACGATGCATCCAGCGTTCCGGCACAGCGCGATGCCTGCGGCGAAGTGCACGTTGCCGACGAAGTGGCCATCGCTCGACGAGCCACCGCCCGCGAACTCCCCGGCGTGTGAGGACCTCTAGGCCGCGAACAGGTCGAGGGATGTGCTGTCCTGCACCGGCCAGCCCGCGTCGGCGAACTGTCGATCGATAGCAACGGGCGAGCGCCTTTGGCTCGGATGGTAGAAGGTGGTACCTTGGTACCCAAGATGGAGGGCAACGCTATGGCCGCTACTGCGCCGATCAAAATCGACGCCGCCACTGACGAACTCGTGTCGCAAGCAGCTCACTTCTTGTCCCGTTCGAAGAAGGACATCGTCGATGCTGCCGTGCGCGAGTACATCGCTGCCCATCGCGACGAGATCAATGCCGGTATCAAAGCTGCATTAAGCCAACTCAACGGCACCGACGCCGCTGCTGTGTCGCTCATGACCGGGCTCAGCGCCGAAGAGCTCGACGACCTCGGCGGCCTGCCGAGATAGCGGCACTTTACGTCCTCCCTGGCTGTCGGACGCGGCCGTTAGATTCGCCTGTATGGCATCGGAGAGATGAACCCCGGCCCGGGCGAGATCATCTGGTCGACACTCTTACCGGCCGAGGTCGCCAACGCGATCCTCGATCTGGACGTCGATGACGTACTGCCAGCCCGCAAATAGCCCGCCAGAAGTCCAGCCGAGATCGACGATGCCGACAATGCCCATCTCTCGGTCTATCCGTCGGTGGTTCAGGTATTCTGATCGCGGTTGCACGGCCACCGACAGCGCTTCCACGTGACGACCACGTGAATCATCGCGGAGAGGCCTGAGCATTCAGGACATGTCCGGATGGGGTGCGACGCCCTGGTGCGTCAACTTCATTCCGCCGATGCCCGGCATCGGCCGACGAAAGGACATGGCATGTCGTCGAAGGACGAGAAGAACCTGACCCAAGTCGTCGACAGGATCGCGACGATGGACGAGCCGCGGCGGTCGGTCATGCGGCGCGTGCACGACATCATCATGGAGGCGGCTCCCACCTTGAAGCCGCGGATCTGGTACGGAATGCCCGCCTACGCGAAGTCGGCGAGCACGCCCGCGCTCGTGACGTTGCGCAACGACGAACGGATGAATCTCGCGATCACCGAGAAGGTGGCCTTCCGGGCTGCAGGCGGCGGGGACGGGACGTTGATGCCGGCCGCATGGTATTTCGAGACCGTCGACGACGACACGGAGAAGCGCATCGCCGAGATCGTCCGGTCGGTGTTCGACTGAGCATCGAGTGAGCGCCCTTGCTCCGGATCGTGGGACGGTCATCGCTGGTTGGCGTCATCCGGGCAGCGGGATCGCGCCGAATTCCTCGACGAAGGGGCGCAGGATCGTGCCGATGGCAGGCAGCTCGCTCGGATCGCTCTCGCGTACGTAGACCGCCTGTGCGGCGACCATGAAAATGAACGAGTGCTCGTCGTACCATTCCTCGCCGCCCGGGGCGATGGTGGCGAGCTGATACGCCGGCGTGGTGAAGCGCTCATCATCGGAGCTCTCGTAGCGGATCGCTGCACGCGAGACGTCACGCTCGATCTCGGTCCAGGTCTCGCCCATGGCACGGGCGCGGTCGGCGATCCGCCGGGCCTCGAAGGTGGTGAGCAGGTCGAGGCGGGTGAGAAAGGCGTCGGTGATCAGGTGCTTCGGCGGCACCGGAGCGTTCGCCAGCGCGACGGCGAGATCCTCCACGGTCGGGCGTGGGTAGCGCTCCAGCAGCTCGACCGTGCGCAGATCGCGCTCGACGCGGTACTGCTTCAGCTGGTCAGAAGGGCGCGGCACGTCGTCACCGCCCGGCGCTTCCAGCAGGTAGACACGGTCGGGGGCGTCAGCATCGATGAGGCCGGGCAGCGGCATGTCGAGCGAGAGCTCGAAGGGGCTGTCCGCGGGCACCTTCATCGCGATTCGGGCGTCGTAGCTGCGCTGCCCGGGGCGATGTACCTCCACCTGCCAGTCACGCTCGACCTGGCCGAGGACGCTGTGGTCATCGACCGGATTCACGATGACGAACTCGGGACTCGCGAGCTCGGGGACGGCGAGATTCGCGAACGGGTGACGTTCGGCTGGTGCCGGCTCGACGGACGGTGCGTCATCGCGTTGCGGTTCGGGCCCTGCACCTCTGCGCGAGAACCATCCCATGGCGCTCAGGCTAACCGCCGTGGCGGCGACCGACCCAGCTGCACGGGCTCACGACTCGGTCTCAGCGGCGAGCACCGCGGTGAGGCCGTCTCGCAGGTCTTCGACGAAGAACTCCGGCACCTCCAGGGAGGGGAAATGTCCTCCCGCGTCAGGTGTTCTCCAGCGCACGATCCGCCGGAACCGTTCCTGCGCCCACACTCGCGGCCATTTTTCGATGTCGCGCGGATAGATGCTGATAGCCGACGGGATGTCGACCCGGAGGTCTGGGTCGAGTGAGTTGTGGCTCTCGTAGTAGATGCGCGCTGAGGATGCGCCGGTCCGCGTCAGCCAGTACAGGGTGACGTTGTCCAGAACACTGTCTCGAGAGATCGTCTCGAACGGGGTGTCCTCGGTATCGGTCCACTCGGCGAACTTGTCGAGGATCCAGGCGAGAAGTCCGACGGGTGAGTCGACGAGCGAGTAGCCGATGGTCTGCGGCCGGGCCGCCTGCTGCTTCGCGTAGGCCGCGCGGTGGTTCCAGAAGTCGCGGGAGTCGTCGACCCATTGCCGCTCTGCCGCTGTCAGCCCGTCGGTCGTCAGGCCCGGCGGCGGCTGAGCCACCGTGGTGTGGATGCCGATGACGTTCTCGGGGAACCTGCCGGCGAGGATCGCTGTGATCACGCCTCCCCAGTCCCCGCCGTGGGCGACGAATCTGGGGTAGCCCAGCGTGTCCATCAGCTGCACCCACGCTGCTGCGATCTTCTCGATTCCCCAGCCCGTCGTGACCGGCTTGTCGCTGAAACCGAAGCCCGGCAGTGAGGGCGCGACGACGTGGAATGCGGGCTTCGCCGGGTCGTTCGGGTCTGCCAGTTCGTCGACGACATGGGCGAACTCGGCGACGCTGCCGGGCCAGCCGTGCGTCAGGATCAAGGGTGTGGCATCGGCGCGGGGTGATCGGCGATGCAGGAAGTGGATTCCGAGCCCGTCGATGGTCGTGCGGAACTGACCGATCCGGTTGAGCCGGGTCTCGAAAGCGCGCCAGTCGTACTCGGTCTGCCAGTAGGCCACCACGTCTTCGAGGTCGGCGAGTGGAACCCCCTGCTCCCACCGGCGGTGGGGCGCGGCACCGCTGACGGTCTCGGCTTCCGGCAGTCGCGCGGCAGCCAGCCGTGAGCGTAGGTCGTCGAGGTCGGTGTCGGTTGCCTGAGCGTCGAATGCGAGCACGTCATGGTGCATGGGGCCTCCTGGTCATCGGGGCGGACCGGACCGGCGCACCAGGAGTGAACCGGCTACGACGGTTCTAACAGCGCTCCGGGCGGTCAGGTCAAGGGGACCGCTGGCTACGATCAAGCGACATGACGACGGAGGCTCAACTGCGCAAGGCAGCATCCGGTCTGCCCGAGGTGACCGAAGGCACCCACTTCGGGATGGTCGCCTTCAATGTCCGGGGCAAGGGTTTCGCCTCGGTCACCAAGGACGGCAAGGTTCAGTTGCAGGTGTCGGACGACGTCGTCGAGTCCACCCTCGCCGCCCATCCGAGCGCCGAGCGGTTGATCCGGATGGGCCAGCAGATCGGGGTGCGCATTCCGTTGGCCGACATCAACGGAAAGGATCTCAACGCGCTCGTGCGGGCGGCGTGGTCGCATCGTGCACCGAAGCGTCTCGCGGCGGCGCTGGCCGACGTCGACGCCGGCCAGGTGCCGGCGCACAGTGACCTGCCGCCGGCTATCGGCAAGCCGGCGACCCGCGCGCTGCTCGGGGCCGGGCTGGTGACATTGGACGACGTCGCGCAGCGGTCCGAAGCAGAGCTACTGGCTCTGCACGGCGTCGGTCCCAAGGCGGTGCGCATTCTCGCGGCGGCGCTGGCCGAGCGCGGCAAATCGCTAGGCTGGCGGCCATGACGACGTCGACCTTGCGTGCCGGACTTCGCCACCAGCTGACCACGGCGATGCGCGAGCGCGATCGCGTGGCGGCCAACGCTTTGCGTTCGGTGCTGGCCGCGCTGGACAACGCCGAGGCGGTCCCGGTGAGCGCTGATCTGCCGGTGGATTCCGACCACGTCGCAGGTGCGGTCGTCGGGTTGGGCGCGGGCGAGTCAGCGCGCCGGGAGCTCACCGACGCCGACGAACGACGCGTGGTCGAGCGCGAGATCGCCGAGATGCACGCTGAGGCGGACGACGCTGAGCGCCGTGGCGCCGCTGACCGCGCCGACGAGCTACGTCGTGCGGCGGCCGTCGTCAGCGGCGCTGCTGAGGTTTGACGTCAGGGCTTGCGCGCCACCGCGCCGAGCGCGATGTGGCCGGAGTCCGGCAACGGTTGCACCCGCGGTCCCTCCGGGTACCAGTCGGCCAGCAGGACCAAGCCCGGTTCGAGCAGCTCCAGGCCGTCGAAGAACGACATGATCTCCGCACGGGTACGGAAGCGGCCGGTGCCCATCGAGCTCTCCCGGAACGTCTTCTCGATACCCTTCGCGAGCTCGGTGTACTTGCCGCCGTCTTCGGGGTCGTAGAAGTGGGTGAGCCCCACGTACGAGCCCGGCGCGAGCGCGTTGATGTAGGTCTGCATGATGCCGTATGGATCGGCGTCGTCGTCGACGTGGTGGATCGTGGCGCACTGCATCAGGGCGATCGGCCGGCTGAAGTCGAGGTTGCGGGTGACGACCGGGTGGTTGAGCACCGTCTCGGGCTCGCGGAGGTCGGCTGCGATGAAGTGGGTGTGCTCGTTCTCCTCGAGCAGCGCGCGCCCGTGCGCGGCGACGATGGGGTCGTTGTCGACGTAGACGACCTCGGCCTCGGGGTTGATCCGCTGCGCCGCCTGGTGGGTGTTCTCAGCCGTCGGCAACCCGGAGCCGAGGTCGAGGAACTGGTCGATGTTCGCGCCGGCGGCCAGGAACCGCACCGCGCGGATGAGCCAGGTGCGGAAGTCTCGGGCCAGCTCCGGTGACTCCGGGGCGATGGTGAGGACCTGCTGGAACACCTGCCTGTCGACCTCGTAGTTGTCCTTGCCGCCGAGGAAGGCGTCGTAGACCCGCGCGATGCTGGCTTTGGTCGTATCGATGTGCGCAGGGGCGTCGTTCTGCGCCGGTGGCGTTTCAGTGCTCGACATCGGGGTCCTCACGGGGGAGTGGATCATGGAATGTGTTGGGCCATGTTACTCCCGTCACGTTTGACTTGGAAGCGGTCATGATCTTTTCCGTCGCCAGGTCTCACCTGGTGACATCGGAGGATCCGATTTCTCCGGGTTCGTCCGTCAGCGTGGGCGCGGGCGAAAACTAGCGGCGCCCCGAGTCCCGCGCCGCTATCGTCGGCGCATG
>JAJYTA010000147.1 GCA_021793295.1 Actinomycetes bacterium
CGGCCGGGTCGCCAGGGTCACACGGGTCACACCCCTAGGCGTTGTGCTGCATCACGAGGCGTGCACGGGTGGTGGAGCAGGGAATCACCAAGTGAACATGATCATTTGGAGCGCAGGCGGGAGAGGCG
The DNA here is from genome assembly GCA_021793295.1 of Actinomycetes bacterium. Lineage (GTDB taxonomy): Bacteria > Actinomycetota > Actinomycetes > Jiangellales > Jiangellaceae > Haloactinopolyspora. The sequence goes on from JAJYTA010000147.1 coordinate 129, forward strand.
GTCGACGGCGGCGTGCAGGACGTCGTCGCGTTTGCAGAAGGCGAACCGCACGAGTGAGCGTGCCGCCGAGACGTCGTCGTAGAACGCCGAGACCGGCACCGCCGCCACCCCGGCCAGCTCCGGAAGCCGTCGGCACAGCTCGGCACCGTCGTCGAAACCCAGTGGCGCCGCATCGGCCACGGCAAAATACGTCCCTCGCGGCGGCGACACCCCGAAGCCGGCCGCGCGCAGACCGTCGCACAGCAGGTCGCGTTTGCGGCGCAGGTCCGCGGAAAGACCGGTGAAGAAGTCGTCGTCGAGCCCCAGCGCGCCGGCCACGGCCGGCTGCATGGGCCCGGCGTTGACGAACGTCAAGTACTGCTTCACCGTTCGAGCCGCGGCCACCAGCTCGGCCGGTCCGTGCAGCCAGCCGACCTTCCACCCGGTGACCGAGAACGTCTTGCCCGCCGACGAGATCGTCACCGTGTGCTCGCCCATACCGGGCCTGGTCGCCATCGGCACGTGCACGGCGTCGTCGTAGACCTGATGCTCGTAGACCTCGTCGGTCACGACGACGGCACCGTGCTCGCGCGCCAGCGCCCCGATCATGTCCAGCTCGGCCTCGTCGAACACCTTCCCGGCCGGGTTGTGCGGAGTGTTCACCAGCACGATCCGGGTGCGCTCGGTGAAGGCCGCACGCAGTTCGCCGGGATCGATGGTGAACTCCGGCCAGCGCAGGGTCACGGTGCGGCGAACGGCGCCGGCCAGCGCGATCGACGCCGCGTAGGAGTCGTAGACCGGGTCGAAGGTCACCACCTCGTCGCCCGGTTCGCACAAGGCGAGAATCGTCGCGGCGATCGCCTCGGTGGCTCCGGCGGTGACCAGGACCTCGGTGTCGGGATCGACATCCAGGCCGTAGAAGCGCTTCTGGTGCCGGGCGACGGCCTCGCGCAGAACGGGCACGCCGGGCCCGGGCGGGTACTGGTTGGCCCCGGCGCGCATCGCCTGGCACGCGTCGTCGATCAGGGATTGCGGCCCGTCCTCGTCCGGGAAGCCCTGCCCCAGGTTGATGGCGCCGGTGCGCGTCGCCAACGCCGTGATCTCGGCGAAGATCGTGGACGTGAACGGTCGCATGCGCTCGACCAGAACTGGCTGACGTGGTGGCACGCACCTCACGGTAGTCCACGCGACACAGGTGTAGGCAGCACCGCCGTTCGACCGATATGATCGAGACCAGCCCTGGGGTAACACTTGTGCCCCTGTTGCGTCTGCCCGGTTAGTGGGTAGCGGGTTTCGACGGTCTCCTGACCGTCTCCGACGACCGGTTCAGCCTGCCGTTTTGCGTCATCGGCGCTGCGGCACGCTCACGTTCGATGGAGACCCCCGTGGCCCACCGCCGCTCAGCCCCGCCCGCCCACGCCGCTCACCGGTTCCGCCTGCCGGTCCTGACGCTCGCTGCCGCCGCATTGCTGGCCGGCTGCGGTAGCTCGACCGGCGAGACCTCGTCGGCCGACTCGGCTGACTCGGCCGACTCGGCCGGCTCGGCCGAGTCCGGCGTGACCGTGGACAACTGCGGCTTCGAGGTGAGCGTCGAGCAGCCGCCGCAGCGTGTGGTCACCATCAAGTCCACGGCCACCGAGACGATGCTGGCCCTCGGGCTCGGCGATCGCCTGGTGGGCACCGCGTTCGCCGACGGCCCGGTGCCGGATCGCTACGCCGACCAGGTGGCCGACGTTCCCGTGCTGTCGGACAAAGTGCCCGGCCAGGAGGCCTTGCTCGACGTCGAGCCGGATTTCGTCTACGCCGGTTGGGAGAGCAACTTCGCTGCCGATGCCGCCGGCGAGCGAGGCGCGTTGGCCGAGTTCGGCATCGACACCTACGTCTCGCCGGCTGCCTGCAAGGATCCCGAGTACCAGCCGGATCCGTTGACCTTCGACGTGCTGTTCGACCAGATCCGTGAGCTGGCCGGCATCTTCGGCGTCACCGACCGCGCCGAGGCGCTCATCGCCGAACAGCAGGCGCTGCTGGACAGCGTCGACGACCCCGGCCGAGGCCGCACGGCGCTGTGGTACAGCTCGGGCGAGGACGCTCCCTACGTCGGCGGCGACATCGGCGCGCCGGCGATGATGATGCGCGCACTGGGGCTGCAGAACATCTTCGCCGACATCGACGACACGTGGTCGAACGTCGGCTGGGAGGACGTCATCGCCCGCAATCCCGACGTCATCGTGCTGGTCGACGCCGAATGGAACACCGCGGAGCACAAGATCGAGCTGTTGGAGTCCAACCCGGTCACCGCCGCGCTGCCCGCCGTGACCGAAGGCCGGTATCTGCGGCTGCCGTTCCCCGCGGCCGAGGCCGGGGTCCGCAACGCGCAGGCCGTCGCCGACCTGGCTGACCAGCTGAGCCGACTGGACGAGGACGCCGCATGACGTCGACGGCCCCTCCCCTCAGTCCGCCGCGACCGCAGCGCCCGCGCCCGCGTGGCCGGCGCGGTGCCGCCAGCGCGGCCTGGATCGCCACCATGGCGGCGCTGGTGGTGGTGTCGGTCACCGTCACGGTGACGATCGGCCCTGCGGACATCGGTGCGCTGGACGTGTGGCGCTCCATCGGCACGCACCTGGGACTCGAACGCCTCGGCATCGGCCCGTCGCCGCTGTCGACACTGCGCGACGGCATCGTCTGGGAGCTACGGCTGCCGCGGGTCCTGGCCGCGGGGGCCGTCGGCGCGGCGCTGGCAATCTGCGGTGCGGTGATGCAGACGCTGACGCGCAATCCACTGGCCGACCCGTACCTGCTGGGGCTGTCGTCCGGGGCCTCGGTCGGCGCGGTGGCCGTGCTGGTCCTGGGGGTGGGTCAGCTGGGCCTCCCCGTCGCCGCGTTCGCCGGCGCGCTGCTGGCGCTGATGATCACCCTCGCGTTGGCGAACCGTCGCGGAGAGCTTGCGCCGACGCGCACCGTGCTCGCCGGGCTGGCGGTGTCGTACCTGTGCTCGGCGGCGACGTCGTTCGTCATCTTCTGGTCCGCGACCGGTGACTCCTACCGCGAGATCCTCAGCTGGCTGCTCGGTTCGCTGAGCGGCGCCTCGTGGGCCGACGTGGTCATCGTGAGCGTGGCGGTCGTGGTCGTCGGGGGCGTGTTGTTGAGTCGGGCCCGCACGCTCGATGCGTTCGCCTTCGGCGACGGCACCGCCGCCACGCTGGGGGTCGACGTCAACGCCACCCGCTGGACGCTGCTCACGCTCGTCGCCTTGCTCACCGGCGCCGCCGTGGCCGTCAGCGGCGCCATCGGCTTCGTCGGGCTGATGGTGCCGCACGCGGTACGCCTGGTCACCGGGTCCGGTCACCGCCGCGTGCTGCCCCTGGCCACGCTCACCGGCGCGGTGTTCCTGATCTGGGCCGACACCCTGGCCCGGACCATCTTCGATCCGCGCGAGCTACCGGTGGGCGTGGTGACCGCCTTCCTCGGCGCACCGGCGTTCGCGTTCCTCCTGCGGCGCAGAAAGGTCGGCCGATGACCGCCGAATCCACGATCGTCACCACCCGCCCCGCGACCGCGCAGGCCGCCGGGGACGACCTGGTCGCCTCCGGTGTCTCGTGGAGCGTGGACGGTGCCCTGATCGTCGACGGCGTCGACGTCTCGGTCCCCGCCGGCACCGTCACCGGACTACTGGGCCCGAACGGTTCGGGCAAGAGCAGTCTGCTGCGCGCCGTGGCCGGCACGACGCGGCCGGACACCGGCGTCGTCACCCTCGACGGCCAGGACCTGCTGGCGATGCGCCGGCGCGAGCGGGCGCGACAGGTCGCCGTCGTCGAGCAGGAATCCACCGCCGACGTGCCGTTGACCGTCCTCGACGTGGTGCTGCTCGGCCGCACGCCGCATCGCCCGGCCCCCGACGACGAGCAACGCGCGCTCGAGGCACTCGAGACCGTCGGCATGAGCGAGCTGGCCGACCGCGACTGGCACACGCTGTCCGGCGGTGAACGCCAGCGGGTGCACCTCGCGCGTGCGGTGACTCAGCAGCCGCGCCTGCTCCTGCTCGACGAACCCACCAACCACCTCGACATCCACTTTCAGCTGACGCTGCTGAAGTTCGTCCGCGACCTGCGCGTGACGACGCTGGCCGCGCTGCACGACCTCAACCTGGCCGCCGCCTACTGCGATCAGCTCGTCGTCCTGGCCGGCGGGCGCGTCGTGGCGTCGGGAACCCCCGAGGAGGTCTTGGTCCCCGACGTGGTGCGTGCCGTCTTCGGCGTCGACTGCGACGTGCACCCGCATCCCCGCACAGGACGCCCGGTCCTCACGTTCTCGCCGCTGCAGGGCTAACGCGGCTAGCGCTACGGGGTCAGGGCCGGCAGCACCTCGCGGCCGAACACCTTCAGCCACGTGCGTTGGTCGGCGCTGACGTTGTGCAAGTAGACGTGCGTGGCGCCGACGTCGAGGTAGGCCTGGATCTCGCGGCGATGGGCGTCCGGGTCCGATGACACCAGCAGCCGGCCCTCGAAGTCCTCGGGGCGCACCATGCGGGCCATCTGCTCGAAGTCGTGCGGCGAGCGGATGTCGGCCTTCGAGAACCGCATCGCGCCGTTGGGCCACTCGCGCACGGCCTGTTCAGCTGCATCGGCGTCGTCCGGCGCCCAGGCCAGGTGGACCTGAACGATCTTCGTCGCCGCTGATGGGTCCTTGCCCGCCGAGCGAGCGCCGTCGTCGAACCGCGCGAACAGCGTCGCCACCTTCTCCGGAGTGGAGGCGACGGTGATGATGCCGTCGGTGCTCGCACCGGCTCGCCGGGCGGTGACGGGGCCGGACGTCGCCACGTAGATGGGCGGCGCCACGTCGGGCATGGTCCACAGCCGGCTGCGCTCGAGCGTGAAGAACCGGCCGTCGTGGCGGACGTCGCGGCCGGTGAACAGCTTCTGGATGATCTCGACCGCCTCGAACATGCGCGCGATCCGCTCCGGCGCTTCGGGCCAGTACCCGCCGACGACGTGCTCGCTGATCGCTTCGCCGGAACCGACCCCGAGCCAGTGCCGGCCGGGGTACATCGACTCCAGCGTCGCCGCCGCCTGCGCCACCACGGCCGGGTGCCACCGAAACGACGGGCACGTGGCGCCGACGCCCACGCTGCCGCGGGTGCGTTCGGCCATCGCCGTCATGACGTTCCAGACGAAGCCAGCCTGACCCTGATGAGCCGTCCACGGCTGGAAATGATCGTCGGCCATGACGCCGTCGAAGCCGGCCTGCTCGGCCTCGACGGTCAAGGCCACGACCTCCGACGGGGGGAAGCGCTCCAGCATCGCCGCGTACCCGACCCGCGCCCGGCTGCCTGCCATCCGTTCCCCTTCCTACATCCTGCACTTCTGGAGGGTTTTCCACCCTTCCGCAACGGTCGAAGCGTGGAAAACCCTCCAGAAGTCGACACCGCCCAACTCGAGGCGGCCTGACGCACGACGGCCCGGGCACCCGCTGATCGGGTGGCCCGGGCCGTCTGGCCGCAATGGTCGGTCAGTGACCGTGACCGTGGCCGGTGTTGTCTTCCTCGTCCTCGGGCTTGTCGACCACCAGCGCCTCGGTCGTGAGCAGCAGGCTCGCGATCGATGCGGCGTTGGCGACGGCCGAGCGCGTCACCTTGACCGGGTCGAGGACGCCCTGCTCCAGCAGGTCGCCGTACTCACCGGTCACCGCGTTGTAGCCCTGCCCAGCCGGACCGGACTCCACGCGGGAGACGATGACGTAGCCGTTCTCGCCCGCGTTCTCCGCGATCCAGCGCAGCGGCTCGACGAGGGCGCCGCGCACGATGTCGACACCGGTCGCCTCGTCGCCGGTCCGGCCGAGGTTGTCCTCGAGCGCCGACCGGGCGTGCACCAAGGCGGCACCGCCACCGGAGACGATGCCCTCCTCGATGGCTGCACGGGTCGCCGACACGGCGTCCTCGATGCGGTGCTTGCGCTCCTTGAGCTCGACCTCGGTGGCCGCACCGACCTTGATGACGCCGACGCCCCCGGCGAGCTTGGCCAGGCGCTCCTGGAGCTTCTCGCGGTCCCAGTCCGAGTCGGTGTTCTCGATCTCGGCCCGGATCTGCGCGACCCGGGCGTCGATGTCGGCCTGGGCACCGGCACCGTCGACCACCGTGGTGTCGTCCTTGGTGACCACGACGCGGCGGGCCTGGCCGAGCACCTCGAGGCCGACCTGGTCGAGCTTGAGCCCGACCTCCTCGGCGACGACCTGGCCGCCGGTCAGGACGGCGAGGTCCTGCAGGATCGCCTTGCGGCGGTCGCCGAAGCCGGGCGCCTTGACCGCGACCGAGGTGAAGGTGCCGCGGATCTTGTTGACGACCAGCGTCGACAGCGCCTCGCCCTCGACGTCCTCGGCCACGATGAGCAGTGGCTTGCCGGACTGGACGACCTTCTCCAGCAGCGGGAGCAGGTCGGCCATGGACGAGATCTTGCCCTGGTGGATGAGGATGTAGGCATCCTCGAGGACCGCTTCCTGACGGTCGGCGTCAGTGACGAAGTACGGGCTCAGGTAGCCCTTGTCGAACTGCATACCTTCGGTGAACTCGAGCTCGGTCCCGAAGGTCTGCGACTCGTCGACGGTGATGACGCCGTCCTTGCCGACCTTGTCGAACGCCTCGGCGATGACCTCACCGATCGTGCGGTCCTGCGCACTGATGGCAGCGACCGAGGCGATGTCGGACTTCTCGTCGACCGGACGCGCGGTCTCGAGCAGCCGCGTCGTCACGGCCTCGACCGCCGCGTCGATACCGCGCTTGATCGCCAGCGGCGCGGCGCCGGCGGCGACGGACTTCAGGCCACGGTGCACCATCGCCTGGGCGAGAACGGTCGCCGTGGTGGTGCCGTCACCGGCGATGTCGTTGGTCTTGGTGGCGACCTCCTTGGCGAGCTGCGCGCCGAGGTCTTCGTAGGGGTCTTCCAGCTCCACCTCACGAGCGATGGTCACGCCGTCGTTCGTGATGGTGGGCGAGCCGTACTTCTTGTCGAGGACGACATTGCGGCCGCGCGGGCCGAGCGTCACCTTGACCGTGTTCGCGAGGGCGTCGACGCCGGCCTCGAGCTTGCGGCGGGCATCCTCGTCGAACTCGAGGATCTTAGGCATGGATCAGCTATCCCTTCCGAATGGAGAAGGCGCCCCGGACGGATTCGCAGCTCGGTGCGAGCCACTGTGGCCCGAGGCGCCTTCACTCACATGGCTCGATACTCAGCGCGTCACTTCTGGACGACGGCGAGCACGTCCCGGCCGGAGAGAATGAGCAGCTCTTCGCCGCCGTACTTCACCTCGGTGCCGCCGTACTTCGAGTAGAGGACGACGTCGCCGACCTTGACGTCCAGCGGGATACGCTTCTCGCCGTCTTCGTCCCAACGGCCTTCGCCCACGGCGACGACCTCACCCTCCTGGGGCTTCTCCTTGGCGGTGTCCGGGATCACGAGCCCGGAAGCCGTCGTCTGCTCCACATCGAGGGGCTTGACCACGATCCGGTCCTCGAGTGGCTTGATGGAGACCGACACTTGTCTGACCTCCCCTTTCGCAGGATGTCACGGTTGCTGAAGATGGACAGGCCGCGTGCCGCCGCCGTCGCGGGTGCCGACGGGATCGACCATTGGCACTCTCATACTGAAAGTGCCAACTATCAACGTAGTCGCTTCGTTAGCACTCGGTCAAGGCGAGTGCCAGTCCACTCCGCCGGGGTTGCCTACGCCGGGATGTTGTCGGATCGACTACCCGACGCTTCGATCACGGTGATCGCGGACTCGCCGGGCTGGCATCGCGCCCTCGCGCTCGCCGGCGTGTCCGTCGACGACCGGCTCGCGCTAAGGGTCGCGGAACGCCAAGAGTTGTTTGCGGCACGGTCGGCGGTGTCGAGGCTCCGTGGCTGGACGCCGCCGGGGGTGGTTCGTGCGCATGACAGCGGTCCGTGCTCGAGAAACCGACGCGAAACCCGCCGTCGAACGTCGCACGCGTCGGATTTTCGACCATGGACCGCTCACACGAGCATGATCACCCCGATCTCCCCAGCGATACGCCACGGATATAGCAGACGAGCCTCATTTGATCGGAGCCGACGTCGATTCGTCACGAGCCGGTGTCGCGTGATTAATGACGTATTCACCGGATAGCGACCGTTCGGCCATCCCTGCAGCATGTTTGGCATGTATCTCGCCACAGGGGCTGCCCATGTATGAGCGACCCGGCCTGCCCGCCGACAACGCCGACGCGGACAGCCCGGCCGGTCCGGAGAGTCCGGCCGGCACCGGCAGCCCGAACATGCCCGACGCCGTCCCGAACGAGCCGAACGAAGGCCCCGACACCGACGCCGGCCCCGCCCCCGATCGCCGCGATCCGTATCAACCCCTGTGACGGCACCCTGTGGCGCCAGCCTGAGCGGCATCGGTCGGGCGTGTCTGGCATCCATGTCGACGGAGTTTCGAAAGGACCCCGATGAGACTGATCGCCGTGTTGATGTCGCTGGCCGTGGTGGTCGGCCTGAGCGTCGGCGCACCGCCGCCGTCGTCGGCCGAACCCGCCGGGCCGGATGCGGCCACCTGGACCGAGCAGGAGCCGAGTACCGATCCACCTGCTGCCGCTGAGAAGATCGAGCCTCGACTGCAACAGTCGTTGCGCTCCGACGAGGCCGACTTCTGGATCCGGTTCGACGACGAGCCGGACCTGTCCGAGGCCGCGCAGATCGCCGACTGGGCCGAGCGGGGCCAAGCCGTCTACGACGCCTTGCGCGCCTCGGCCACGCAAGCTCAGGCCGACGTCGTCGCCGAGCTCGACGAGCGTGGCGTCGACTACGACGCGTTCTGGGTGACCAACGCCATCCTCGTCCGGAACGGATCGGCCGATCTGGCCACTGATCTCGCCGTGCATTCCACGGTCGAGGAGATCAGCGAGGCCGACGACTTCGAACTCGACGATCCGAAGGCCCTCGAGGTGTCGCCGACGGATGAGGCGAGCGCCGAGTGGGGCGTGCGCGACATCAACGCCGACGACGTCTGGGCGACCGGGATCACCGGCGCAGGCATCACCGTCGCCGGCCTCGACACCGGTGTCGACGGCGATCACGCCGCTTTGCTGGACGCCTATCGCGGGTACGACCCGGCGACCGGCAAGGTCGAGAACGACTACAACTTCTTCGACGTCGAGGACGTCTGCCCGGACGACGCCGAGCCGTGCGACCGCCGCGGGCACGGTACGCACACCGTTGGCACGGTTCTGGGCGACGACGGCGGGAACAACAAGATCGGTGTCGCTCCGGGCGCGGAGTGGATCGCCACCAACGGCTGCGACATGTGTTCCGGAGCGGATCTGATCACCGCCGCGCAGTGGATGCTCGCGCCGACCCGCACCGACGGTAGCGACCCCGACCCAGCCCGGCGCCCGAACATCATCAACAACTCGTGGGGGTCGGACGCCCCGAGCAACGAGCCGTTCATGGAGGACATCATCGAGGCCTGGCATGCCGCAGGCATTTTCTCGGTGTGGTCCAACGGCAACAACGGCTCGCAATGTCAGACGTCGGGCGCGCCCGGGTCGAGGACTCTCACCTACTCGGTCGGCGCGTATCAACCCGACGGTGAGATCTGGGCGAGCTCGAGCCGGGGCCCGGGCCAGGACGGCGAGATCAAGCCGAACATCGCCGCGCCGGGTCATCAGGTCCGCTCGGCCTGGCACGACGGTGACTACCACACGATCTCGGGCACGTCGATGGCGGCACCGCACGTCACCGGCGCCGTCGCGTTGCTGTGGTCGGCCGTGCCGGCTCTGGTGGGTGACATCGCCAGCACCCGCACCCTGCTCGACGACACCGCGCGCGACGTCGACGACACCACCTGCGGCGGCACCGCCGACGACAACCCCACCTGGGGCGAGGGCAAGCTCGATGCCCTGGCGCTGGTGAACGCCGGGATCGAGGCCGGCGGTGCGGGCGTCCTGACCGGCACGGTCACCACCGCCGACGGCGAACCGCTCGCCGGGGCGACCGTCTCGGCCGAGGGCGAACACTCGCGCACCGCGACGACGGACGCCGACGGCGCCTTCTCGATGACACTGCTCGCCGGCGACTACCAGGTCACCACGTCGAAATTCGGCTACGTCCCCTCGACCGCCGAAACCACGATCACGATCGACGAAAGCACGGTGTTCGACGCCGCCCTCACCCCGGCCGAGCGTCACGACGTGACCGGCACGGTCCACTCGGCCGACGGTGACCCGGTCGCCAACGCCGACGTCACCGTCGAGGACACGCCCCTGCCCAGCG
>JAJYTA010000012.1 GCA_021793295.1 Actinomycetes bacterium
CGGCGGGCTGGCGCCCCGGTGCCGTCGACGACGGTGCCGCCTCGCAAGAGCAGGTCAAGCATGCCGACCCATCAGATCCAGCACTGAAAAACTCCTCGTTATTTCGCATTGTGAAACGACATTGCGTGAACGGTCCCTAGAGTCATCGCTGGATCGGAGCATGTCAACCTCGTTGATCCGAACCAGGTCGCCGCGCGATCGTGAGAGTGGACGCCCGGATATGGTGAACTGATTTCGCAGTACGGTACGATGTGCCGCGATTGGGCAGGTGATGTATGCGCTTCGACGCAGCAGTAGTGGTGATCACAGGCGGCGCGTCCGGCATCGGGCGGCGTACAGCCGAACGCCTCGCCGCTGAGGGTGCCCGGGTCGCCATCTTCGATGCCGACGAGGAAGCCGCGCACTCTGTGGCGGCCGGCATCGTCGAGGCAGGTCACCACGCCATCGCCGAAGTCGTCGATGTCCGCGACGCCGAGCAGGTGCGGTCCGGCGTCGAGCGAACAGCGGCCAGATGGGGCGCCATCACCACTTTGATCAACAACGCCGCGATCGCCGTCGCCGACGGGCTGGCCGACATCAGTGAGCAGGACTGGAACCGGGAGATCGATATCGCCCTCGGTGGCGCATACCGCTGCACCAAGGCGGTCCTGCCGGCGATGATCGAACACGGCGGCGGGGTGATCGTGAACGTCGGCTCGGTCAATGGCATCGCCATGTACGGCCAGGAGCCCTACAGTGCGGCGAAGGCCGGCATCGACAGCTTGACCCGTAGCATCGCCGTGCGTTACGGACCTGCCGGGATCCGGGCGAACACCGTCGTGCCCGGAACCATCGCCACTCCGGCCTGGACCAGCCGAGTCCAAGCGAACCCGGACATCTTCGATGAACTGGCGCGGTGGTATCCGCTCGGCCGGGTGGGCAGCGCCGACGACGTCGCCAGTGCGATCTGCTTTCTCGCCTCGGACGAGGCTTCGTGGATCACCGGGACGTCGCTGGTCGTCGACGGCGGGCTGACAGCCGGTGGGTTCGGCATGATGCAGACCGCGGTCGGTGACCGATGACCGCGACGTACACGGACCTCGGCGTGCGCCGGGTGATCAATGCCAATGCGACGTTGACGGCGCTAGGCGGGTCGTTGATGCCCCAGCCAGTGCTGGAAGCCATGCGGGCGGCATCAACGTCGTTCGTCGACATGTTCGAGTTGCAGCGCGCTGTCTCCGCACGGCTGGCCCAACTCACCCGGAACGAAGCAGCACTGGTGACATGCGGGGCTTCAGCAGGGTTGCTGGTCGCTGCGCTGGGCGCCATGACGGGGCGTGACCATCTCCTTCTCGGCCGGCTCCTGGAGCACGGCGCCCGAGCGCTGCCGCGTCATCGAATCGTCATGCATCGGGCGCACCGCATTCCCTACGACAATGTGTTCACCCTCGCCGGAATGCAGATCGTGGAGATCGGCAACGCCATTCAGACCCACCGATGGGAGTTGGAAGCCGCGTTGGATGACTCCATTGCCGCGGTCGTCCACGTGGCGGGAGCACACCTCGCCAATGCCGCGCTCACGCTGGACGAGGTCGTCCAGGTCGCACACGGGCGCGCAGTGCCAGTCATCGTCGACGCGGCGGCACAGCTGCCACCGCGGGAGAACTTGTGGCGGTTCACCGAGCAAGGCGCCGACCTCGTCGTGTTCAGCGGCGGCAAAGAACTGCGCGGGCCACAAGCCTCGGGGCTGGTGCTGGGCAGCCAGGAGGCAGTGTCGTGGTGCGAGCTGCATGCTGCGCCGCATCAACGGTTCGGCCGCCCGGCCAAGGTCGGTAAAGAGGAGATGATGGGGCTGCTGGCCGCCGTCGAACTGTGGCTGGAGCAGGATCACGAGGCCGTCGCCGCGCGCATCGAGCAGACCACGATGGCCTGGGTCAAGGCATTCTCCGAACTGCCGGGGGCGGTCCCGACGTACGAGCCGTGTGGAGAGGCAGGGCGCCCACTGCCGCGGATGCGGTTGGCCTGGCCCGCGCAGCTGGGTTTCACCAGTACCCAGATGATCGAAGCGTTGGCGGCGGACGAGCCCGTGGTCGAGGTGGCCGCAGCCGGCACACACGCCATCTGGATCAGCGCCGAACTTCTCACCCCCGAGGAGGAACAGATCGTGGCAGAGCGCGTTTACGCAGCGTACGCCGCGCTGGCCCGGCGTTTCGGAAGGAACTCATGACCCAATCGGTCCAACGCGCACTACGCGTCATGGAAGTGCTCGTCGCCAAGGCGCCACGCGCCGTTCTCGGTGACATCGCCAAGGCCGCCGGGCTCACGCCATCGACCACGTACCGCATCGTGCAGACACTCGTCCAGGAGGGCTACGCCACCGCCGAGGAAGGCGGCTACTACCAGCCGGGATCTCGGATCCTGTCGCTGGCCGGGCAGATGGTCACCGCGATGGACTACTCGACCTATGCCCGTGCGGCGATGCTCGAGCTGCAGGAACACACGCCGGAGACGATCCACTTCGGCGTACTCTCCGGCGATCAGGCGCACTACGTCGACAAACTCGAGGGACGCCGCCCCTACCGACTGGCCTCGGTGGTGGGCATGAGCTTGAAGTTGCACTGCACGGCGATCGGCAAGGCGATCTTGGCGCATCTGCCGCCCGGGCGCATTGCCGAACTCACAGCGCCCGACCGGCTCGTTGCACATACTCGCAAGACCATCACCGACCCCGAGCGGATGGCGACAGAGTTGGAACGCATTCGTGCGCAAGGGTTCTGTATCGACGACGAAGAGGATCGAGACGGTGTCCGCTGTATCGGCGCTCCGGTGTTCGATCATCATGGCCAGGTCTTCGGGGGGCTCAGCGTATCCGCACCGACCATGCAGTTCACGTTGCAGGATGCGATCTCACTGGCGCCTGTGCTGATCGCCGCAGCAGAGTCGACGTCGGCTGCGCTGGGGGCACCCCGGAACCGGGGAAATGACTGACGTGGATCGCGGGGACGTCCTTGCCCTGCTGAGTCGGCACGGGCTCTGCGATGCCGGCAAGGTGCGCCTCACGCCGTTGACCGGCGGTGTGTCCAGTGACGTCGTCCTGGCCGACGACGGCGTTCGCCGCCTGGTCGTCAAGCGCGCTCTACCCGAACTCACAGTCGGTGACGGGTGGTACGCCGACGTCAGTCGCGCGTTGACCGAGGCACGCTTCGCTCAGGTTCTCAACGAGCTGGCGCCTGGCGCATGTCCACGGGTTCTGGCCATCGACGAGACGAGCCGGAGCTTCGTCATGGAATGCGCGCCGCAGGGTTCGCGGACCTGGAAAGACCCCTTGCTCGACCAGGTCGTCGACGTCGATGTCGCCCGCCGGGTCGGTGGGCTGTTCGGGAAGCTGCATGCCCGGTCTGCCACCCGGCCCGACCTGGCGGACGAGTTCGCCGACACCTCCCATTTCACGGCGCTGCGGATCGACCCCTACCTGCGTGTCATACAGCAACGGCATCCCGATCTGGCATCGTCCGTGCAGACGACTGTCGACCTGCTCGGTCAGCCGGGACGATGCTTGGTCCACGGTGACGCCAGCCCGAAGAACGTGTTGAATGCCCCGGACGGAAGCGTCCTCGTGATCGATCACGAGGTCGCACACTGGGGTAACCCCGCTTTCGACATCGCCTTCCTGATCAACCATCTGTGTCTGAAGGCCTTCGCCCGTCCGGCAGTGGCGTCGGAGTACGTCATGGCCGCACGAGAGGTGCTGTCCGCGTATGCCGCACACAGTGGCACGGTCGGCGCCGCCGACGACGAGATCTGCACCATCCTGCCGGCCTTGATGCTCGCGCGAGTCGATGGCAAGTCACCGGTCGAGTATTTCGACGACAACCTGCGTGCCGCGGTACGTCACCTGGCCCGGCACCTCCTGCGCACGTCCCCGGACCTGGACGCCTGCTTCGTGGCGGTGATCGAGCAGGCAAGGCAACCATCGGTGAGAGGTCACACGTGAATCAAGCGATCGACGCTTCGGTCGTCACCTCGGTCCGCGCCTGGGAGGCACTCGATTCCCGCGGGCGACCGACTGTCGCCTGTGCAGTGGAACTGGCCGACGGCCGCTGCGGCCGGGTCGTCGTTCCTTCCGGCGCGTCCACCGGCACCTACGAGGCGGTGGAGTTGCGCGACGGAGGACCTCGCTACGGCGGGTACGGCGTGCGCAAGGCCGTGGCGAACGTCAATGCCGTGCTGGGGCCGGCGGTGATCGGCCGGGATGCAGCCGATCAGCGGGACGTCGACACGTACCTGCGCGACCTGGACGGGACCGACACCTTGTCGCGGCTGGGAGCCAACGCAGTGCTCGCCGTGTCGTTGGCGGTCTGGAGCGCGGCCTCGGACGGAACCATTTCAGAATCGACCCAGCCGGTGGGGCTGCCGCTACCGATGTTCAACATCATTTCCGGCGGTGCCCACGCCCGGGGCGGAATCGACGTCCAAGATCTGCTCGTCATTCCGATCGGTGCCCAGTCAGTTGCCGACGCCGTGGAATGGGGCTGGCGGGTGCGCCGAGCCACCGAAGAGGTCGCGAGCGCCCGCGGGCTCACCGCAGGACTGGTCGCGGACGAAGGCGGCCTCGGGCCGGTCCTCAGGAAGAACCGCGATGCACTGAACCTGCTCGTCGACGGCATTCAGGCCAGTGGGTTGGCGCCGGGAGTCGACGTGGCCATGGCGATCGACGTCGCAGCCACCCAACTGGCCGACGACGACGGGTATTGGTTGCGCTGCGAGGACCGTCGTCTAGACCCTCAGGAGTGGCTGGCGGTGCTGCTCGAATGGATCGACGCATATCCGATCTGCTCGGTGGAAGATCCGTTCAGCGACGACGACTGGGAATCGTGGGCGGAACTGACCAAGGCGGTCGGCGACCGGATCCAGATCATCGGCGATGACCTGTTCGTCACCCACCATGCCCGTCTGGAACGCGGTATCGCCGAGCAGGCCGCGAATTCCGTGCTGGTCAAGCCGAACCAGGTGGGAACGGTCACCGACGCAGCCACCGTGGTCGAGACCGCGCACGCGCATGGCGTGCGCACCGTGGTGTCGGCCCGCTCCGGCGACACCGAAGACGTCTGGCTCACCGACTTGGCGGTGAGGTGGCAAGCAGGACAGCTCAAAGTGGGGTCGCTGACGCGTTCAGAACGCACCGCCAAGTGGAATCGGCTGCTCGAGCTCGAAGCCGATCCGGACATCGACACGGCGCTGCGCAGGTGGGAGACCATACAGCGCAGGTGACGCGCGTCGCGGCTACGTCAGCAGGCCCGCTGCGACCAACTGAAGAAGGGAACATCTGTGGAACTACTACGGCTGGGACCGGCAGGCCAGGAACGTCCTGCTGTGCGCCAGGACGAGACCACCTACGACCTTTCGCCACTGGTCGGCGACATCGACGGTGCCTTCCTGGCCGCTGACGGTATAGAGCGCACACGTGCCGCCTTGGCCGCCGGGCAGTTGCCCGAGGTGCGCGATGCGGCGAGCCTCCGGATCGGACCCCCGGTCGCTCGACCACAGGCCGTGCTGTGCATCGGGCAGAACTATGCGGCCCACGCCGCCGAGTCGGGCTCCACGCCACCGGCCGAACCGATCCTGTTCCTCAAACATCCCGGCGCGGTCGTCGGACCGAATGACGACGTCCTGATCCCTCGGGGCGCGCAGAAGGTCGACTGGGAGGTGGAGCTGGCCGTCGTCATCGGCCGCGAGGCGAGCCATCTCGAATCGCCAGCCGACGCAGCGGACCACATCGCGGCCTACACCGTGAGCAACGACGTCTCGGAACGTGACTACCAGCTTTCCGATCCGGGCAAGCAATGGACCAGAGGCAAATCGTGTCCCACGTTCAACCCGCTCGGCCCGTCTCTCGTGCCGGCCGATGAGGTGGATGACGTTCAAGCTCTTCGCCTGTGGTCGACGGTCAACGGCGAGCCTCGCCAGGACTCGATGACGGCAGACATGATCTTTTCGGTGTCATACCTGGTCTGGTACCTGTCCCAGTACGTCTCGCTACAACCCGGCGATGTGATCAATACCGGTACGCCCGAGGGCGTGGCGCTGTCCGGACGTTTCCCATACCTGCGCAGCGGAGATGTGCTCGACCTGGGAATCGAACAGCTGGGCACGCAGCGACAGAACATCACGTAGTGGCCGACCTGCCGCGTTCCGGTGCCAGCGGCAGCTCGCTGGCTTGGCCAGGCACGCTCAGGCGAGGCGAAGCGTTAGGGTGCAGCCATGAGTGACGCCGAGCCGACGTACGAGCAGGCCCGCGACGAGCTGGTGCAGATCGTGGCCAAACTGGAGGCAGGCGGCACGACGCTCGAGGAGTCCCTGGCGTTGTGGCAGCGTGGCGAGGAACTGGCCACTCTGTGCGAGCGCTACCTCGAGGGGGCGCGCGAACGCCTCGATGCAGCCAGCCGGCAAGAGCCGGGCGAGACGTCAGCGCAGTGACGCGACGAAGTCCTCGAGCGAGGCGTAAGACATCGTGCCGATGACGATGGTCACCGCGCCCTCGTCGACCCGGCTCAGGGCGTGATCGGGCGCGTCGTCCTGCTCGACCCAGCGCTGCCAGGTCTGCCCGGCGACGTTCGACTCCCCGTCGGGGGTGAACTCGCCCAGCCGTTCGTCCTGGAAAGATTCGATCTCGCCGTCGGACTGGTGCAGCCCGACGTACTGCTCCTCGGCGGTCAGGAAGCCCAGCCGCCAGCGGTCTCCGCCCTGACCCTGATCGAACTCGACGCTGGTGGCGCGCCACCCGTCGGGCAACGGCTCCGGAGCAAGAACCGGGTAGTCGTACTCCGCGCGCGCGGCATCCAGCGCGGCGGCGTAGTCGACGGGCTCGGGAAGGTGCGGCTCGGCGTCGTTCACCAGATTGAACAGGAGGGCGCCCACCGCCAGGACGCCGGCCAGAACGACGACACTGCGGATGATGTCGCCCAGCGCGTAATTTCCTCGACTCGACCGTGCCACGCCGCCCATCGTCCCAGGTGGGCGGTTCGCCGGTGGCACCGGCCCGCTATGCCGGGTAGACACTGATCTCGCTGGCCTTCACCGACGCCCACACCTGCGCGCCCGGCGCGAGATCCAGGTCGGCCACCGCCAGCGGCGTGACGTCGGCCAGCACGGAGACCGCGCCGGTCGCCGTCACGCGGACCAGGTCGCCGTGTGCCTCCACGTCGTGCACGGTGACCGGCCAGACGTTACGCGCCGATCCGTCGGGACGTGTCGGACTCAGCGTCACCGCGGCCGGCGCGAAGGCGATGTGGACCGGGCCGTGCGCGTCGTGGGCCAGGGTCACCGACGCGGTGCCGTCCGCCGCGCCGTCGCCGGAGCGGCTCACCTCGGCCACCCGGCCGGTTGCGGTGGCACGCAGGAGATTCAGCCCCACGAGCCGAGCGACGTACTCCGTGCGCGGCCGTCCGGCGACCTCGGCCGGGGTGCCCTCTTGGACGACCCGGCCGCGTTCGATCACCACCATGCGATCGCCGAGCACCATCGCCTCCAGCGGGTCGTGGGTGACCACGACCGCGCACCCGTCGTAGCCGGCGAGGTGCCGGCGTAGCTGCGCACGCACCGCCGGACGGGTGCCGGCGTCGAGCGCCGCCAGCGGCTCGTCCAGCAGGAGCAGCCGGGGCTCGACGATCAGTGCCCGGGCCAGCGCCACCCGTTGCGCCTGCCCACCGGACAACGACGCGGGGCGGCGACGCTCATAGCCGAGTAGGTCCATCCGGCGCAGCCACTCACGTGCCCGCGCTCGCGCCTCGGCGCGAGCGACTCCCCTGGCCCGAAGGCCGAAGGCCACGTTCTCGAGGACGTTCAGGCGGGGAAACAGCAGATAGTCCTGGACGACGATGCCCACTCGGCGGTCCTGCGAACGCACATGTACATCGCCTGCGACATCGTCGAGCACGATGTCGTCGAGCACGACTCGCCCGGCCTGAGGACGCAGCAAACCTGCGAGCACGTCAAGAACGGTCGACTTGCCCGCCCCGTTCGGTCCGATCAGGGCAACCACCTGCCCGGCGGGCACCTCGAGGGAGACCTGCGCGTCCAGATCACCGCGCGTGAGCTCGATCTCGGCATGCAGGCTCATGCGGTGCCCACCCAGTGCCGGCGCAAACCCACCAGGATGCCCACCGAGACCACGATCATGAGCAGGCTCAACACGATCGCCGTGTCGGTGTCACCGGAGCCGATCGCCACGTAGGCCTCCAGCGGAAGCGTGCGCGTGGTACCGGGGAAACTGCCGGCGAAGGTCACCGTCGCGCCGAACTCGCCCAGCGCGCGGGCCCAGCACAGCACCGCGCCGGCCAAGACGCCCGGTGCCACCGAGGGAAGAGTCACCCGGCGAAACGTCGTCCACGCCGACGCCCCCAGAGTGGCTGCCACGTCGTCGTAGCGGCGATCCGACGTGCGCAACGCGCCTTCGACGGCGACCACCAGGAACGGCATCGCCACGAAGGCCTGGGCCATCACCACACCGGCGGTGGTGAACGGCAGACTCACGCCGAACGTCTCGTCCAGCCAGCCGCCGACGACACCGCGTCGGCCGAACGCCATGAGCAGCGCGATCCCCCCGATGACCGGCGGCAGCACCAACGGGACGGTCACCACCCCGCGCAACAACGACCGGCCGGGCCACGCCGTGCGTGCGAGCACCCACGCGATGGGTACCCCACACACCAGGCACACCACCGTGGCCACCGTGGCTGTCACCAGCGACAGCCGCACGGCGGTGAGCACGTCGGCCGACGACAGAATCGCTGGTAGACGTCCCCACGGCGCCCGTACCAGCAACCCGGCCATGGGCAGGACGAGGAGCGCGAGACCGAGCAGGGACGGCACCAGCAGCACCACCGGAACCCGTCCGTCGCGGGGCCGCCGCACTCGTCTCACGGGACGAGAAACCCAGCCTCGCCGAGCACGTCCCGGCCGAGTTCACCCACGACAGCATCCACCACCATCTGTGCTCCTTCAGGGTTGCGCGCCTCGGCCAGCACACCGATCGGGTAATCGTTGACCACACTGTCCGACTCCGCGACCTCGACCATCTCCACCGCATCGTCGGCTGCTACCGCGTCGGTCCGGTAGATCAGCCCAGCGTCGGCCTCACCCAAGGTCAGCAACGCGACGGTTTCCTTGACGTCGGTGGTCAGGGTGTCCGCCGCGGCGTCGACGCCGGCGGCGTCGAGCAACGCCGCTGTTGCGGCACCGCAGGGAACGTGTGGCTCGCACAGCGCGATCCGCAACTCGCCGCGGGCGAGATCGACCAGACCGGTGACCTCGCCGGGGTTGCCCGCCGGGACGGCCAGGGCCAGCTGGTTGCGCGCGAACACCTGCGGCTCGGCAGCCAGCATCCCGGCCGCGGTGGCGTTGTCCATGGTCACGGTGTTGGCCGTGGCGAGCACGTCGGCCGGAGCACCGGCGATCACCTGCTCGACCAGGCCGGAGCTGGGACCGAAGGAGAACGTGACGTCGAGATCCGGGTAGTCCTCGGCCAATCGCTCGCCGAGCGCCTCGAACGGCTCGGTGAGCGAAGCCGCGGCCAGCACCGTCACCTCGCCGCCCCGCTCCGGCTCGTCGTCGGCACAGCCGGTCACGATGATCGCGGCTGCCAGGACGGACACCAACCGCACACCCCTCATCGGTGATCACCGGGCAGGTCGATGACGACGTTCGTGGCCTTCACCGACGCGATGGCCGCCACACCCACGGCCAAGCCCAACTCGTCGACGGCCTCCGCGCTGAGCAGGGAGACCACCCGATGTGGACCGGCTTGGATCTCCACTTGCGCCATCACGGTGTCTTTGCGGACAGCGACGACGACGCCCGGAAAGTGGTTGCGCGCGGACTCCCGCGGCACCGGCAGTGCCGACTCACTCGGCACGATCTCTCGGGCGACCCGGGCGAGCTCCACACCGTCGACGACCATCCGGCCGGCGTCGTCCTGGCTCAGCTCCACCTTCCCGGTGTCGGCCCAGCGGCGCAGCGAGTCGTCGCTGATACCGAGGATGCGAGCTGCCTCGGATACCCGAAAATGCGGCATGAAATCGAGATTACACCCGCAGATGCGGGAGATTCGCGGTGATTCGACGTCAGTGGTCGAACATCGAGCCCAGCGACTGCCGCGGCGGGCGGACCGTGATCTCGCCCAGCAGAACGAAGCCACGCACCCGATACACCGGCGCGCCCGGCGTCGGTTCGGAGCGAAGCTTCATCTTGCGGTCACCGAGGATGTTCGCGCCTTGCTCCATCCGTACGTCGATGCCTTCAGGCACGATCAACGTCACGTTGCCCAGGACCACACCGGCATAGATGTCGACTTCACCCGAGCGCACGATCGCCTCGGAGAAGTCGAGGACCACCTCGCCGAGCACGGTCGTGACGTCGATGCGCGCCGGAACCTCCCAGCGGCCCTTGCGCTTCTCGGTACTCAGCACCGCGGTGATGCGCTCGCTCGGCCGCGCCGGCGCCGCCGATGCCTGGGTCTGCGCCGGGTACGCCGAGCCCGCCTGCTGTGCGGCCGCTCCATCAGAGGCGCTGGGTTGCCACTGCGTGGTGCTCGACCCGCCGGGAATCGGGTAGGGCCCCTGCGGCAGGTCGCGGGTGATGGGTTGCAGATCGCCGTAGGTGCGGGCCTTGAACGTGGCGTCGAGACGCTCCTCTAGCTCGGTCAAGGTGAGTCGTCCGTCGGTCGCCGCCTGGCGCAGCGCCTCGGCCACCCGCTCCCGGTCGACGTCGGAACAGCGCAGGTCAGCGCCGCTGCGAACGTCGGGCAGTTCCACCCCGGGATGAGGGCTGGGCGAGACGTCCGGCGCCGGCTTCGGATGGTCGGGCACCTCGCTCATTTCTCTCCGATCGACTTACGCTGCACATTGACGCCACCGAATACCGCCTTGCCGGACACCCGCAGCACCGGCGCTTGGCTGGGCGGTTGCCGCGTACTGGCATTGTCGGCGAAACCGCCGAACACGCCGTCGCCGTCGACGTCCACCCGGATGTCGTCAGGCACGATGATGTTGACCCCGCCGAACACGGCCTTCGCCCGGATGTGGACCTCGCGCGTCTCAAGCTGCGCCTCGCGAAGATCGAGTTCGACACCACCGAACACGGCCTTGACCCGGTAGTCGGACGGCACCACCCACTGACCACGCCGAAGCAAGCCGGAGAACACGGCCTTGCCTTCGCGACGGGCCGGCCGCCCTCCCACCCGGCCGCTGGGCACCGGATCCGCCGACGGCGCAGCCGCAGGCGGGTGCACCGGGGCCGGCGCGTCGGGCAATGCGTCCGGCAGGTCACGCACGACCGGCTCGAGCTCGCCATAGGTCTTGGCGGCGTACAACGCGTCGATACGTTCGTGGAGTTCGGCCAGGCTCAGCCGACCGTCCGACGCGGCCTGGCGCAGCACGTCGGCGATGCGGTCACGATCGGCGTCGGACGCCCGCATCGCACGTTGGTCTCGAGTCTCCTCCACAACTGACGACCTTAGCAACGACTCACCCATCCCGGGGGAGGAGAAAACCCTGACATCTCCCCCGTGCGGACTGCGTGAGCACCTGCCCGGTCAGCCCTGCGCGCTGCCGTCCGCGGACTCGTCCACGGCCGCTGCGGACGCATCACCGGCCGGTGCTTTCGCCGCCCCGTTGCCGGAGCTCTGGGCGACGGTCAGGTTGGTGCCCGACGCGGGATCGAACACGTGCACCTTGCGAAGGTCGAGCCAGAGCTGGGCGGTGGAGCCCTCGGGGATACGGCTCGTGGCGTCGAGCGAGACCACCAACTGGGTGCGCATCGCTTCGCTGTCCAGCTCACGCTCCAAGTCGGCGAGCTGGGCGCTGATGTCGTCCGGGGCCTCGTAGGGGACGTAGGCGTACTGTTCGTTGCCCAGCCATTCGATGACGTCGACGTGGGCCTCGAACTCCACCCCGTGGTCGCGGATGGTCTCCGAAACCACGGCCGCGTCTTCGAACGCCTCCGGACGCGCGCCGAGCAGGACGATCTCGTGTCCGGACAGGTCCGGCCGCTTGCCCTCCGGCAACCGCCATTGCCCGAACGGGGTGTGCAGTTCGTCGCGTTCGACGGTGGCCGGGATGAAGTTCATCGGCGGCGAGCCGATGAAGCCCGCGACGAACAGGTTCACCGGGCGTTCGTAGAGCTCGCGCGGCGAGGCGACCTGCTGCAGGACACCCTTACGCAGCACCGCCACCCGATCGCCCAGCGTCATCGCTTCGACTTGGTCATGCGTGACGTACACCGTGGTGATGCCCAGTCGTTTCTGCAGCCGCGAGATCTCGGTGCGCATCTGCCCACGCAGCTTCGCGTCGAGGTTGGACAACGGCTCGTCGAACAGGAACGCCTGCGCCTCGCGCACGATCGCGCGCCCCATCGCCACCCGCTGGCGCTGACCACCGGAGAGGTTGGCCGGCTTCCGGTCCAGATGCTCGGTCAGCTCCAGCAGCTCCGCGGCGTGGCGGACCCGCTCGTCGACCTCCGAGTCCGGCGCCTTGGCCAGGCGCAACGGGAAGGCGATGTTCTCGTAGACCGTCAGGTGCGGGTAGAGCGCGTAGTTCTGGAACACCATCGACAGGTTGCGATCACGCGGGGCCTTCTCGTTCACCCGCTCGCCACCGATCAGCAACTCGCCGCTGGTGATGTCCTCCAGCCCGACGATCATCCGCAGCAGGGTCGACTTGCCGCATCCCGACGGGCCGACCAGGATGACGAACTCGCCATCGGCGATGTCGAGGTTGACGTCTTTGACCGCCCGGTAGCCGTCACCGTACTGCTTGTTGATGTTCTTCAGCGTGATAGCCGCCATGAGGTTGCTCCTCAGCAGTGTCGCGACGACGTCAGCCTTTGACGGCGCCTTGGGTGAGACCGGAGACGATCCGGCGTTGGAACAGCAGAACCAGCACCACGACCGGGATCGTCACGATGACGGCCGCGGCGGCGATCGACCCGGCCGGGTCCTCGAACTGCGAGGCTCCGGTGAAGAACGCCAACGCCGCCGGCACCGGACGTGCTCTCTCGGTGGAGGTCAGCGAGATGCCGTAGACGAAGTCGTTCCACGCGATGAAGAACGAGATGATCGCCGTGGTGAACACACCCGGCGCCGCGAGCGGCACGATGACCTTGCGGAAGGCTTGCCACGTGGTGGCGCCGTCGACCTGGGCCGCCTGTTCGAGCTCCCACGGGATCTGGCGGAAGAACGCCGACAACGTCCAGATCGAGATCGGCAGCGTCAACGACAGGTATGGGATGATCAATCCGGGCCAGGTGTCGTACAGGCCGATGTTGCGCCAGAGGTTGAACAACGGCGTCACGATCGAGATGACCGGGAAGATCGCCACGGCCAGCGCCGTCGTCAGGATCACGCGCTTGCCCGGGAAATCCAGCCGGGCGATCGCGTACGCCGCGAAAGTCGCCAGGACGACGGAGATGAACGTGGCGATCAGCGAGATCCCGATGGAGTTGCGCAGCGCGGACAAGAACAGCTCTTGAGCGTCACCGGCGAGGATGTTGTCGTAGTTCTCCCAGACCCAGCTCGTCGGCCAGAACCGCTTGCTGCCCAGGTCGCTGGGGGTCTTGAAGGACAGCGCGACGATCCACACGACCGGGAACAGCGCGTAGACGATCACCACGACACCGGCGATCCACCACAGGACCTTCTCGCGGGTCGGCAGATCCCTCTCGTCCATCACCGCTCACCCCTCGCGCTGGCCAGGTCGACCTTGAACAACTTGATGAACGTGAAGCTGATGAGGACCACGCACAGGAACAGCAGCACCGACACCGCAGAGCCCAGCCCGATCTCCAGCCGGCTGATCGTCTGCCGGTAGGCCAGGAACGACACGACCTCGGTGTTGTTCGAGCCCTGGGTCATGATGAACACGTTGTCGAAGATCCGGAACGCATCCAGCGTGCGGAACAGCAGCGCGACCATGATCGCAGCCTTCATGTTCGGGATCGTGACCTTGTACATGCGCTGCCACCACGTCGCGCCGTCGACCTTCGCTGCCTCCTGCAGGTCCTCGGGTACCTGGGCCAGGCCGGCGAGCAGGAGCAGCGAGATGAACGGCGTCGTCTTCCAGATCTCCGACGCGATGATCACCGTGACCGACGTGGAGAACTCGCCGAACCAGTTGGTGTCGGCACCGATGCCGGGCAGCCAGTCGAACCACGAGTTCACGAAACCGGTGCTGATGTCGAACGCGTAGAACCACGCGAACGCCGAGACGACGGTGATGATGGCGTACGGCACCAAGATCGCGGTACGCAGCACCGGGCGCAACGTTCGCAGCGCCCGGTGCATCACCAGGGCCAGCGCGAAGCCCAGCACTGCTTCGACGGCCACGGTGATGGCGGTGATCAGGACCGTCACCCCAACGGCCTGCCACCACACGCTGTCGGTCAAGACCACCCAGTAGTTGCCGAGCCAGTTGAACTCGCGGGCGTCGGGGTCGGTGAGCCGGAACTGGAACAACGAGTCGTAGAACGCCTGGACGATCGGGTAGGCGGTCACCAGGAGCATGACGACGAAGGCCGGGCCGGCCAGCCACCATCCCAGGCGCCGCTCCGCTCTGGCGCGATCGCTGAGCGCGGCCGCCACGGCTTCCTGCTCAGCGGCGCTGTCCGGCACACGTGTCGTGGTCATAGCAGCCTCTCCCCCTTCAGCACCTCGGTGATCAAGGTGGTGGCCGCCTCGGGTGTGGAGTCCGGTTGCACCGAGCTCGGCGGATGCCACGTGTTCTGCAGCCCGGTGGAGACCTCGTTGTAGTACGGCGTCTGTGGCCGCGGGCCGGCCTGCTCGAGTGACTCACGGATCAGATCGGCCATCGGGAACGCTTTTTGCACCTCGGGGTCGTCGTAGGCCTCGGTGTTGGAGGCCGGGTTGCCGTTGGTGACCATGTAGAAGGCTTGGTTCTCGACGCTGACGATGCATTGCGCGGCGTCCAAGGCCTCGTCGACGTGATCGCCGAACGCACCGATGCCGAGGTTGATGCCGCCGTAGGGCGGACGCGCCTCCTCGCCTTCGGCCACCGAGGGATACATCGCCCAGCCGATGTCGTCGACCAACCCCGAGTCGAGGTTGCCGGCCTCGACACCAGCCAGGGTGGCCGCCCACACGAACGGCCAGTTGACCATGAACGAACCCTGGTCGCCTTGGAACAGCAGCATCGACGCGTTCTCGTCCTCGTTGGCGAACCCGGGACCGCCGAGGCCCTCGCGGCCGATGGTTCCGATGATCTCCGCAGCCTGCTGTCCGGCCTCGGATTCGAGACCGAGCTGCACGTCGGCGACATCGGCCTCCGGGTTGGTGATGATCTCGCCACCGGCTGAGGCGACCAGGGCATTGATCCACACGGTCAGGGCTTCGGCCCGGATTCCCTGCACGCCCAGGTACTTGTCCTGCTGTGCGGCGGCGTCGATGATCTGTTGCCAGGTGACCGGTTCGTTCTCCGGGTCCAGCCCGGCCGCCTCGGCCACGGACTTGCGATACCACAGCAGCTGGGTGTTGGCCCAGAACGGGACCGTGACCAGCTCGTCCTTCCAGGTGGCGCCGTCGATCGCGCCTTGCACGACGTTCTCGGTCACGGCGTCGGCGACGTCGTCGGGGATCTCGGCGAGGAAGCCCGCCTCGGCGAACTCGGGGATGAACGGCGGGTCCAGGCTGATGAGGTCGATCGACGAGTCGTTCGCCGCGAGCCGTCGCGCCAGTTGCTCGCGCTGTGCGGATGCCTCGCGCGGCAGCAACGAGGTCTCGATGCGATAGGCGCCGTCCGCGCTGTCGGTACAGCGCGCGGCCAGCTCCGCCTGCCCGCCGTCGTCGGGGTTGATGTACCACGTCAGCGTCGGCGGGCCGTCGTCTCCGCCCCCGCACGCTGCCAGGCCGAGCACCATCAGGCTCGCCACGGCCAACG
Source organism: Actinomycetes bacterium (assembly GCA_021793295.1). Taxonomy (GTDB): domain Bacteria; phylum Actinomycetota; class Actinomycetes; order Jiangellales; family Jiangellaceae; genus Haloactinopolyspora. The sequence continues at coordinate 15,924 of JAJYTA010000012.1, forward strand.
TTGCGCTTCGTCTGCCCACGCACAGCCTCCCAGGAGCCGTCCTGAAGCGCCCCAAGTGACCGCTACGACATCGGAGCGCTCGATGTGACGCAGATTACGCGCATCTGCACGGGCGCACCAGAAGATCGGCCTCGTTTAGGCTTCGGGTTGTGCACGATGTAGCGGAGACCCTCGTTCGGGTCGATGGCGTCGGGGGTGAGCTCGTCGTGCGCCGTCGGCGCTCGGACCACGATGTCGTCTACGAACTCATCATCAACGGCGCGTTCGCGATGGACACCGCTGAGACGTCCACGGAGCAACTGCTGGCCGCGGCGCTGCTGCAGCACCACCGCTCACCCCGGCGAGTTCTGGTGGCCGGGCTGGGTTTCGGATTCACCGTGCGTGAGCTGTTGGCGGACTCGCGGGTCGAGCACGTCGACGTCGTCGAGCTGGAGCCGGAATTGGTCCGGCTGGTCCGGGCCGGGATCGTGCCGGACGCCCAGGAGGTCGTGGCCGATCCGCGGGTCCAGGTGGTGACCGACGACGTGCTGGCGATGCTGCCCACCGTGCAGCCCGGCACGTACGACGGCATCCTGTTCGACGTCGACAACGGGCCGGACTTCCTCATCCACGCGGCGAACGCGCAGGTCTACGAGGCTGACGCGACCTCCGCGGCGGCGCGGGCGCTGCGGCCCGGCGGGGTCGTGGCGGTGTGGTCGTCGACGCCGTCGCCGGCGCTGTCGTCGACCTTGTCCGCGACCGTCGGCCCGGTCGACCACATCATGCGCACAGTTCGTCGCGAGGGCCGCGACGTCGATTACCACATTTACGTCGCCGTTCGGAAATGATCATGTTCACTTGGTGACTGCCTGCCCCACCACCCATACACGCCTGGTGATGCGACAGATCACCTCGTGGTGTCAACTGCCGCACTCGGATCAGCTGACCGCTCCCGTCGTCCCGGCCGCCGTGACCGATCTCTCGGCGAAGGCTCACACCACGAGGCGTTGTGGCGCATCACCAGGCGTGTATGGGTGGTGTGGCAGGGATTTGCCTAGTGAACATGATCATTTGACGAAAGTCAGGCGGGGATGCCGCGCGCGTCGAGCGCATCCTCGACGATGCGCAGGCCGGCCAGGCCCGGCATCTTCGAGATGTGACCGTCGATGGCGCGCGCAGCCTTGCGCCCGTCCGGGCCGCTCATCAAGTGGTTCAGCACATGGCGGACCTCGGACTCGGCCATCACTCCGGTGCCGACCGGACCCCAGGACCTGCGCAGCGCGAAACGGGCCAGCTTCTGTGCCTTGGTACTGCGCGCCAGTCGCTCGCGAGCCTGGGTGGCGTAGAAGGCGACGTGTTTGGCTTCCTGCCTGGCGATGCGCTTGAGCAGTTCCGCCAGGACCGGGTGCTCGTTGATCTCAGCCAGCCGGTTGTAGGCGGTGATGGCCGACCATTCGTTGGCCGCGCCCCAGATCATGTGGACGGCGACGAAGTCGATGCCGACCAGGTTGGCCAGCATCGACTGCTTGATGGGGTCGAACTTGTCGCGCCAGCCCATCTTCAGGCGCACCGACTTGAGGTGGTCGAAGTCGATGGTGACGTCGTGGCGGGCCAGGACGTCGGCCAGCGCCTCGCCGTGCCAGAACTCCTCCACGTTCCACATGGTCATGAACGCGGTGATTTCAGGATCCTGGTGCGACGGCGTCACCAGCATGTCGCGCAGATAACACACGGTGTGATACTCGACGTCACACATGTAGCGCAGCGTGCGCAGCGTGTCAGGCGGCAGCGGGTTGTCGTGAAAGTCATCGAGCGGGAGATCCTGCCATTTGACCCCCTCGGACGTGCGTGTGTACTCACGGATGTCGAAGGCCATGAAGCGCGAGACGAGCAGGTCCGGACGGACGGCTCACCTCGTCCCCCTTTCCTACAACCTAAAAAGAAGGATCATTCGCTATGCGATCAGTATGCCTTCTGGGCAGGTTTCACAGCAAGGTGATACAAGGCACATTCGTCCTGAGCACAGGTGTTCCACCACGTTGAGGAACAGCGGAATCACCACGTCCAGACGCGCCGCCTGGATCGATCGGCCAGCGGCCTCGTCGACTCCCAGGTGCGACGCCACCGGCTGGCTTTCGGCACGTCGCCACGACGGCTCGGCACCTCGAGCGTGCCGTCGATCTCTGCCCGCATCGCGCCGTACCACCCCTGGTCCTCTTCAGCGGCCAGCCGAGCCACGGCCCGCATCATCCGGTCGCGCAGCTCACGGAATCCCTCGCCCTCGGCCGGGTACAGCGGCCGGCCGTACCGGACGGCCACCCGCGGCCGGCCCGGCACCGGCCAGTTGCGCCCCCGCGGCATCGCCATGTAGGCACCGCGCAGCGCAACCGGCACCACCGGCACCTGGTTGGCCACGCACAGCTGCGCCACCCCGGCCTTGAACACCCCCATCGTGCCGTCCTCGGAGCGGGTGCCCTCCGGGAACAGCAACAGGCTCCACTTCTGCTCCAGCAGTTCGACGGCCTGACTGCGCTGGCGCCCGGCGCCATGCCGCTCGACGGGGAAGGTGTTGAAGAACAGGGCCGAGGTCACCGCGCGCCACCGGGCGTCGAAGAAGTAGTCCGCCGCGGCACCCACGGCCAACCGGTCGGCGAACCGTTTCGGCAGCGATCCGACGATCAACGGCGCATCGAGGTGGCTGGAGTGATTCGCCACGAACACGACCGGACCGCGCAGGTTCTCGAGGTAGTCGCTGCCTTCGACCACCGGCTGCGTCTGGCTCCACGTCACCGGGCGCAGCAGCCCGCCGCGCAGCATCGCCCGCGCGGCCACGGCCGGGCGGCTGCGCGCCCACTGATTGCTGAGATCACGCGGCTTGCCGTCCAGAATCCACGGGTCGGCCGACCGGGGCACGGTCGAGCGCCCACGCCAGTCCCGGCCGTGCCGCAACAGTCGCAACTCGTCGCGCAGGCTCGTCCGCTCAGTCATCGTCTCACCTACCGAACGTCCGCCACGACCAGCGGCGGTGCGTGCTGGTACGTGATCGACGGGCTGCGCCCCACGGTGTGCGAGGCGATCTCGAGCGCGTCGGCCAGCGTCGAAGCCGCCTTGAACCCCATTCGGGCGGTCGTACGACGGTTGCCGCCGACGAAGATGACCTCACCGAGGTGCTCCAGCGCGTGCGCACCCCAGTACCACATGTAGAACGGGTGCACGCCGTGGTAGGCGTAGCTCTTGCGGTACAGCTGGATGTACCAGGGGTCGGTCGCGAACTGCTCTTCGTACTTCGTCTCCAGCACGACCGGGTCGGTGCTCTGGGTGAGCACCTCGTCGAAGAAGTCGATGTAGCTCGGGTGGTGCACCGGGTGGAACTCGTGTTCCACCGGGTGATAGAAGATCGCCGCGCCGCCCTTCCGGACGATCGGGCGGTTCTTGTACAGGTTGAAGAAGTACCCGAGGCCCAGCGACATCACCAGGATCGGGTTCATGATCGAGTTCACGTTGTACGGGCAGATGTAGGGCAGCCCGAAGATGGCGACGTCCGCCTGCCCCTGCACTTCGGTGACCTGTTGGCGATGGACGTTGTCCAGCGTGACCGGGTGCACCTCGCTCGGCAGGCCCGCGTTGACACCGGTGACGGCGTACGGCGCGACGTTCTTCTGCCACACCTTGCGACGCGCGCGAGCCGGCATCAGCTCGTTGCCACGCTTGACCGCCAGGTAGCTGGCCTGGTCGGCGACGTTCCACTCCCACTCGCGCTTGTTCAGGAAGCTCGTGGCCGTGGGGAACGTGTCGTTGTTCAGCGAGGTCTCGATGGTGAAGACCTTGACGTGCCCGCCGATCAGGTCGGCCATCCGCTCGTAGGAATGGTGCATCGCCGAGTTGGGCGGGTCGTTGAACGAGCGCGAATGCCGCAGGGTGTGCACGTTGTGGTGGTGCCGCAGGCTGCGGTAGCTGGCCAGGCCCACCGACACCGACTTCGGACCGCCGCTCATCGGCGTCGTGGTGATGTTGACGTAGACGATCAGGTCGCTTTCCATCGCCCGGCGGTTCAGCTCGACGACCTCACCGTGCTTGGTCTTGCCGATCTCGACGAGATTGGCGCGGTCTTCGGCGTCGTGGTTGCGCAGATGCTCGGGGAAGAACGAGCGGAACACCCGTTCGCCCACCACGCGTTTGATCTCTGCCGGTGTCATCCGCCGGTGCAACGCGTTGGCGACGATCAGCTCGACGTCGTCGACGCCCTTGGCCGCGGCCAGTTCGAGGACGTGCTCGATGACTCGTTGCCGGATGTCCGGGGTCTGCATCTGCGGCAGCGGCAACGAGAGGTCGTCGAACACGATGGTCAGGCGCATGTTCGGGTAGAGCAGCTCCGGCAGCGGCTCGATGCCCAGCGGATTCAGCAGCGCATGCTGGATCTCGGCGTCGACGTTGCGTACGCCTTTCAACGAGTCCGGCGGATAGATGACCCGGCTACCCAGCGGCAGCCGCTCGAGGCGGAACCCCTCCCCCTGGTGCACCAGCAGTGGCGGCGTGCGCTCGTCGACGGTGAGGACGAAGCCTGGCCTGCTCATGGATGTCTCCTCCTCAGTCCTTGCCCGGAGCGAACGCGATCTTGACGCTGCCGAGCTTGCCGGCGTCGACGGCATGTGCCATGGCTTCGCGCCACCGGCGCAGTGGGTAGGGCGGCTCGACCCACCCGTCGATCGGCGCCGCGCCGGCGAGCTCGATGGCTTCGGCGAAGTCCGACCGCTGCCCGTTGCCGCCGCCGGAGTCCGACGCATAGGCACCGACCAGGTGTAGTTCACGCAGCCACAACGGCGCGAGATCGACACTGCCCGAAGGCATCCCGGACACCACGACCGTACCGCCGGCACGGGCGAGGCGCAGGGCCGAGTCGAGTCCGCTCGCCCCTCCGGTGCATTCGAACACCACGTCGACCCCGCCGAGCAGGAACTCACGGCCCCATTCCGGCTTGTGCATCCGTGCGGTCGTCGAGCGCCGCAGGGCGCGCACGGCGTGCGACGGCTCGTGTACCGCGGTGGCGCCCAGGGCGAGTGCACGTTCCTGCTGGTGACGGTGTTTGGCGATGACGTGAATCGGCGCGGTGGGCGCCACTTCGCGCAACGCCAGCAAGGTCATGAGCCCGACGGTGCCGGCGCCGACCACGACGACCGTCGCACCCGGGTCGATGTCGACCCGCCGAGCAGCATGCACGGCGCAGGCCAGCGGCTCGACGAGCACGGCCCGTTCGTCGTCCAGCGAGTCAGGGACGACGTGCAACTGGCTGCGGTGCGCCACGAACTGCCGGCTCCACGCGCCGCCGGTCTCCGAGCAGCTTCCGGTCTGCACGCCCGGGGCCAGCCGGCCGGTCGTCACGTGATCGCAGCGGCTCTCGCGACCGTCGGCGCACCACCGGCACGACTCGATGTCGCGCGGCTCGCACGAGAGCACTGGATCGAGCACCACCCGCGAACCCGCGGGCAGGTCGGGCAGATCGTCCAGGGTTTCGCCCACGACCTCGTGTCCCGGGACGAACGGCATCGACGACACCGAAGAGAAATACGGCGACGAGCGTCCGGTCAGCAACCCGATGTCGGATCCGCAGATGCCGGACAGCCGGGGCGCGACGCGCGTCCAGCCTTCACCAGGAACGACAGGCGCGGCGAGATTGATCAGCCGCAACGGCGACATGTTGCCCGCGACCATCGCCGACAGCCGACTGCCGGCCTTGGTGGACGTGACCGTCCGGGAGGCGAGGTAGCGAGCCGACGAGTGCCGGTACTCCAGCGACAGGATCACCGGTTCACCTCCGAGCTTCCGGTGACGGCCAGCGCCTCGAGCCGGCTGCGGGTGTGCTGGCCCCAGTTCTGCACGCGCCAGTGCTTGCGCTTGGCGTGCCGGTACAGGGCGGGATCCGGGTTGACCGCGTTCGGCTTGCCGGCCAGTTCGAGCCAGGCCCGGTCGGAGTAGCTGTCGCCGTAGGCGTAGGACTGGGCGAGATCGACGCCGGTGGACTCGGCGTAGCGGCGCAGCCAGGCCGCGCGGGCTTCGTCCACCAGCGGCGGGCTGTCGAGGTAGCCGGTCCAGACGCCGTCGCGGCTGTGCATCCGGCCGGCCACGACCTCGTCGAACAACGGCGCGATCGGCTCCACCAGCACGTCGATGGTGCCGGTGATGAGCACGGTGCGGTGCCCGGCCGCGCGGTGCTGCCGGATGCGCCGGATCGCCTCGGGCATCGCCCGCTGCAGCAACGCCTCGCCCAGGGTCTCGTCGATGAGCTTTCGCAACTGCTCTTCGTCGACGCCCTCGTAGCGCCGCATGAACGTGCGGATGAAGTCGCCACGGTCGCGGCGTTCGGCCAGCAGGTACCGGGGCAACGAGCGCAGCAGGTCGGTCAGCTCCCGCGGCCACTGCGAACGCGGTATGGCGGCGAGACGGACCCAGATGTACTGCTCGACGGTGTTGGACGCGACGACCGTGCCCTCGAGATCGAACACGGCGGCGACATCAGTGCGTTGCGGCAGTGCGGCGTCGCCACCGGACTTGGCCCGGGGACGCGACGAGAACGCCCGCATGGAGGCCGTGACCCCGGGGAAGTGCACCTCTTGCAGGTAGTGCTCCCAATCGATCTCGGCTGCGTCGAAGCCGTGCACCAGCCGCCGCTGCGGCGGCAGCGACTCGTGCAGCGCCCGGGTGCGGCTGTCGTCGTAGATGACCTCGGCTTGCGTGTAGGACTGGTAGAGGTCGGCGTACGTGCGCAGGACCTCGAGATCCTGCTGGCGCCGGTGCAGCGAGCGCATCCACGTGCGGGTGCGGTCCGAGGCCGGCACCCGCATGAGTGTGCGCTGGGCCAACTCGACGGCGCGTTCGCCGGTCTTCAGCATCCGCTCGACCTGTGTGCTGCCGGGGAACTGCCAGGACGGCACCTGAATGTGGCCACGTTCGCTGTCCGGCATCGGGTGCCGGCTGAAGTACGCGTGCACGTTTTCGTACATGCCGCGGAACGGCAGCGGGTTACGGGCACCGGAGCTGACGTGGTAATACCCAGGCTCGCGCGGCTCCGGTGGTGCGGCGGCCACCGCCAGGATGGCGTTGACGACCAGGTCGACGGGGATCAGGTCGAGCACGCTGTCGGGCAGGCCGGGAAACTCCGGCAGGATGCCGCGGCCGTAGGCGATGATCAGCGGGTCGGCCATCTTGAACCCGTCGATCCAGCCCGGGTACGGGTAGCGCAGCGAGCTCTCGACGATGGCCGGGCGGACGATGGACAGCCGGTGCCCGGTCTGGGCCCACATCTGTTCAGCGGCACGTTCGCCCAGCGCTTTGGTGAGCGTGTACACGTCGGGCCAGCCGAGGCTTTGCGCGCGGGTGCGGCCGTAGTCGACCAGGCGCTTGTTCACCCACTCGATGCGGGCCGGTTCGGCGGACTCCACGACGGCCTGCGGGCCGGCCTTACGATGCTCGCTGCGCGCCTCGGCCATCACCTTGCGCAGCACCTCGGGGCGCCGCGAGGCGGTCTCGACCTGGGCGCGCGCGGCTGCCGCGGCCGCGGCCTCGGCTCGCCAGTCGACATCGTGCGTCAAGCTGGCTTCGGTCACCACGCCCTTGCGCACCCCGGCGACGTAGGCCGTGGACACGTGCACCACGTGCGGGTCGGCGCCACTGGCCGCGAGCGTCTCGTACAACTGCACGACCCCGGCGACGTTGGTGTCGAAGGCTTCGTCGATGGGCGGGTCGAACGACACGGTGGACGCGCCGTGGATCACGACGTCGAGATCGGCGGGCAGCTCGGCCACGGTGCCGAGGTCGCCCTCGATGACGGTGACCCGCTGCGCGGCGACGCGCTCGACCTCGTCGGAGCCGACGGCCTCGCGCCACTTCCGGAACACCGGTTTGCGCAGCAGCTTGGTCAGCCGCTCGGCGCCGGTCATGCTGCCGCGCGGACGGATCAGCACCGAAACGTGCGTGTCCGGGTAGGTGGACAGCAGCTTCTCGAGCGTGGCCTGGCCGAGGAACCCGGTCGCGCCAGTCAGCAGGACATGCCGGCCGGCGAGATGCTCGCCGGGCCCCGCCGCGGGACCGTCGTCGACGATGTCAGCAGCCATCCGGTCCCCCAGCAACGTTGTGGTGTTCAGAGCTCGATTGCCTGTGCGTTTGCATGGCCGCTTCCCTCAGACCAGGGGCAGGGAGCGTCGCGCTCCCTTGGTGTTGAGGCTGCCCGGTCGGTAGCCGTCGAGGTCGACCGTCACGTGCTCGAACCCCGCGGCGCGCACGCCGGCGCTGACCTCGTCTCCGCGTTCGAGCACCGCGGCGACGTCGTCGGGCGCGACCTCGATGCGCGCGGAGTCACCGTGGTGGCGCACCCGCACCTGCTGGAACCCCAGGTCGGTCAGCACACGTTCGGCGAGGTCGATCTGGTGCAGCTTTTCCGGAGTCACCGGGTCGCCGTAGGGAATCCGGGAAGCCAGGCACGCCATCGCGGGCTTGTTCCAGACCGGCAGCTCGAGCTCGCGAGCCAACTCGCGTACGTCGGCCTTGGTCAGGCCAGCTTCTCGCAACGGCGCGCGCACGCCGTGCTGGATGGCCGCAGCCCGGCCGGGCCGGTGGTCGCCGGCGTCGTCGACGATCTCGCCGTACGCGACGGTGGCGAACCCGCGCTCTTCGGCGACTCGTTCCAGCCGCCCGAACAGCTCGTCGCGGCAGAAGTAGCAGCGATTGCGCGGGTTGGCGGCGTAGCGGCTGTCAGTGACTTCGTCGGTGTCGACGACCTGCGCCTGGATACCGATGGCCCGCGCGACGTCCAGCGCGGCCTCGAGCTCGCCGCCGGGCAGCGACGGGGAGCGGGCGATGACGGCCAGCGAGCGGTCAGGACCGAGGACGTCTCGGCACACCCGCGCCAGCAGGCTGGAGTCGACACCCCCGGACAACCCCATGACGACGGAGTCGAGACCAGCGACGATGTCACGCAGAACGCCCAACCGACCTGGGGCGACGCCCAGATCGGGGCTGGGTATGCTCAGCATCGTCGATCAGATTCCCCTTCGCTGGGAGTGCCGGACGCGTGCCAGTGTACCCATCGCCATCTGACCTCGAACTGCTGCTGAAGTCGGTCGCCGACGGCACAGTGAGCGCCGAGTCGGCGGCGTCGACCGTCGAAGCGTGGCTCGGCCGCAATACGGACATCTGGCCTGATCATGGACGGCCTGATCGAACCGGTGAGCCGGAGGTCGTGCTCGCCGCGGCGAAGACTCCGGACCAATGCGCCCGGGCGGTGGCCGAACTCCTGCATGGCGAAGCTCCGGTGCTGGTCACGCGGGCGGATGCGCAGGCCGCGGCAGCCGTGCGCGAGGTCGCGCCGCAGGCGCACTACGACGAGCTGGCGCGCTTGGTCGTCGCGCGTAGCGCCCGTCCCGAGGACGCTCCGCCCGGCACGGTGGCCGTCGTCACCGCCGGTACGAGCGATATGCCGGTCGCCCGCGAATGCGCCGCCGTACTCGAAGCGTTCGGCGTCGATGTGCGGTTCGTCACCGACATCGGCGTCACCGGCGTGCACCGCACGCTGACCGCCACCCGGACGCTCACCGACACCGACGTGGTGGTGGCGGTGGCCGGGATGGAAGGCGCGTTGCCGACGGTTCTGGCGGGACTGGTGACCCAACCGGTCATCGCCGTACCCAGCAGTGTCGGCTACGGCGCGACGTTCGGCGGCCTCGCCGCCCTGCTGAGCATGCTCGCCTCGTGCGCGCCTGGCGTCAGCGTCGTCAACATCGACAACGGCTTCGGCGCGGCCATGGTCGCCCGCCGCATCTTGACGGCGCGAAGGCCGCGGTCGTGAAGGCCGGCCATCTGCTGTGCGAGCAGGGCGTCTCCGGCGACATGTGGCTCGGGGCCTTGGTCGACGCGGGCGCCCGCATCGAGACGATGCAGGCGGCGGTCGACGGGCTGGGGCTCGGCGACATCGAGCTGGTGGCCACGCCGGTCACCGAGCACGGCCTGGCCGGCACCCGTGTCGAGGTCCGGGTGCCGGACAGTGTTCGCCGGTTGCGGACGATGCGCGAGGTGGAGGCGGTGTTCTCCGCCGCCAGCACGCCGTCCCCCGTCCTGACCGTGGCGATGGAGGTCTTCCGGGCGCTCGCGCACGCCGAGGCGGCAGCGCACGGCAGTGAACTGGATGCCGTGCACTTCCACGAGCTCGGGCACCCCGACACCGTGGCCGACATCGTCGGCGCGTGCGCAGGAGTGCAGGACCTGGGGCTACAGCGCCTCACCGCCGGCCGGGTGGCCGTCGGCTCCGGCAGCGTGAACACCGATCACGGCCGCCTCGCCGTGCCGCCTCCCGCGGTACGCCACCTGCTCACCGGTTTCACCGTCGTGCAGGGCGACCAGCCGCGCGAGCTCGCCACACCCACCGGGGCCGCCCTGCTCGCCGCCTTGACCACGCCCGCCCCGCTCGGGCCGATGCAGCTCACCGGTACCGGCACCGGCGCCGCCGCGCCCCGCGCCAGCGGGACCAGCACACTGACCCTGCTGGTGGGCGAGGCCGACGATGCAGCCGCCACCGCGGCCGTGGTGGTGGAGGCCACCGTCGACGACCTCAGCCCCGAGCTCGTCCCGTATGTCCTCGACACCTTGCGCGAGTACGGCGCACACGATGCCTGGGCGGTTCCGGCGCTGATGAAGAAGGGGCGGCAAGGCTGGACGCTCACCGCGCTGGCCGATCCGGGCGCCCTGGCCGAGCTTCGCGAGATCCTGTCCCGCGAGAGCGGAACGTTCGGCGTTCGCTGGCACCACGTCACCAAGCATCCGCTCGAGCGACGGTGGACGCAGACCGTGGTCGACGGCTTCACCGTGCGGGTGAAGATCGCCGAGGCCGACGGCGCCGTGGTGCGCCTGGCCCCGGAGTACGACGACGTGAGCGCGGCGGCCCGGGCGCTGGGTCGGCCCGCGCGTGAGGTGTACGACGACGCCGCCGCCCAGGCTCGCGCCCAGACGCGCCATGATGGAGGCCCGAGCGATGAGAACAGGAGTACGGCCAGTGGGAACGAGTGAGCAGGAGTACCGCGTCGAGCACGACACCATGGGCGAGGTGCTGGTACCGGCGACGGCGAAGTACCGCGCACAGACGCAACGAGCCGTGGAGAACTTCCCGGTCTCCGGCACCCCGCTGGAGCCGTCGCTGATCCACGCCCTGGCCACGATCAAGGGCGTCGCGGCGTCGGTGAACGCCGAGCTCGGAGTACTCGACGCCGACGTCGCCAAGGCCATCCGCGACGCCGCGGCCGAGGTGGCCGAGGGCCGCTACGACGATCATTTCCCGGTCGACGTCTTCCAGACGGGCTCGGGCACGTCGAGCAACATGAACACCAACGAGGTGCTGGCGACGCTGGCCGGCGAGCGACTCGGCCGCCCCGTGCACCCCAACGACGACGTCAACGCCTCGCAGTCGAGCAACGACGTCTTCCCCACCGCGATCCACGTCGCCGCCACCAAGGCCGTGGTGCGCGAGCTCGTACCCGCCTTGCAGCACCTCGAGCGCGAGTTGTCGCGCAAGGCCGCGGAGTTCGGCGCGGTGGTCAAGAGCGGGCGCACGCACCTGATGGACGCCACCCCGGTCACTCTCGGCCAAGAGTTCAGCGGCTACGCCGCCCAGGTGGCCTATGGCATCGAGCGCGTGGAGGCGGCGTTGCCCCGCGTCGCCGAGGTTCCGCTCGGCGGCACCGCGGTCGGCACCGGCATCAACACCCCCCACGGCTTCGCCGCCGCCGTCGTCGAGCGGCTCGCGGCCGAGTCCGGGTTGCCGTTCACCGAGGCGCGCAACCATTTCGAGGCCCAGGGTGCACGCGACGGCCTGGTGGAGCTGTCCGGGCAACTGCGCACCATCGCGGTGTCGCTGACCAAGATCTCCAACGACATCCGCTGGATGGGCTCCGGACCCCGTGCCGGACTGGCCGAGATCGCGTTGCCGGACCTGCAGCCCGGATCGTCGATCATGCCCGGCAAGGTCAACCCGGTCATCCCGGAGGCGCTGTGCATGGTCTGCGCCCAGGTCGTCGGTAACGACGCCGCGGTGACCTTCGCCGGCGCCTCCGGCTCGTTCGAGCTCAACGTGATGCTGCCGGTCATCGCCCGCAACGTGCTGGAGTCGATCCGGCTGTTGAGCAACATCTCGCGGCTGTTCGCCGACCGTTGCGTCAACGGGATCGAAGCCAACGAGCAGCGCTGCCGCGAGTACGCGGAGTCCTCACCCTCGATCGTCACGCCGCTCAACCGCTACATCGGCTACGAGGAAGCGGCCAAGGTGGCCAAGCAGGCGCTGGCCGAGCGCAAGACGATCCGCGAGGTCGTCGTCGAGCGAGGCCTGGTGGCCAACGGGTCGCTCACCGAGGCCCAGCTCGACGAAGCGCTCGACGTCTTGCGCATGACCCACCCGTGAGCGGGTGGGTCATGCGCGTGTGGATCAGTACCAGTGCGGCGACTGGGACTGCCAGAAGCTCCAGGCCGAACAGGGCGTGCCGTATCGCTCGTCGATGTAGGCCAGGCCCCACTCGATCTGGGTGATCGGGTTGGTGCGGTAGTCGTCGCCGAACTCGGCCATCTTCTCCGGCGGCAGCGACTGCGGGATGCCGTAGGCGCCGGACGACGGGTTCTCGGCGGTGTAGTCCCAGTTCGACTCGTTCGTCCAGAGATCCTGGAGGCACGAGAACTGTTCCTCGCCCCAGCCGTAGTCGCCCATGAGCTCGTGCGCCACGGCCTGCGGGTCGGAAACCGCCCGCTCGACGGAGCGGGCAGCGGACCTGGCCGCAGCCTCGCGTTCGGCTTCGGCCCGCGCCTGGGCGTCGGCCTTGGCTTTCTGCTCGGCCTTGGCCTTGGCCTTGCGCTCGGCCTTGGCCTTGCGCTGTTCCTCGGCCTTGGCCTTCTGCTCGGCCTTGGCCTTGCGCTGTTCCTCGGCCTCGGCCTTCTGCTCGGCCTCCGGCTGAGCGCCGGCCTTCAGCTTCTCTGCGAGGGTCGTCCGGTCGTCCTGCCCGGTGATGCCGGGCCCGGAATATATGGTCGACCCCAGGTCGGCGGTGGTTTTTCCCGACCTGGGGGTGTCACTCGTGGCACTGGCCACCAATGCCGCGAGGGCAACGATGGTGAAGAAGAATCCGAGGCCGGTGAGTTTCCGGCGGAAGTCACGGCGTCGTCTATGCACGTCGTTGGAACCTTTCCGTAGGGCTCCAACACGGTGCTACAGAAGCAAGATCTATACCAAATCGTGACAACGTGACGTTTGACACGCCGGGGCGGCATCCTGTAGGGGATCAAGGCGCCGCCCCGGCGACCACATGGCTCAGCGCGGCAGATCCTCGAGCATCTCGGTCACCAATGCCGCGATCGGCGAGCGTTCCGACCGCGTCAACGTCACATGCGCGAACAGGGGATGGCCCTTCATCTTCTCCACCACGGCGACGACGCCGTCATGGCGCCCGACCCGGAGGTTGTCGCGCTGACCGATGTCGTGGGTGAGAACGACCCGAGAGTTGGATCCGATCCTCGACAGCACCGTGAGCAAGACGTTGCGCTCGAGCGACTGAGCTTCGTCGACCACGACGAACGAGTCGTGCAACGACCGGCCTCGAATGTGTGTCAGGGGCAGGACCTCGAGCATGCCCCGTTCGACGACCTCGTCGACGACGTCCTGGGTGGTCAACGCGCCCAGCGTGTCGTAAACAGCCTGCGACCAGGGATTCATCTTCTCGGCCTCGCTACCGGGCAGGTAGCCGAGTTCCTGACCGCCGACGGCGTACAGCGGCCGGAACACGACGACTTTTTTGTGCGCTCCGCGCTCCAGGACCGCTTCGAGCCCCGCGCACAACGCCAGGGCGGACTTGCCGGTACCAGCACGCCCACCGAGGGAGATGATCCCGATGTCGTCATCCAGAAGGAGGTCGAGCGCGATGCGCTGTTCGGCTGACCGCCCGTGCAAGCCGAACGCCTCCCGGTCGCCACGCACCAGGCGCACGTGCTTGTCCGGCGTGACCCGGCCCAGCGCGCTACCGCGCTCGCTGTGCAGCACCAAGCCGGTGTGGCACGGCAGTTCCCGCGCCGGCTCGAGGTCGACGAAGCCGGAGCGGTAGAGCTCGTCGATGACGACGCCACCGACTTCGAGCTCGGACATGCCCGTCCAGCCGGACTCCACCACCGACTCGGCGCGGTACTCTTCGGCCGGCAACCCGACCGCCGATGCTTTGACCCGCATCGGCAGGTCTTTGGACACCAAGGTGACATCAGCGCCCTCAGCGGCCAAGTTGCGCGCGACGGCGAGAATGCGCGAGTCGTTGTCGCCGAGCCGGAAGCCGGCCGGCAGGACGTCGGGATCGGTGTGGTTGAGCTCGACGCGTACCGTGCCGCCCTCGTCGCCCACCGGCAGCGGGACGTCCAGGCGACCGTGCTCGGTGCGTAGCTCGTCGAGCAGCCGCAAGGCGGATCGCGCGAAGAATCCCAGCTCGGGATGGTGGCGTTTGGCTTCGAGTTCGGTGACGACGACGATCGGCAGAACGACCTCGTGTTCGGCGAAGCGCAAGATCGACCACGGGTCGGCCAGCAGCACGCTCGTGTCGAGCACGTAGGTGCGGCAGCCGGTGTCGGCGCTGGCGGTACGGCGGCGAGTGTGATTCTTGGAAGCGGCCACGTCCGTCTCCCTCACGCCTGAGTGCACCCTGACGGCTCAGGCGTCTATATCGCGCGGAGAACCGGGACCGGGCCCACCGGGCCGGGTGCCGGCCCTCCGTTCGCGCCGAGGTAGCAGCACGTAGGACGGGCCTCCCGGACGGTCGGCTTGGACCCCGACCGTCATGCACAAGGCTACCGCGACACGCGATCTACGCGACCGGACACGCGCACACACCGATGCTGCGAATCGCCAAGACCGCACTTGACATCGCGCGACGTTCAGGCGTAACCGTTAGCGATCGGCGCGGTGATCATCGAAATGATCAGCGTGCCGAAAGGTCTTGACGGATGATCGACAACGTGTACGTTCGTTGGGTGGGCGGTAGCACTTTCGGCTGATCGCTAGGGTGGACCACGAGTTCGGCGCCGTGCTGAGGCCAGCTCGGGGTGGTTGACCAGCGAGAGTGCGACATAAGAAAGGTCGGCGATGACGGTAGGTCCTTCGGACAACAGCACGTCCGGTGGCAGTCTGGGCGGCGCGCCTACAGCGCGGCGGATGGTCCTTGGGGCGCAGTTGCGCCGGTTGCGTGAGGCAGCCGGTATCTCACGAGCCGACGCCGGCTATCGGATTCGCAGCTCCGAGTCGAAGATGAGCCGCATCGAGCTCGGCCGCGTCGGCTTCAAAGAGCGCGACGTCGCCGACTTGCTGACCATGTACGGCGTGGACGATCCCGCCGAGCGCGAGGCGTTCCTCGAGATGGTCAAGCAGTCCAGCCAGCCCGGCTGGTGGCAGCGCTACTCAGACGTCATACCCGGCTGGTTCAACAACTACGTCGGGCTCGAGGAATCCGCCTCCCGGATCCAGACCTACGAGCTTCAGTTCGTTCCGGGTCTCTTGCAGACCGAGGACTACGCCGCAGCCGTGGTCGGTCATGGCGGCGCGAAATCCGGCGAGAGCGTCGAGCGACGGCTGGATCTGCGGCTACGCCGCCAGAAGAACCTGACCCGTCCTGACGCGCCGCGCCTGTGGGCGGTCATCGACGAGTCGGTGCTCTATCGGCCCATCGGTGGGCCCAGCGTCTTGAAGGCGCAACTCGACGCTCTGCTCGAACTCAGCAGCCAGCCCAACGTCTCGCTGCAGATCTTGACCTACGCCAAGAGCGGCTATGCCGCCGAGGGGTCGTTCTCCATGCTGCGCTTCGCCGAGAGCGAGCTGCCGACCGTGGTGTTCGTGGAGCACCTGACCGGCGGCATGTACCTCGACAGCCTGGAAGACGTCGAAGCGTACGGGCGCGCCCTCGACCGGCTCGCCGTCGACGCCGAGACTCCGGAAGTGAGTCGGCAGCTGATTTCGAAGAGGCGTACGGAAATTTAGCCATGCCGGGCTATTCGCCCGCGAGCTGACAGTTCATCAGGCGACAGCCATCGGCTGTCGCCTGCTCTTTGTCATGCCCCGAGTCTCGTGCGTCTGCACATCTCTCCGCACATTCGGGTGCACGGATTTCTGCATATGCATCCACACCTGCGTTCGCTCGTGCTAAGTTCTGTTGCACAGCTAGATGCACGTGCAATCGCATCCCCCATTTGGGATGTCAGAGACATGGAGGTCATCGTGGACGAAGTCTTCAACGGCATGCCTGCCGAGCAGGTGCCCGGAGCGGTGTGGCGGAAGAGCTCGTACAGCGGCGCCCAGGGCAACTGCGTCGAGGTGGCACACCTCCCCAGCGGTAGCTTCGCCCTGCGGAACTCCCGTCACCCTGACGGCCCGGCGCTGGTCTACACCCGCGCGGAGATGGAGGCTTTCGCCGCCGGCATCAAGGACGGCGAGTTCGACTGGGCGAACTGAGGCCGCCTACTCGTCGCAACCTGGGAAGCGGCGAATGGTCGTCATCACTGCAGACCGATACCGAATTGGCTCGGCCTACTCGGTACGGAACACTGCACACAGCACCGGGTGCGTACCGATGTATCGGTACGCACCCGGTGCTGCTTGTTGTGACAGCCTCGGCCCGACGTTGCGTTTTCGCATGTCAACCCATAGGTCACCGGATGGGTCGGCCCGGTTGCACCTTCTCTTGCAAGGAATTTCTGCATGTGCATTCACACAAGCGCGTCCCCGTGCTAGGTTCAGTGGATCTTGGTGCATGTGCAGACGCAGCTCCCACTTGGGACGTGCAGGAAGGTGTGACGTTTCGTGAACGCGATCTTCAACGGCATGCTGGCGGGACGATTCGCCCCCGTGACATGGCGCAAGAGTTCGTATAGCGACACGGAAGACACCTACGTCGAAGTGGCGGAGTTGCCGAGCGGCGACGTCGCCGTCCGCAGCTCTCGCGATCCGGAGGGGCCCGCGCTCGTCTACACCCGCGCCGAGATGGAGGCCTTTGCGGCCGGCGTCAAAGACGGCGAGTTCGACTGGGCCGACGACGGCGACCTGTCGCCGCGTTCCGGGGACGCGGCGACAGGCGTCGAGTCCGTTCACCGACAGGCTGTTGCGCACGCAGGCCCGGTCCTGCAACACCGTCTGGTGGACGACGATCTCCAGGGTGTCGCCGACACCGTGATCACCGGCGAAGCCGTACTGGATCGGGCGGCCTCGGAGCGCCTGCTGCGCGTGCTCGGCGCGGTCGTGTCACTGCACCGCAGTCACGACGTCGACGATCACGGCCGGTGCGCCATCTGCCGCCCCAAGGGCCTGCTGCGTTGGTGGCGGCGCAGCACCTGCTCGGTCCACGCCACGCTCGTCACCCATCTCGGTTACGTCAACGCTGTATCCATGCAGCGCGACCGGTAGAGGAAGTCATGTCCACGACATCGAGTCACCAGGACCCGTCTGCCCACGGCGCCCGCCGTAACCTCTCGGCGTCGACGCCGAGCCTGCATCACCGGACCACAGCCTCCACGCGGGCTGCGGTGGCCGCGTACAAGCTGGTGATCTGGGCGACGGTCGGTTTCGTCGTCCTCGCCCTGCTCAACACCGCGATGGGCCGCTGAGGGCCGCTCAGCGCCCGAACCGTCGTTCGCGCTCGGTGTAGCTGCGAACCGCCCGCAGGAAGTCGACCTGGCGGAAGTCCGGCCACAACGCTTCGCAGAAGTAGAACTCCGCGTTGGCGCTCTGCCACATCATGAACCCGGACAGTCGCTGCTCACCGCTGGCGCGAATGACCAGGTCGGGATCGGGCTGGCCTTTCGTGTAGAGGTGCTCGGCGATGCCCTCGACGGTGATGATCTCAGCCACCTCTTCCAGCGAGGCGCCTTTGGCGGCGTGCTCGTGCAGCAACGCTCGTACGGCGTCGGCGATCTCGCGCCGGCCGCCGTAGCCGACCGCGACGTTGACGTGCATACCCGACAACCCACGGGTGCGGTCGGCGGCATCCTTGAGCACCGTCGCGGTGCGGTCGGGCAGCAGGTCCAGGGCGCCGACCGGATGCACCCGCCACCGCCCGGTGGCGGCGATGTCGTCGATGAGGTTCTCGATGATGCCGAGCAACGGCACCAGTTCGTCTTCAGGCCGGTTCAAGTTGTCCGTCGACAGCATCCACAGCGTGACCACGCCGACATCGAGTTCGTCGCACCAGCCCAGAAACTCTCGTGCCTTGGCCGCACCCGCCTGATGCCCGCTGGACGTGGGTGCGCCGAATGCGCGGGCCCAACGCCGGTTGCCGTCCATCAAGACAGCGACATGCCCCGGTAAGCGCTGGCGGTCGAGGCTCTTGCGGATTCGCCGCTCGTAGAGCCGGTAGACGAGGTCGCTCAGACCCATCGACCGCAGCACCTCCAGCCTTCGCGCGGGCATCGGCGACCGGGACGGATATCAGCCGCCATGGGCGATACCTCCGGTACCGCTCTAGGCGCAGAGACTACTCCCACCCACGGCCGATGACGTGAATTCCCTTCCGGTGGCGCCGTCGTGACCGACTCCGGGTCGTTGGTGCCGGTGTTTTCCACTACCGTGAATGGGGTGTCCCTCGACGATCACCTTCGCGACGCCGTCGCCGCGGTCAAGCCCCGCCTTCGCGGCTGGCTGCACATGGCCACCTTCCCGCTGGCGGTCGTGGCCGGAATCGCGCTGGTCGTCGTCGCACCCTCACTGCAAGTCCGGATCAGCGCCGCGATCTACACCGTGACCGCGGCGCTGTTGTTCGGCGTGAGCGCGGTGTATCACCGCGGCCGCTGGACACCACGCACCCAAGCGGTCTTGCGGCGCCTCGATCACGCGAACATCTTCCTGATCATCGCCGGCACCTACACCCCGTTCACGTTGCTCCTACTACCGCAGCTTCAGGCGCAGATCCTGCTCACGCTGGTCTGGGTGGGCGCGCTGCTGGGGGTCGGTTTTCGCGTGCTGTGGGTGGGCGCGCCGCGCTGGCTGTACGTACCCATCTACATCGCGCTGGGCTGGGCTGCGGTGTTCTGGATCCCGCAGTTCGCCGCCAATGGCGGCGCTGCCGTGGTCACGCTCATCATCGTCGGTGGGCTGATGTACACCCTCGGCGCCATCGTCTACGGGATGCGCAGGCCGAACCCGTCCCCGCGCTGGTTCGGCTTCCATGAGGTGTTCCACGCCTTCACGCTCGCTGGCTTCGCCAGCCATCATGTCGGCATCTGGCTCGCTGCCTTCGGCGGCGCGGGTGCGGTCGCGGCGACATGACGGTGGCGGGACGAGTTCAGAGTCACCTGGACGCGGACATCTGAGCCCGGAGCTGGTCGACATCACCGGTCGGCCGGTCGCAGACGAATCCGCGGCACACGTACGCCGCCGGCGCCCCGTCTACCAGCCCACGCCCACGCAGCAGCGGGACAGCCGGCTCATCGGCGACTGCGGATTCCGGTGCTGCTGACACCACGACCGCCCCGGGGGACGTATGGCGCAAGGCGGTGTGATGCAGCGCCGTCGTTCGCGGATCGTCGGCGGGTCCGACGATGGCCACCTCGACCGGTCCGGCGAGGACGGCTTCGGCGACAGCCAGCCCCCAGCCGGCGAATCTCGGCGCGCGAGCGGCCAGCGCGTCGTAGATGCCCAACGCGTTCTCCGCAGCGGCCCGATGCTTCGCCGAGCCGGTGTAGGCGGCGAAGCGCAACAGCGCACCAGCGGCCGCAGACCACCCGGCTGGGGCCGCGTTGTCGGTCGGGTCCTGTGGGCGGCGCAAGTCGGCGAGTCGTACGTCGGTCTCGTCGGCCGCGGTGTCGAAGAACCCGCCGTGGCCATCGGCGAACGAGGCGAGCACGACCTCGAGGAGCTGCTCTGCCCGGGCGAGCCACACCGGATCGCCCGTGACCGCCAGCAGCGTCAGGAAGCCCTCGGCGACGTCGCCGTAATCCTCGAGCACACCCGGGTGATCGCCGGCGCGGCCGTCGCGCGAGATCCGTCGCAACCGGCCGTCGTCGCCGAGGTGCACCCGCACCAGCAGCTCCGCACAGCGCGCCGCCGCAGTCACCCAGGCCGGTTCGTCGAACAGCGCTCCGGCCTCGGCCAGGGCCGCGATCGCCAGGCCGTTCCATGCCGCCACGACCTTGTCGTCGCGCGCGGGCCGCGGCCGCCGCGACCGCGCGGCGCGAAGCCGCTGACGTACCTCCTGCCAGCGCTGCGCATCATCGGGATCGTGCGGTAGTTGCAGGGTCGATGCCCCGTCCTCGAACGTACCGGCTGCGGTGACCCCGAACAGCTGCGCGGCCCAGTCGCCGTCATCCGGGCCGAGCACCGCTCGAAGCTCGTCGGGCGTCCACACGTAGTACGCGCCTTCGCGTGATTCGCCGGTCTCGGGGTGCGGCGAATCGGCGTCGAGGGCGCTGGCGAACCCACCGTCCTCGGTACCGAGTTCGTCGAGCAGGAACTGCGCGGTCTCATGCACGACCCGAGCCGCCGTCGGCGAACCGGTTGCCCGCCACCAGTGCGCGTACACGCGCATCAGCAAGGCGTTGTCATAGAGCATCTTCTCGAAATGCGGGACCACCCAGCCGGAGTCGACGCTGTAGCGAGCAAAGCCACCGCCGAGTTGGTCGTAGATGCCTCCCCGGGCCATGCGTTCGCAGGTCACGTCGACCATGGTCGACGCCTTCTCGTTCGCGGTACGCGCGTGATGACGCAGCAAGAACTCGAGCACCATCGACGGCGGAAACTTCGGCGCCCCACCGAAGCCACCGGCAGCGGGGTCGAATTCGGCGGCCAGCCGCGATACCGCCGCGTCGAGTCGCTCGGCGTCGGGGGCCTGGGCAGCACCCGTCGGGCCGGCGGTACCCAGGCTGGCGGCGATCTGGCCCGCAGCCGCGGTCACCTCGTCGCGACGATCGGTCCACGCCTGCACGACGGCCTGCAGGACCTGCGTGAACGACGGCATCCCGTGCAGCGGCTGCGGCGGATAGTACGTGCCCGCGAAGAACGGCCGGCCGGCGGGCGTGAGGAACGCGGTCATCGGCCATCCGCCCTGCCCGGTCAACGCCTGCACGGACTCCATGTACACCGCGTCCACGTCCGGGCGTTCCTCACGGTCGACCTTCACCGCGACGAAATGCTCGTTCATGTAGGCCGCGACGTCGGGGTCCTCGAACGATTCGTGTGCCATCACATGGCACCAGTGACACGCGGCGTAGCCGACACTCAGCAGGACCGGCACGTCGCGCCGCTCGGCCTCGGCGAAGGCGTCGTCACCCCAGGGCCACCAGTCCACCGGGTTGTCGGCGTGCTGCCGCAGGTACGGGCTCAGGGAGTTCGCCAGTCGATTCGCCACGTTCTCCAGCCTGCCACGTTCGTGGCGCCTGGCCATCGGTGACGTCTGCGCGATGCGTCAGATGCGGGTTCGTCGCCCTTCGGTGCCGATGATTCGGCACCGAAGGGCGGCTGCCCCCCGGGCCCTCACTCGCATGCGCCAGCGAAGGCCCGTCGCCTTCTGAAGAGAACATTCATTCAGTTGACGACCATGGTGATCATGCACCCCTGGCCGCATTAGTGTCAATACGCCACAAAGCACGTTCTAAGTTGTCGAAGATGTGACGATCAGCGTGACGAGAATTCAATTATCATTCACACCCCGAATGCCCGCGCGGCTCAGGCACCAGGCTCGAAGGCGTCGGCCATCGCCTGCGCATCGAACGCCTTGTCGTTCAGTTCGTTGAGGCTGTACCAGTTGCCGAAATCATCGCGGAACACGGCTTCCACGCCATACGGCCGCTCGGTCGGCTCCTGCAGAAACTCCACGCCACGGGCGGAGTACTCTGCGAACGTCCGCCGGCAGTCGTCGGTATTCCAGGCCCCGGCGCTCAAGGCACCTTTGGCCAGCAGACTACGAATCATCGCCGCGGTTTCGTCGTCGTGCATCGGCGGGCCGGGAACGCTCAACGCCAATTGGAACTCCGGGCTGGCCGGCGGACCCACGGTGAGCCACCGGTAGCCATTCTCCATCGTGACGTCGGTTCTCAGTTCGAAGTGCAACTTGTCGATGAAGAATGCCAGCGCTTTGTCGTGGTCGTCGACGTAGACGCTCGCCACGCCAAGCTTGGTGATCATGGTGCCTACCTTTCGTCGGATGCTCCGACACTAAGGTCAGCCGACCCGCGTGGGCTTCTCCGAGATTGCTGGGTTCGACGGCTGCATCGAACGCGGGCGCGGGCCGCCTTCCATGAACAGATGGCACGCAGGAATCGGCAACGGACCCACCTTCCGAGCCGAGCGCCGGAAGGCCGACGGGGTCACCCCGACGAGCTCGTTGAACAGCGTGCTGAAGGAGCCCAGGCTGGCGAACCCGACGCGATGGCAGATGTCGGTCACCGTCAGGTCGGACGAACGCAGCAGCTCCTGCGCCCGCTCGACCCGCCGCCTGGTCAGGTATCGCCCCGGCGTCTCGCCGTACGCGGCACGAAACGCTCGAACGACATGGAAGCGGGAGTACCCCGCTGCTGCGGCGACCTGATCGAGCTCGAGCGGTTCGGCGTAGTGCCGGTCGATGTAGTCCCGGGCTCGCCGCACCGCGACGAGGGTAGCCACCGCGGCCGAACCCACCGGCGCCCGGACACGCCGAGCCCGCCCAACAGCCGGGGCCGGTTGAGGGATCGGCCGAGCCGTCGGGTCAGTCACCGCCCGACCCGTTGTGGTCCGTCCGCTCGGTTCGGCGCATGCGCTCTTCGTCGGTGACGCCCTGATCGTTGTAGTCGACCTTGCGTATCTGCTTGCGCATGCTGCGGTACAGCAGCACCAACGCCAGGGCCAGAAAAACGATGACCAGGAACCCGAGCACCCCCGGTCCGGGGACCACATTCGTGGATCCCTCGGCGAAGACCGCTGCGATCAGTGTCACGAGGCGCCTCTCATCCCCGTCCAGTCTCCCACCGTGGCACGCAATCCGTCGAACAGGTCGTCCTCCTGCGGCTTGTGGTCGACCAGGGAGCGCACGAGTTCGTAGTCCTCGGTGGGCCAAGCGGCTTGATGGACCTCGAGCGGGACCGCGAACCACGGCCCGTCGGGATCGATCTGGGTGGCGTGAGCCAGCAGGGCGCGGTCGCGCACCGGGAAGTACTCCGCGCATTCCACCTTGGTGGTGATGCGGTCGTCCCACTCCGGATCGGGCTTCCAGTCAGCCAGGCGTTCGACGTACGGCGACTCCAGGCCACGCCGGATCATCTCTTCGTGCAGGGCGACCATCCGACGCCGGTGGAAGGTGTGGTGGTAGTACAGCTTCGCCGGCTGCCAGGCCGGGCCCGCCTCCGGATACCGCTCGGGATCGCCGGCCGCCTCGAAGGCGGCGACACTGATGCGGTGGCACATGACGTGGTCAGGATGCGGATAGCCCCCACGCTCGTCGTACGTGGTCACCACATGAGGCTTGAAGCGGCGCATGATCTCGACCAACGGTTCAGCCGCCTGCTCGACGGGCATCAGCGCGAAGCAGCCCTCGGGCAACGGCGGAGGCGGGTCGCCCTCCGGGAAGCCGGAGTCGACGAAACCGAGCCACTCTTGACGCACCCCGAGGATGTCACGCGCGGCGGCCATCTCCTGCCGGCGGATCTCGCTGATGTTGGCCAGGACGTCGGGACGGTCCATCTTCGGGTTGAGAATGGAGCCCCGCTCACCGCCGGTGCAGGTCACCACGAGCACCTCGACGCCTTCGGCGACGTAGCGAGCCGTCGACGCCGCACCCTTGCTCGACTCGTCGTCGGGATGTGCGTGGACATGCATCAGTCGCAACGCTTCAGCCACCGGTACCCCATCGTTTCAGTTCCGAATACTCCTAGGACAACGCTTGCAGCCGACAACTTGTGCCCTGGGCCCTTCCCGCACCGCGTCAATGAGAAGATCGGCCTGCGTCGCCACCGACGAGACATAATGGTGCCGTACGCATCCGACATCGAAGACTCCACCCCAGGACCCCGCGCATGCCCGACAACCAGGCCGAGAACAGCGATCACCTCGCCGAGCGCTACGGTCGGCGGCCTTCGTCCGACCGCGGCGTCACCATCGCCGTGACCGCTGCCGTCATCGTGCTCACCGTGGTCGTCGGGTGGTTCGCCTTCCGCTCGGTCGACGATCCACTGCGGGTGGCGGTGCATTCGTGGGACGAGCCGCAAGGCGCCGCTCTCACCACCACCATCGAGATCGATCGCGACCCCGGAGTGGCCGCGACCTGCGACCTTGTGGCCCTCGACGAGCGGATGATAGTGGTAGGACAGTTGGAGTTGGAGATTCCGGCCGGGCCCGAGGATCATTTCCGAATGTCGGCTGACATCCCGCTGAAGGGTGATGGCATCGCGCCGGAGTTGCGCGAATGTCGCATCACCAACTGAACCACCTGCTTGACCTGCGGATATCGCCTTGAAGGCGAGAAGCTTGCTATCCTCGTAGATTCCCCGTCATCACGTGTTCCGGGCGGAAGGGCCCGGCGGTCAAGCACACCTACAACGCGTGTGACCGACGTAAAGATACTTCAAGGAGCAGATGCCGTGACCGCGACCAGCGATAACGTCGCCTGGCTCACCCAGGACGCCTACGACCGCCTCAAGCAGGAGCTCGAGTACCTGATGGGCCCCGCTCGCCTCGACATCGCCAAGCGAATCGAGGAAGCTCGCGCCGAGGGTGACCTGTCGGAGAACGGTGGATACCACGCCGCCAAAGAGGAGCAGGGCAAGCAAGAGGCCCGCATCAATCAGCTGCAGCAGCTCCTCCAGCGGGCGAAGGTGGGCGAGACTCCACAGGACGACGGGGTCGTCGAACCGGGCATGATCGTGGAAATCCGGTTCGAGGGCGACGACGAGGTCGAGAAGTTCCTGCTCGGCTCCCGTGAACTCGCCTCGCTGGACGACTCGGTCGAGCTCGACGTCTACTCGCTGCAGTCACCGCTGGGCTCGGCCATCAACGGCAAGAAGGTCGGAGAGACCGCTTCGTACGAGGCGCCCAACGGCAAGACCATCACCGTGGAGATCGTCGGCGCCAAGCCGTACGGCGCCTGAACATCGTCGTAGCGGGCCGTCGCCGTGAACTTCGGCGGCGGTCCGTCGTCGTGAAGAGGCGCCTGTCGTGGTGAACGGGCGCGCTTTGGTCGTCGTGAACGGGATCGTGGCCGTCGTGGTGAACGGGCGCGCTTTGGTCGTCGTGAACAGGGGCAACTCCTGTCGCCGTGAACGGGGCTCTCCCGACGTCCAGGGAGATCGCCCTCGCCGCCGCGATCGCGTGGGTGGACGATCATGAGCAGTTTGCGGCGCTCGAGCGCCGTGGGCGCCTCATGATCTTGCCTGGACGCGTTGTGCTTCTTCGGTCGTGAAGACCATCGTGCGCAAACCGACCCAGTCGTGAAGATCGTCGTGCCGATTCGGGCCGACTAGAGCGGCTGATTCACGCACGACGACGAAGACACACCACCAGGTGATCTGTTGCATCAACAGGCTTACACGCCTCGTGGAGCTGTCAGAATCCTCGTGCTCCGCACCTGCAATGGCAGCCGTACTGCAATGCTGGCCGCGCGCGCCCGAGCCGGGCCGTGACCGGGCCACCGCGCCCCGCGTGCATCGCCGCAGCCCGCCGGCAACGCCGGCCGCCCTGACGGCCACGCCGGCTGGTAGAGCGGTTCGCTGCCCAGGCAGCCAACGCGGCTGGTGCGCCGCCGAGCGAACCAAACAGCGATCCACCGCAGGCGAGCCAAACAGCGCACCGCCCCCGGCGAACCAAACAGCGATCCACCGCCCGGCGAACCAAACGCGGAAGCGCGCCCTAGAGCAAGCCAACTGGGCCGGCGCGCCACCAGGCAACCAAACGCGGAAGCGCGCCCTCGGGCAAGCCAACTGTGCCGGCGCCCCACCAGGCAACCAAACGGCGGTGTGCCCCCTTCGAAGGGGGCACACCGCCGTGGACTGTTGCGGCCTGGGCCGACTACGTCGGCGACCGATACGGGGCGCCTACTTGGTCGCGGCTGCCTTGTACTTGCGGATGGCCAGCGGGGCGAAGATGCCGACGATGATCACGACCCAGATCAGCGACAGCAGCACCGGGTGCTGCGCCGGGAAGTTGTCGGTCGAGAACAAGTTCGGGTTGCCGAACAACTCACGCGTGGCGGCCACGAACGCACTCACCGGGTTCCACTCCGCCACCGGCTGCAGCCAGTTCGGCAGGGTCGGGGTCGGGATGAACGCATTGGACAAGAACACCAGGGGGAACAGCCAGATCAGCCCAGCTGAGGCTGCCACCTGCGGGCTGCCGACGGACAGTCCGATGAACGCCCCGACCCACAACATGGCGAAGGCGAACAACAGCAATAGCCCGACCCCGCCGATGAAGCCAAGGGCGCCGTTCTCGATCTTCCAACCCACGAGGAGCCCGCACAGGATCATGATCGCCAGCACGATGACCTGATTGGCCAGGTCGGCGATGACCCGTCCGGAGATGACCGCGGACCGCGCCATGGGCAGCGACCGGAACCGATCGATGAGGCCCTTCTCCATGTCGTCGGCCAGCCCGACGCTCGCCGGAGCTACGGCGAAGGCCATCGTCTGGGCGAAGATACCGGCCATCAGATAGCGCTTGTAGGCCGTCGGGTCGCCCTCCATGCCCGGAATGGGGATGGCTCCGCCGAACACATAGGCGAACAACAGCACGAACATGATCGGCTGGATGAACATGTAGATCTGGTTGTCCGGCACCCGCCAGCCGCCACGGATGTTGCGCCACGTGATGGTCAAAGCGTCGTTGACCGCTTGCTTGGGCCCTACGCGGTTGGGACGTGCCGGCGACTCACGCTTCACATCGGTCGTGGTCACGATGCACTCCTCCCGGCCAGCTCAGGCTTCTCGGTCTCGTCCTCGGCGTGCCGGCCGGTCAGCTTCACGAACACGTCGTCAAGGGTGGGCCGGCGCAGCGCGATGTCGTCGATGGTGATGCCGGCCTCGTCGAGGTCGCGGATCACCTGGATCAATCCCTTGGAACCGGTGTGGGTGGGCACCGTGAGCTTGCGGTTGTGTTCGTCATGCTCGCACTGTCCCCCGCTGTTCAGGTTCAGGATCTGCTCAGCGCGCCCGGCCTGCTCGGGATCGTGGACCACCACCTCGATGCGCTCACCCCCGATCTGCGTCTTGAGCTCGTCGGCGGTGCCTTGGGCGATCACCCTGCCGAGGTCGATGACGATGATGTTGTCGGCCAGCGCATCAGCCTCTTCGAGGTACTGCGTGGTCAACAGGATGGTCGCGCCACCGGCCACGCGCTCGCGGATGACCTCCCACAGGTCGAGTCGGCTCGCCGGATCGAGGCCGGTGGTCGGCTCGTCCAGGAACAAGACCTCGGGCTGGACGATCAAGCTGCTGGCCAGGTCGAGACGCCGGCGCATGCCGCCGGAGTACGTCTTGAGCATCCGGTCTGCTGCATCGGTCAGCGAGAACTGCTCGAGCAGTTCGTCGGCTCGCTTCTTGGCCTGCTTGCTCGACAGCTGGTAGAGGCGGCCGAAGAGCCAGAGATTCTCCCGCCCCGTGAGCGTCTCGTCGACCGCGGCGTACTGCCCGGACAGGCCGATCTTGGACCGGACGGCTTGCGGCTCTGACAGGACATCGTGCCCGGCCACGACCGCGCGGCCGGCATCAGGTCGCAGCAGAGTGGTCAGCATCCGTACCACCGTGGTCTTACCTGCGCCGTTCGGGCCGAGCAGCCCGACCACAGTGCCCTCGGGCACCTCGAGGTCGACACCCCCCACGGCCTTGACGGCCTTCTCCCCGGAGCCGAAGGTCTTGGCTAGACCTTCGGCAGTGATCGCGTTCACGATGTGTCCCTTCTGTGATGATGATTGGAGCTTGTCAGACGCCACCGACAAGGTCGCCGCAGCGAGCGATGCCGACTCCGCCGTGGGTTTCGAACTCAGCTGAGCAACGCGGTGGCCTGGTCGAGATCGAGCTCACCAGCGGCGAGCTTGCGCAGCACCGCTTCGCGATCGACCTCGGCCGGCGCGGCCGCGGCGTCCCCCGTGTCCTCCAATCCGAGTCGCTGGAGCAATTCCGCGAATCGTTGGCGCGCCGTGGGGTAGCTGACACCGAGCTCGCGCGCCAGTTCTCTCATATTGCCGCGAGAGACGAGGAAGGTGCCAAGAATTTTCTGGTCCTGCGCGTCAAGGGAGCAGTAGGCACACGAGGCGAACCGTCCGGACAGCTCAGTGCCGCAGGACTCGCATCCCAGCCTCGTGACGTGCAGCTCCGCACCGCACACTGGGCAGTCTCCTGGCGGTTGATGCAGATGGCGGTGCGGGTCCGAAACCATCACCGGGTCCCTCCACTCGACGGTTCCGGAAGCTTCACCGTCACGTTCCCCATCACGACCTCGACGTCGATCTCGGCCGCACCAGTGCCCAGCACGATGTCGCGGTCACGCTGCGACTTCGGCCGTTCGTGCTCGGTGGTGAACCGGCCCAGCTGAACGTCTGAGCGCACCCTTACGTCGGAACCTTCGAGCAATGTCAGCTGCATCGACCCCGACTCACAGCGCATCCGCGAATGCCCGGCCAGCTGCAGCGTCTCGACCTGCGCTGAGCCGGCCTGCACCAAGAGGTCGACCGGGCTGCGCAGGCCGCTCACCCGTAGCGAACCCGCGGTCACCCGGACGTGATCGAGCGCCGGAACGTCGTCGACCCGCAACGAGCCGGCGATCGCCTCAGCCCCGACCGTGAGCCCGGGATTGACCCGGACACGCAGCTCGAGATCCTGCCCGACGTTTTGGAACCGGTCGGCGACCTCTCGCCAGCGTCCCCCGGCGAGCAGCACGAACGCGCCTTCTGTGGGCACGGCCTCGGTCTCGCCGGTGATGTTCAGAGTCGAGCCGTCACGGCGTACCGTGTGCTGGCCGTCGACGGCGACGGTGGCCACAGTGGGGTCACCGACGATGCGGACCCGCCTCGACGTTCCGCGGACCTGGACCCTGGTGATCTGAGGCACGACGTCAGCGCGTGCCGCACCGGCGCCGGACCCCGTCCGGGTGGCGCCAGCATCGGTCCGGGCCGACTCGGCCGCTTCGATCTCGTCGAGCAGGCGAGCCGCTTCGGCCGGATGGAGCTGCCCGGCGGCCACCTGCTCGAGGATCTCACGCGATGAGAGCGTCGTCATGGCTCCATGGTGCGCCACGACTTACCAAAACGTCAACTCTGTTTTACGAAGCGATAAGTCAGTTTTCCATAATGGTCACCGCGTAGCCGGATTCACCCAGCGTCCCCAGAACCCGGTCGCAGTGCTCCGGTCCCCTCGTCTCGACCTGCAACGCGATCTCGACCTCGTCGATCGACAGACTCGCACCCGTTCGTTCGTGGACGACGTCCAGCACGTTGGCGTCGACGCTTGCCAGCACGCTGAGCAGCCCGGCCAGCCCGCCCGGCGCATCGGGCACGCGCACGCGCAGGGACAGGTAGCGTCCCGCGGCCGCCATGCCGTGGCGGATCACCCGCAGCAGCAGCAGCGGGTCGATGTTCCCGCCGGACAGAACGGCGACCACCGGTGGCTCGAAAGCCCCCGGATCTTCGAGCACGGCGGCCACCGCGGCCGCACCGGCGGGTTCGACCACCAGCTTCGCGCGTTCGAGCAGCAGGACCAGCGCCCGCGACAGCGCCTCCTCGGACACCGTGGTGACGGAGTCCACGTACTTGCGGATCATGTCGAACGGAAGCTCGCCGGGGCAGCCCACGGCGATGCCGTCGGCCATGGTCGCCATCTGCTCCAACGGCACGGGCCGGCCGGCCTCGAGCGAGCCCGGGAAGGCCGCTGCCCGCTCAGCCTGTACACCCACGACCCGCACGTCCGGGCGGTTGTGGTGGACGGCGAGCGCGATGCCCGCCGTCAGGCCTCCGCCGCCGGTACCGACGACGATGGTGCGCACGTCCGGGCACTGCTCCAGGATCTCGGTACCCACAGTGGCTTGACCAGCTACGACGTCAGGATGGTCGAACGGGTGGATGAGGACGGCACCGGTCTCGGCGGCGAACGCTCGGGCAGCCAGCAGCGCCTCGTCGAGACTGGAGCCCACGAATCGCACGTCGGCGCCATAGGCGCGCGTCGCTCGCTCCTTGACGATGGCCGCACCTTCGGGCATGAACACCGTCGCCTGGGTGTCCAGCATGCTGGCCGCCAGGGCCACCCCCTGCGCGTGGTTTCCCGCACTCGCGGCGACGACCCCGTTGGCCCGCTCAGCCGCCGAGAGCCCGGCGATACGCACGTAGGCGCCACGAATCTTGAACGACCCCGCGCGCTGCAGGTTCTCGCACTTCAAGTGGACCGGCCCGCCGACGCGGTGGGCCAGCCAACGCGAGTCTTCGAGCGGCGTCGGCCGGACGACGTCACGCAACAGCTCCCGCGCGGCGTCCACATCGGCCATCGAAACGGTCTCTACCACGCCCGCCATCCTCCTCGTGAGATTCGGCCCCTCACCGCTGATCCTGTCACCCTGCGCCCGGATGGGCTCACGCCGCTGTCACTGTCAACTCGTAGAGTGTGGGACGTGAAACTCGCCTGGTTGTGCAGTCATGAGTCCTATCAGCCCGAAACGTTGCTCGAGCACGCGGTTCTCGCCGAGCGGGCTGGCTTCGACGTCGTCACCGGCGCCGACCACTTCCATCCGTGGGTCGACGACGAGGCCGCGGCCAGCTACGTGTGGACCTGGTTCGGCGCGGTCGCGCAGGCCACTTCGCGCGTCGAGCTCGCCACCAGCGTCACGGCACCGCTGTTCCGCTACCACCCCGCCTTGATCGCCCAGGCCGCCGCCACGGTCGACCGGCTGTCCGGTGGACGGTTCATCCTCGGCGTCGGCACCGGCGAAGCCATCAACGAGGCGCCGCTGGGCTACGAGTTTCCCGGCTATGCCGAACGCATCGCTCGCATGGCCGAAGCGATGACGATCATGCACGGCCTGTTGGCCGGCGACAAGATCGACGTCGAGGGTGAGTACTACCAAGCGCGCACCGCCAAGTTGTACAGCCCACCGGTCGGGACGGTTCCGGTGTGGATGGCCGCCGGCGGGCCCAAGTCCGCCACGTTCGCCGGCACACATGCCGAGGGCCTCATCACCAGCGTGAAGGACCCGCAGGACACCGTCGAGCGCGTCATCGAACCGTACCGGCAGGCAGCCGCCGAACGGGGCGCCAAGACCACCGTGATGGCGACCCGGTGGGTTGTCCTGGCCGGTAGTGACGACGAAGCGTGGGAAGCCTTGGCGTCCATGCGCGGTCTTCGCGCTCCCGGCCGGCTCGAGGTCGCCGACCCGATGGTCCTGCGTCAGCGCGCTGACGAGATGGACCGTGCGGAGATTCTCGGCAAGTACACGATCGTGCGTGATCTCGAGCAGCTCGCCGAGGCGTATCGGCCGCTGGTGCACGACGTCGGCGCGGACTACGTCGCGATTCAGGTCGCCAGCACCGACCCGACCGGCACCATCAAGCGCATCGGCGCCGAGGTGTTGCCCGCCCTGCGCGAGTGGGCGGCCTAGTCGGAGGACAGGGCCTGGGTCAGATCGGCGAGCAGGTCGTCGACGGTCTCGATACCGACCGAAAGCCGGACCAGGTCGCCCGGCACCTCCAGCGGGCTGCCGCTCGCGCTGGCGTGCGTCATCCGGCCCGGGTGCTCGATCAGCGACTCGACTCCACCGAGCGATTCGCCCAAGACGAACAGCCGTGCCCGGTTGCACACGTCGATCGCGGCCTGCTCGCCACCGTCGACCCGGAACGAGACCATGCCGCCGAACCGGCTCATCTGCTTGGCCGCAACATCGTGGCCAGGGTGCTCGGCCAAGCCGGGGTACAGCACCTGGCTCACCCGCGGGTGCTCTCGGAGCAGCGCCACGACCCGTTCGGCGTTGTCGCAATGCCGGTCCATACGCACGCCGAGCGTCTTGAGCCCACGTAGCACCAGCCACGCGTCGAACGGTCCGGCGACGGCGCCGAGGGTGTTCTGGTGATAGGCCAGCTCGTCACCCAACGCCGTATCGGCAACCACGAGCGCTCCGCCGACGACGTCGGAGTGACCTCCCGCGTACTTCGTCGTCGAATGCACGACGACGTCGGCCCCCAGGGCCAGGGGCTGCTGCAGGTACGGCGTGGCGAAGGTGTTGTCGACGACGAGCAGGGCGCCGGCGTCACGGGCCACGGCCGCCAGCGCAGCGAT